>JBKDBI010000463.1:0-2323 GCA_046314695.1 Bacteroidota bacterium | reverse complement strand
CCAGCCGTATCAGTTCAACAACGGTGCGGTTGATTCAACAGACCGCGATTCACTTTCCTTCCACATGGCGGGCTCATACCGCTCGCAAGGCACCCTGGCGAATTACAAGTCACCTCTTACTCCGGCCGATCCGGTTCCGGTATGGAAAGGTGCTTCCGGCCGAGCCGCCACCAATCCGAACGCCAAGCCTCCGATCGGCATGTACTGCGACAGCATCACCGGCGATTTGATCTTTACCCCGGCCGGCGATTGCCCATGGGTAGGGATTATCGTCATGGAGATAAAGGAATGGCGAAAAGATAAGAATGGGCGACCGCAGATTATAGGGATAACGCGAAGGGACATGCAGTTCATTGCGACGAATTGCGGGCCCAATAACCCGCCGGAGGTCCAGGGACCGTATTCCTATGAAGTCTGCGAGGAGGAAGAATTGTGCTTCAATATTGCCACGAAGGACGTTCAATTCACACCACATCAAAAGGTGGCAGATACCGTTCAATTATCCTGGAACCGCGGTATTCCCGGGGCTACCTTTACCATTACCAATCCCAACGCAAGGGAGAAAACAGGTAAATTTTGCTGGAAACCCAAGACAGGCCAGGCCAGCGATATCCTGTACACTTTCACAGCAATCGCGCGCGACAACAATTGCCCAACTCCAGGTACGACCATCCGAAGCTTCCGTATCCGCGTAAAACCGCGGAGTGAGGCAACACGCAAATACACCTTGTTGGATTGCGGACGGCTGGTGATGGCGTCTACCCCGGGGTCGAAGATGAGAGGGAATCCACTCTACACCTGGGAAATTCGGGATAGCCTGAATTCCAAGCTCGTTTACCGCCGTATTAACAAAGCCAGGGATACGTTTCAGTTCAAAGCAGGCGGGAAATACCTGGTGAACCACCTCATCAACAGCTCCATCACCAACTGCATCACGGCCTATATCGATACCGTGATCATTCCGCCAGTCCTGATGGCCGATTTGGGTAAAGACACTTTCGCTTGTTATGGAACTACCTGGCAGTTTTCGCCGGTGATAACCAACGGAACACCCGGTTACCGTTATCGTTGGTCAACCCCGCGCGATCATAATCCATCCGATACGGATGCGCTGTTTACCATGCGCATTACAACCGACACGGCTGTGGCGGTGTTGGTTACCGACAGCAAAGGCTGCTTTGACGACGATACACTCAAATTTCTCGTCAAACCCCTGCCCTGGGTAAGTGCGGGCCCCGACGAGCGCATTTGCACCTACGAACGGACTACTTTCAAGGCCGATCATACGGATACCCTGACCATGAAGTATTTGTGGACGCCAGGCCAGGATACCGCAGGGCAGATCACAGTGCATAAGGCCGGGAAGTATATCCTGCGCATTCAGGAACCCGAATGGGGTTGTTACGGGCTTGATACCGTTGAACTCTTCGTTAACGATACAGTCATCGCCATTGCCGGTCCGGATCTGAGCATCTGCAACCGCGATACGGTCACATTGAACGCCACGCACAAACCAGCTTTCCAAACACCCAATTACACATGGACGGATTTGAAGGCACCGCGGGTACTCGGAACCAACAAACAATATAAAATCGTGCCGCCGGTCGATATCTGCCACGAGCTGTTCGTGCGTGTTACTGAAGCCGGTCATACCTGCGAACACCGCGATACCATGTGCATCAAGGTGAAACCACTGCCCGACCTGCGGGTAAGTGTTCCGATGCGCTGTTATGATTACGGCGACCTGAACCTTGGTCTTGAATCGGGATTATTTGCCAAGTACGGTAACGATGTGGTTTACAAATGCCGCACCACACCCTCGCTCGTGGAACAGGTTGGCAACAGTTATTTCTACCGCACTTCCAAGATCAACAACAACGATCTGCAGGGCGGAAGGAACAAAGTTGATCGGATCATTGCCGAATACACAGACCCCAAGACCGGATGTTTCAATAAAGACAGCTTCAATGTCACCATCCAGGGCAACCCGATAGTGCAACTGAATAACCGTATTTATTGTCAGGATAAAGGATGTGCCTTGCTTGACTCTTCGATTATCCGTCCGAAAGTGAAGACCGGTTCGGTTTACAATTGGAATGTGGTGAAGGCGCCTTCAGGAATCGATCGCAGCTCGCTGATCAATGACCTGAATTTCGGCACAGGTCTGCCGGCCAATTGGGAGTTCTGTTTCGGCGACGTAACCGAAGACCATTATTCCGGAGAGTACACATTGGCTTTCTTCATTCAGGATGCCATCAGCGGTTGCTTCACCCGTGATACTACCATTATCAATATTGTACCCGAGCCCAAGGCTGAGATAACC
>JBKDBI010000462.1:0-2047 GCA_046314695.1 Bacteroidota bacterium | reverse complement strand
AATTATCCCTGCTTATCTTTGCCCCAGATGCTATTGCGCAGCGAACACCTCGTGAAACAATACCGCCAGAAGAAAGTGGTGGACGATGTTACGGTGCAGGTGAGTCAGGGTGAAATTGTCGGCTTGCTCGGTCCTAATGGCGCAGGCAAGACCACGACTTTTTACATGTTCGTCGGACTCGTAAAGCCCGACAGCGGGAATATTTACCTGGATGACCGCGATATCACGCGTCTGCCCATGTACAAACGGGCGCAGTCGGGTGTAGGATATCTTCCTCAGGAAGCATCCGTATTCCGCGACCTGAGTGTAGAGAACAACGTCAGGGCCGTGCTGGAAATGACTTCCCTCAGCAAGAAACAGCAGGAAGACAAACTGGAAGAGTTGCTGGAGGAGTTTGGCCTCAACCGCGTGCGCAAGAACATGGGCAAGGTGTTGAGCGGCGGTGAAAGGCGAAGAACTGAAATAGCCCGGGCCCTGGCCACAGACCCGAAGTTCATTTTGTTGGATGAACCGTTCGCCGGCGTCGATCCGATAGCGGTGGAAGACATCCAAAGCATAGTTGCCAAGCTCAAAGAAAAGAATATCGGCATCCTGATAACGGACCACAACGTACAGGAGACGCTGAGCATCACAGACCGCGCATACCTGCTGTTTGAAGGCAAGTTGCTGAAACAGGGCACAGCCGAAGAGCTCGCAGCCGACGAAATGGTGCGGAAGGTTTACCTCGGCCGGAACTTCGTACTGCGCCGCAAGTTTTCGCCGCAAGCGCCATGAAACCGCTGCGCATCATCCTGCACCGCGAGACCGACATTTACTTTTGTCTTGCGCTGGAGGAGTACTTACTGACGCATAGCGAGGTAGATGTAGCCATTCTCTGGCAGAGCCATCGCGCGGTGGTCTGCGGCAAGCACCAGGTGGCCTTGCGCGAAAGCGACTGGTTGTATTGCCAGGAGAACGGAATCCGCATTGCGCGTCGTATTTCAGGAGGTGGAACGGTTTTCCATGACCAAGGCAATCTTTGCTTCACTTTTATACGGAAGGTGGAAGACCGGCAGCAGGCCATCGACTTCCGCTATCATACCGCGCCGATTGTAAGCTGGCTGCAGGCGCATGGCATCGACGCCTCACACAGCGGAAGAAACGATATCCTGCACAAAGGCCTGAAAATCAGCGGTAACGCCGAGCATCTGGATTTGCGCCGCAACAAGGTGTTGCATCACGGAACCCTGCTGTACGATTGCGATCTGGCCAATCTCGGACATGCCATACGCGGCAACGAAACCTGTTATACCGACAAAGGCGTGCGCAGTGTGCGGAGCAAGGTGGCCAATATCCGTCCTGATTTTCGCCCCGCGCTGCCGGAAACGGAGGTTTGGCCCGATCTGGCGGCTTATCTGGCGGCCCATTTGCCCGGGGCCTATCTCGCGCCCCTTCAAGCAGAGGAACTGCGGGCAACAGCAGCCCTGCGGGAAGAAAAATTCAGTCAGGAAGATTGGATATTCGGGTATTCACCGGCGTATCGGTTTCAGCAGCAAAAACAACTGCCTGCCGGATTATTGGATATAAAGCTGCAGGTAGATAAAGGACGGATTGCTGAAGCTGCTATTGCCTTGGATGGCAACTCCTGCAATCTGGCGATTGAGGCAATCCAAGGATGTTATCATCACGCGTTGCCTTTCGATGATTTGGCGCTTTTGTTACCGTCCGGGCTTGCATTAGAAGATTTCGTGCGCTGCGTGTATTGAATTACAGCAGGTGTATTTGGCCAGCCCGAATTCTACCTTTGCCCTGTGACCAAAAAAGAGCGTGCCCGATTTATTCAGGAGCAACTGGAAGGGTACTTTCCCGAGACGCCGGTTCCGCTCGACCACCGCGATGCCTATACGCTGTTGATTGCGGTTTTGCTTTCGGCGCAGTGTACCGATGAGCGGGTGAATCAGATCACACCCCATCTGTTCGCGTTGGCAGACAATCCGCACGACATGGTGAAACTGAGCGTGGAGCAGATCCGTGAAATTATCAAGCCTTGCGGCTTGAGTCCGGCGAA
>JBKDBI010000461.1:0-2314 GCA_046314695.1 Bacteroidota bacterium | reverse complement strand
CAAGGCTCGTCCCGGAACGATTGAAGAACTTCGCGAGCAACTGGACTTTGGCGACACAACGATTGCGATGCTGGAGCATTGCGGCGTGTCGATTTCGTAGCGAAATTGGAAAGGCAACATGAACATCCCGACAGGACGAGCGGGCACGAAAGTACCGATTGCGCATCTTCATCTGCACACCGACCATTCGTTTCTTGACGGCGTAGGCACGTCTGCCGAGTACGCCGAACTTGCGAAAGCGGCTGGCCACACTCACATTGCGATTACCGATCACGGCGGACTGCACGGACTTCCCGAGCATCGTCGCGCGTGTCAGTCGCTCGGCATCAAACCCGTTTACGGCTGCGAGTTGTACGTTGCCGATCGACTCGAACCGTCTGAGGATGGCGATGTTGCTGGCGGGCACGATCACAAGGCAGACAAGGACTACCACCTTGTTGCGCTTTGCCAATCGCAATCGGGCTGGTCGAACCTGCTCGCGATCAACCATCACTCGGTCAAGCAAGGATTCTATCGCAAGCCGAGGACGACTCACGATTTCGTGTTGAACAATAGCGACGGACTGATTGTTACGACGGCCTGCATCGCGTCGAAGTTTGGTCGGCTCGCTATCGCCGGACGAACGAAAGAACTCCGCGAACTCATGGCGACGTTCCGCGATGCTATGCCGGGCCGATTCTTCTGCGAGTTGCATTTGTCGGACCTCGACTTGCAAGCCAAGGCAAACTCGCATCTTATCCCGATCGCCAAAGAACTTGGTGTGCCGATCGTGTGGGCGTGTGATGTGCATTACGCTTGCTCCGGCGACTGCAAGCGTCAAGATGAAATGATCGCTGTCGCTCGAAGAACTCCGGTCGATGATCCGCAGGCGTTCAAGTTGTCGGTTCGTTCGTTGTATTACATGAACGCCAAAGAGGCGGTTGACCATGCGACCTCGATTGGTTGCCCGCTGTCTCGAAGCGAACTCGTCGCCGCCATTGCGCGATCAAGCGAAATCGCTTCGACTTGCAGCGCCGACATTTATCCGTCTGGCGAACTCAAGCCGCCGCGATTTGCAATGCCCGACGGTCGCGTTGTCGCTGACACCGATGCGACGCTTGCTCGTGTTGCACGTCTTGGGCTCGATCGCAAACTCGCTCAGTATCCCGAACTTGATCGCGACACTTACACCGCGAGGCTTGAGCACGAGTTGTCGATTATCAACAAGTGCAAGATGTCTGCGTTCTTCCTTGTGACGCTCGACATTGTGCGCGAGTGCCGTCGTCGCGGCGTTCTTGTGTGGACTCGCGGATCTGGATGCGCTTCGCTTGTCGCTGCTGTCGTTGGCATTACGCCGATCGACCCTATTCGATTCGGACTGCTTTTCGAGCGATTTGTTGATCCGTCCCGCCCGGGAGCACCCGACTTCGATCTTGACATTGCCGCCGACCGGCGCGACGAAATCGCGGCGTGGTTCTGTCAGAAGTACGGCGGGCCAAACGGCGATTGCGTTGCTCGAATCGGGGCGCTATCTACGTTCGGCATTAAGTCTGCGTTGCGGGATGTTTTGTTCGCTCGATCTGCCAATCCGAAACTTGCACACGAACTGTCGCGCATCTCCGATGATCTGCCGGATGAAGTCGTCGCCAAAGTCGAATCGATGACGATCGCGAATCGCGACGATGTTATCGAAGATGCAATGCAGGCTATCCGATCGGTTGCCCCCGAGCGATTTCGTGGCGAAATTGATTCCAACGACGATTCCATTCGTGCGGCACTTTCGTTCGTTGGTCGCGTTCGCGGCAAGGCGACTCACGCTGCCGGGTTCGTTGCTTCTCCCGATCCTTTGCAAAATCACATCCCGGTCGATCGTGGCATCGGCGGTCGGTCTGCCGAAGTTGTAACCGCATGGATCGAAGGGCAAGCCGCACAGCACATCTCGCCGACCGGGCTTATGAAAGTCGATTTGCTCGGACTCGAAACTGTCGCCGTTGTCGGCGCATTGTTGCCGAACGGGATCGACTGCTGGGGTATTGATTACGAAAACCCCGTTGTGCTCAAGGAACTTTCGTCGGGCGACGGCCACGGCATTCACCAACTTGCCGAGTCAGACCAGCGGCTCGCGTCGATTGTCAAGGCGCTTCGCCCGAAGTCGGTCGATGATTTGATCGCTGCGATTGCGCTGTATCGCCCGGGATCGCTGCAATTCGTTGAGACGTTTATTCGACGCGCGAACGGGCAAGAGCACGTCGAAGCGATCCATCCGAAGTACGACGAAATCACGAAGCGAACCTACGGCATTCTTGTGTATCAAGAGCAAGTGATGCTGCTTCTA
>JBKDBI010000460.1:0-4547 GCA_046314695.1 Bacteroidota bacterium | reverse complement strand
AGAAAGCATCCTGAAAGCGGGAACGCGCATCACTCCCGGAGCGATTGCTTTATTGAGTTCGGTCGGAATCAACCGCATCGCTGTTCACCGCCTGCCCGTGGTGCAGGTGTTGGTAACCGGCAACGAAATTGCTGCACCGGGTACGGAACTCCCCCCGGGTGCAGTCTACAATACCAATGGACCTTTTCTGGGTGCTTACCTGAAGCAGTCCGGTTTTCCGGTGCAGGTACACGGTCCGGTGCCCGATGAACCGGAAACACTCCGGAAGTCCATTCACGATGCGCTCCTGAACTGTGATGTTTTGATTCTCACCGGGGGTATTTCGGTAGGCGAATACGATTTTGTCCAACCCATGTTGCTGGAAGCCGGCGCTCACCCCTTTTTCTACAAGCTGAAGCAGAAACCCGGAAAGCCGATCTGGGCCGGGCGTGTTGGCAACACCATCGTCTTCGCCCTCCCGGGGAATCCGGCTTCTGTTATCACCTGTGCCAACCAATACGTCATGCCCGTCCTGAAAAAGATGGCCGGTTTTCAGGATGTGTTCGAACCGGATGCGCGCTTGCCGCTGCGGCAAGATTACCACAAGAAAGCCGGACTTACACAAATACTCAAGGTGCAAGTGGCTGAAGGACAGGTAGAAGTTCTCGGCGGGCAGGAGTCTTTCAATCTTTTGCCTTTTGCCGAAGCCAATGCGCTGGCTGTAGTCCCGGAAGAGGATGATTGGATAAAGGTGGGTTCATTGGTTCCCGTTTATTACCTGTAAAACGATAACCAACGTACATTAACAATGTTGAGGTATAATTTTTATTGGTTTTTACGGCCTTATTTTATTTTGTCGACTTCGATTTCGAATTTGATTTCAATTTCATCACTGGTGATTTGGTCAGATCGCTCGTAGATGAGGGTGTAAACCGAAACGACTTGTTTCGCCACAGTTTCAAAAATGCTCTTGAGTTGTTCGCTTTTGTTGGCTATGATGGCATTTGATTTTGAATCAGCAATGGACTCGATGTTATTCTTGTCTAAGTCTTTTCCTTTCAAACCAATGGAAATTCTTAAGTGATCTGACTTTTGAATATCGCTTTCCAACTTATCAGGGTTGTTTGAATCATTATCCCCTCCATCAGTAAATACAACCAATGCCTTTGATCCTTTAAAGTTCAGATTATCCAGAAGTGTCAAACCTCGGCTGGTTGCCTGGAACAGTGCGGTTCTGGATTGATAGTTGGAGTAGTTGTTTATCAGGTCATTCAGTAAACTGTAATCAGAAGAACCAAAAAATCTTGTTTCCTGAATATCGTTTTTACCCGAAAAGAAGACTACTGCAACTTTTGAGTTAGGCGTACTGGATGCTACTTTCTCTACAAAACTTTTTGCATATTCCTTCAGGTTATCCACGAGGTCTCCAAGCGAAGTGCTCATATCCAAAACCAGAACAGCGGCAATATCAGTTCTTGAGCTCGTTCTCGAATTATTGAACTCGTCTTGTATAATAAACTTGTTACCTTTCCTTTCGAAAACAGTAACTGTATCAATTTCATAATTTCTGGATTCACTCTGTATTCGAATACCATCTGCTATGATTTGAACCACACCATTTCCGTTGTTTCTGGTGCTGATCTGATTCACGCTTATAAACGGACTTTGACTCCAGGGTTCACTTGAAACACTTGGTGTGCCATATTGATTATTGTATTTTACAGTGAAAAATTCCTTTTTCCCAACCCACAAAGAATTCTCTTCACAGGATACAAGAAAGAAGGCGAAGATGAGGCAACACCATTTTGTCCAATTCTGCATAGCATTGGTCTGCATTTGAGCTATGCAAGTATACTTGATTTCGCACTCATAGTGTTTCCAGAACAGTTTAGCGCAAACCCGGATAGGGTTGTGTTGTGTAGTTTTTAGCGAATGGATTCATTTGGCTTTCGAAATATGATGTATGGCAATCGAATTGATTGTTTTATCCGACAACAGTACGGAATATGTTCAATTGAAGCGTTTCGGTTCTTTGTAACTTGCGCACAAAAGAAGCTGCAATGGAATGGCTTTTCGTGCTGATGCCGCTCGCGGCCTTCCTCTATGCCTCTGTCGGGCACGGCGGTGCAAGCAGCTATTTGATGCTGCTCACCTGGTTCGGTTTCCTGCCCGATGCGATTCGCCCGGGTGCATTGATGCTCAACCTGGCGGTATCGGGCATCGCCTTCCTGGCCTTCCGGCGCAAAACGCAGTTTCCATTGCAATTGTTCCTTTGGTTCATGGCAGGTTCTGTTCCCGCTTCGTACGTGGGTGCGGGCATCCGCCTGGATGCTGAACTGTATCGGATCCTCCTGGGTATACTGCTGCTGTTTCCGGTGTTGCGTCTGTTTGGATGGCTCCAGCCGCGCAGCAGCAAAGCCCTGCCGGTGTCGTACCCATGGGCCATCTGTATAGGAGCCGTGATAGGTTTTTTATCCGGTCTTATCGGTATCGGGGGCGGCATCCTGCTTTCTCCGGTGCTGCTGCTGCTCGGTTGGGCCGATTTGCGCCAGACAGCCGCCATGAGCGCACTCTTCATCTTTGTTAACTCTGCTGCCGGTTTGGCCGGAATAGATGCCAACATTATGGAGTTGCCTCAACTGTTTTACAGCCTGCTGCCGTTGACCCTTTTGGGTGGCATGCTTGGTGCCTGGCTCGGTGCCAACCGTTTCCAGGCTCCTGCCATGCGTTATGCGTTGGGCATCGTGTTGCTCATCGCAGCTGCAAAATTCCTGACGCCGGCTGTTGTTTCTTTGCAACAACAACTCACTGCCTTTTTTGCCTGATGATGGACCCTGCAGCCCAACCTGGATCTGATACCGCCTCCTGCCGCTTATTGGCATTCGGCATGCTCAGCAATTTACCCGGACTGCCTGCCGGCGATATTCCCCATTTTTCGGATACCGACCAACTGCGTGCCTGGCTGCAGGAGCAATGCCCTGAACTGAAGAACCTGGTTTTTGCCCTGGCCCTGAACAGGGTCATCGTCCAACAAAACACTGTTATACCTGCCGGCGCAGAACTGGCCTTGTTGCCGCCCTTTTCCGGTGGTTAAACCCTAAGCGGATGAATCGCTTCGCCAGACAAATCACCCTGCCCGGGTTCGGTCACGCAAGCCAGCAACGGCTGCAGGCGGCCCGCGTGGCTGTAATCGGCGCGGGCGGCCTGGGTTGCCCGATCCTGCAATACCTCGCCGCAGCCGGGGTGGGCTTTTTGCGGGTGGTGGACGGCGACCACATCCACGAAAGCAATCTCAACCGGCAAACGCTTTACGGATATGCCGATATCGGGCAATCCAAAGCGCGGACAGCCGCAGAGACATTGCAACAACAATATCCGGATTTACAGACCGTAGCGTGCCCTCTATATCTCGAAGCCGGAAATGCCCGTGAACTGCTGCACAACATCGATCTTGTCATCGACGGCAGCGACAGCATCCCCACCCGGTATCTGCTGAATGACACTTGCGCCGCCTTGGGTTTGCCGTGGATCATGGGCGCCGTGCACGGTTTTGAAGGCATGCTGGCACTGTGGAATTGCCCGGAAAAGGGGGAGCCTGCGGTGCATTACCGCGATCTGTACCCTGAAATGCCCGGTATCGAACAGGCCGTGGATTGCGAAGGGACGGGAGTGCTTGGGGTTTTGCCAGGCATCATTGGTTTGGCACAGGCTTCCGAGGCCATCCGCCTGCTCAGCGCCTGTGCACCCGTTCAACAAGGACTGGTGCGCAGCTACGATTGGCGCAGCGATCGCTGGTTTCAGTGGCAGGTTTACCCTGGGAGAGGCAAGGCCTGCCTTGCCTCTGAAAACAAGGCCTGCCTTGCCTCCGACACCAAGACCCGCCTCACCCCAAATACCGCGTCCCATCCATTGGATCCACGCGTATTGAATTGGCAGGAATTGCTGGAGCGGCTACGCGAAACTCCCGGTTTAGATTGTTTCGATATCAGGGAATGGACGGAAAGAAGCGACGAAACGCCGTGGTTTCCTTCCTGGCCCGGTGGCGATCCGGCCCTTGCACCCGAAGGTTTGGAAACGCTGCAGGACATGGTGTTGATTTGCAAAGCCGGCAAGCGCAGTCTCGAACTGGCCCGTCATCTGGCCCAAAAGCATCCGGGAATGCAAACCTGGTCTGTTGCCGGAGGCTGGGATGCTTCGGATCAGCTGCTGTTGGACGAACTTCGCCGCATCGCTTCCAACCCATCAAAAAACAAACGAGCATGAGTACAACGGACAAAGTGCGGAAGCCGAAACCCATTTTTGTGCAGGGCCCGATTTCCGCTCAGAAGATAGCCGTCAGCATCGCGGCACACGGGAAACAGCACGAAATCGGAGCCCATTCCATCTTTCTGGGGCAGGTGCGGGCAGATAAGCTGGGAATGGGAACAGTCACCGCCATCGAATACACGGCGTATGAAGACATGGCCCTCGAGAAAATGCACGAAATCCGCGAATCGGTGTTTGCGCGTTATCCGCTCACCTGCATGCATGTGTACCACAGCCTCGGCCGCGTGGCAGTGGGTGAAATC
>JBKDBI010000459.1:0-16898 GCA_046314695.1 Bacteroidota bacterium | reverse complement strand
GTACCACCGGGGCAGAATCTTTGTACAGCGACCTCGGCCACTGCGGCAAAGTCAATATCCAGGTATCCTGGATTTTCGTAAAAATAGCCCTGTTGCTCAATTACTTCGGGCAAGGCGGTTGGCTGATGTCGCACGCAGGTTTAGCGCTTGAAGCCAATCAGAAGCCATTCTTTGCCCTCATGCCGGATTGGTTCCTGATTACCGGAATCTTCATTGCCACCATTGCCACCATCGTAGCCAGTCAGGCCGTGATTTCAGGCGCATTTACCATCGTATCAGAAGCCATCCGCCTGCACCTCTTCCCCAAAATGACTGTGAAGTTTCCCAGCAATTTCAAAGGGCAGATTTATATCCCGCTGGTGAATGTTTCTCTGTGGCTGGGCTGCATCGCGGTGGTGCTGTACTTCCGCGAAGCATCTGCGATGGAACATGCCTACGGCCTCGCCATCAACCTGGCCATGTTGATGACCACCGTGCTGCTGGGCTATTACCTGCGCCTGCGCCGCGTGAACCGCATCATTATCGTCTTCGTCGTGGCCATATTCATGATCGTTGAATTCGCTTTCCTTTATTCTAATCTCCTGAAGTTTGCCAAAGGTGGTTATATCGCGTTGATCATTGCCTTGCTGGCTGTGTTTGTGATGTACGTGTGCTTTAAGGCCGCAGCGATCAAAAACAAACTGATTGAGTTTGTAAAAGTGAACGACCACAAGGAAAAACTGATTGCCCTGAGCAAAGACACTTCCTTGCCCAAATTCGCGACCCACCTGGTTTATCTCAGCAAAGCGAAGAAGGATGATGAGGTGGAACAAACGGTGCTGTATTCCATCCTGCAGAAACGACCGAAACGCGCAGACTTCTATTGGTTTGTGAATGTGGACGTGACGGATGAACCCTACACGATGGAATACACGGCGAATGTGATCGCGAAAGACGATATCATCCGCGTACGCTTCAAGCTTGGTTTCCGCATCCAGCAGCGCATCAGCTACTTCCTGCGACTGGTAATCGAAGACATGGTCCGGAAAGGCGAAATCAGGCTCGATCCGCATTATCATGCCTTCAACGACCCCAATTATATCGGCGATTTCCGCTTCGTGATCATTGAAGAAGAACTCAGTGTTGAAAACGAACTGCCTTTCCTGGATCAGTTTGTGATGAATACCTATATGGCCCTGAAAGGCGCTACCGGTAGCCCGGAGAAATGGTTCGGCCTCGATGAAAGCGTGGTTACCGAAGAAATGGTGCCCATCGTCATCCAGACCAAATCGGTTGTAGACCTCAAACGCGTAAACCGCTAAGCAAACCTATATGATGCGCATTTTCTTACGCCTTAGCGCGCTGATCCTGCTCACAGCTGGCAGTGGAAGGCTCTATTCCCAACGCAATATCACCCTCGAAGACATCTGGAAGAACGGCACCTTTCGCGCACGCGGTGTGCAGGGATTCCACGCATTGAACGACGGAGAGCGGTTCGTGAGGCGTGAGAACAACCTGCTCATCGCAGAGCGTTTTGACCAGATGAGCAACCGGAAAGCAGACCCACCGGTAATCGCCAAACTTTCGCTGATTGCAGACCCACAAAGCGGCAAACCGGTGAACGTGGAAGGCTTCACCTTCAGCGAGGATGAGAAGAAATTGTTGGTTTGGACGAATACCGAACAGATCTACCGGCATTCTTTTGCTGCCCTTTACTATGTTTTCGACCTGAATGATCAAACTACCAAGGCAGTGGCTTCAGGGCCGGTTATGCATGCCACCCTCAGCCCCGATGGCAGCAAAGTGGCTTATGTTCAAGACAATAACCTTTATGTGCTCAACCTGCAAAGCAATGAACAGACGCAGGTGACGCGCGACGGGAAAAGGAATTCCATCATCAACGGCGCAGTCGACTGGGTATACGAGGAAGAATTCAGCATGAATGAAGGCTTCCGCTGGAGCCCCGACAGCCGCTTCATTGCATTTTACCGTTTCGATGAGACTGCGGTGCGGGAGTACAGTATGGACATGTATACGGATCTGTATCCGCAACAATACCGCTGGAAGTATCCCAAGGCAGGAGAAGATAATTCTAAGGTGGACGTACTGATTTACCACGTGGAAAACGGACGCATAGCCACCTGCAATGTGGAAAGCAGCCGCGACCAATACATCCCGAGAATCCAATGGACGGCCGAGCCCGGCCTCCTTTCCGTACAACGGCTCAATCGCCTGCAAAACCAATGGGAACTGCTGTTCTTTTCAAGTGAAGGAGGCAATGGAAGCAGCATACTCAGCCTCAGCAGCGATACCTATATCGATATCCACGACAATATCCATTTTATGCAGAATGGCCGGGAATTCATTTACACGGACGACCGCGACGGATTCAACCATATCTGGATGTTCGATTACCGCAAAGGAAAGGCACGCCGGATCACGGAAGGAAACTGGGAAGTGGTTTCGTTGGACGGTATCAACGAGAAAGACGAAATCATCTATTACACATCAACCGAATGCGGGGCAACGGAAATGCATACCTATTCCATCCGCTTCAACGGCAAAGGGAAGAAGAACCTTACGCCCGAGCCAGGCAACCATGCTGTGACCATGGCCAAAGGCAATCGCTGGTTTATCGACAGGCATAGCACCCTCACGCAGCCGGAAACCATCCTTTTGCGCAACACCCTGGGAAACCGAACCGATACGCTGGAAAAGAACGATGCACTTCGTAAGCGCATGGAAGAATTCAACTGGGGAAAGACACGATTCGGCACATTGGTGACCGAGGAAGGTGTTTCGCTCAACTATTGGATGATCCTTCCACCCGATTTCGACAGCAGCAAACGCTATCCGCTGTTCATGCATGTGTATGGCGGCCCTGGCGCCAATACCGTAAATAACCGATGGAGCGGTTCCAATTATCTTTGGCACCAGATGCTGGCCCAGCAAGGGTACATCGTAGTGTCGGTAGACAACCGCGGAACCGGTAACAGGGGCGCAGCGTTTAAAAAGGCTACGTATCTCAAACTGGGTGAATTGGAACAAATTGACCAGGCAAGTTCAGCCCGATACTTTGGCAACCTTCCATATGTGGACAAGGCACGCATCGGTATCTGGGGCTGGAGCTTCGGCGGCTACCTGAGCAGTCTGTGTCTCGCAAAATCGCCCGAAGTGTTCAGCATGGCCATCGCCGTGGCTCCGGTAACCAGCTGGCGTTATTACGACAATATCTATACCGAGCGCTACCTGCGCAAGCCACAGGACAATGCGGCCGGTTACGACAACAATTCTCCTATCCAGTTTGTGCGCAATATCAAAGGCAGTTACTTATTGGTGCATGGAACAGCCGACGACAATGTGCATTTCCAGAATGCTGCGGAGATGGTGCATGCCCTGGTAGAGGCCAATATTGATTTCGACTCAGAATTCTATACCGACCATAACCACGGTATTTACGGAGGAAACGCCCGCCTGCACCTGTACCGGCGCATGACGCGTTTCGTGCTCGAGAAACTCTGATCAGGGCCTTTCCCTGCCCGGTCCGCCCGGTGGCTTGTTCGGACGGAGCTCGCGGCTGCGCTTCACAATTTCCTGCTGGATTTCTCTTTCGGCGCGCTGCAGCAGCACGAGCTTCTTGGCTGGAATGAGGGTCAGGAAACGCTCGTAATACGTGCGCTGCAATTGGTGTTGTGCATCGCGCATGGAACCGAGATCGCTTAGATAGCGTTTTGCTTCCTCTTCGGTCAGCAAAGCCAGATCGCGCTTGCGGTACATGGCCCTGAAGTTGAGCGCCAATTGGTTTTCTTTTTCCCTAAACTCTTCATAGACCGGTATGAAGCGGTTTTTTTCCTCTTCCGTAAGTCCGAGTTTGGCAGTAAGCAGATTTTTGCGCAATTCTTTCAGTTCGCGCAACGCTGCTTCACGGTCGGCCGGCGTTTGCTTGTTCAATGTGTCGCCCGGCGGATGCATGTGCCCGGGAGGCGGATGCATCGGGCGCTGCTGGGCGTTGAGCTTTTTCGCCGGCACGATGCTGATGGCAGCAAGAAGAAAAACGAGGTATATTGGTTGAATTGGCTTTTTCATAGCATTGGATCAAAGGTTTCAAACTCTTCGGCGCGCAACAGGCCGGCACGCAGCAGGTCTTCCTCGCTTAGCAAAGAGGCATTGGTAATGGGAACAGCCGATTGGCTGACGGTGCTGGTTTCTGTTTGAGCAGCCGGTTTGACATCCTGCTGCAGGTAGGTGGCCAGGGTTTCGTCGTCTAAGCGCAACCCGGACGGGAGCGGGGCCGTATCGGTGAGAACAATTGCCGCGGGTTGAACGGGCTGCGGCTCAGTGTTCAACCAATACAGCGCCGGAATAGCCAGAACTGCAGCCGCCGCGCTGGCTACCCAATACCAATTGTTTCGTTTTTTAAGCGGCAAACGCGCTGCCAGCCGGCTGTTGAAATGGTCGAAATAGCCTTCCGGAGCCTGCAATGGATCTTGTTTGTGTTGGCAGTCTTCCGGCATATCGTTGTTTGGATGCATGGGATCAGGGTTGGTTTAATGGGAATGCTGTTGTACGAATGCGGTGATTTTCTTTACTGCATGGTGGTAGGATGCCTTGAGTGCCCCTTCGCTTACTTCTAGCATGGCAGCGATTTCCTGATAAGGGATTTCTTCGAAGTAGCGCAGGCAGAAAACGGCGCGTTGTCGTGGCGGCAGGATATCAAGCGATGCAAGCAGCAGTCTGGTTGCTTTCTCTCCATTCAATTGCGGTTCTGGTCCTTGCACATCGGCCGGCAGTTCGTCGGCATCGTCCATCGGGAGTTTCTTGCGTTTGCGCAGCAACATCAGCGCTTCATTGCTTGCCACGCGGTAAAGCCAGGTGTACAAAGACGATTCAGCTTTGAATTGCGCATGCTTTTCCCACAAACGGATGAATGTGGTTTGCAGCGCATCGTCGGCGTCTTCGTGCACCTGCAGCATGCGGATCAGAAGCCGGTACAATTTCTCCGTGTAACGGACTACCAGGGTGTGGAATGCCCTGTCGTGCGCATTTCGTGTATCAATGCGCGACAGCAACTCTTCATCGCTAAGGGTATGCAGGTCTGTATGCCTGGTTCCAAACAGTGCCAAAATCTACCCTTGGATGCGGGTTCAGCCGGATGGTTTAATGCGCGTGTTGCAGCGCATCGATCCTGGGGTGCACCAAGGCGTACCAAAGCGGGGGTATCAGGGCTGGGATTACCAAACCGGCATAGCCACCCGGAAGTGTTGGCGCATCGGAATAGGAGCGGAGTGTGTGATACGGCCTGGAGGGAAACGCATGATGGTCTGCATGACGGCTCAGATCAATCAGAAGATAACGGCTCACAGTTTTGTCGGTACTCCAGCTGTGTTCAGGTGTCACCTTTTCGTCTTCAGCGCGCTGCAGGCCGTAATGCTCGATATAATTGACGTATTCGAGCAGGAAGCACGACATGAAACAGGAAAATCCGTAGGCCAGTAAGCCGATTAAACCGCTGAATGCTACAGCAAGGCCCAAGATCAGCGCATGAATAAACAAGGGCCTGAGCATCTCGTTTTCCCAGCTCAGAAACTTTCCCTTGAGGCGTTTATCCTCACTTTCGGCAGCCTGTCTGATTTGTTGTACAATGGAACGGACGAAAAAGCCGTAAACCGATTCGCCTTTGCGCGCTGTGGCAGCGTCGTGCGCGGTTCCTACCCAGCGGTGGTGGATGCGCAGATGGTGCACATGGAAATAGAAATTGCCGGTAGATGCCAGCAGTAAACGACCGATCCATTGTTTGCCGTTTTCCTTCTTGTGGATGAGCTCGTGGGCAATGACGATGGCCGATGAACCGCCGTGAATGCCGAGCGACAAAGCGGCCGTCCAGATCCAGGCGCCCTGTAGTATTCCCTGGTTGATTCCGTAGAAAAAAGTCAGCAGACACAATCCGTGCAATACCGCATGGAGCACAAGCAATAGTTCGGGTAAGGAATCGGCTGCCGCGCTGTGTGCGTTGTCGTGATCTTCCCCCATAAACCATTCTGCAATACCCAGAAAAACGAGGATAAATGCAGCGTTTGCCAGCGTCATCCAACCGCCATACAGATTGCCGGCCAGAACCAGAACACCGGGCAGGAGACCGGCGAAATATTTCCAATTGCGTGTCATTCCATCCACAGAACAAATATAGGCGGGAAGTGATTTTATGGTATACGGTTGTTTATTCATCTGCTTTTGCTACATTTGCAGCCCGATTTGCACAGCGATGAATCCGATAGTAAAAGCCATCAGCACCGAATACCTTAAGCAGGATCTTCCCAATTTCAAAGCCGGAGACCGCGTAACCGTGCACTACAAGATCAAGGAAGGCAACAAGGAGCGTATCCAGCTTTTCCAGGGTGATGTACTGCAGCGCCGCAATGCCGGTGTAACCGAAACCTTTACCGTTCGCAAGATTTCTAACGGTGTGGGTGTTGAGCGCGTTTTCCCGCTGCACAGCCCCAACATCGAAAAAATCGAAGTAAACCGCCGCGGTAAAGTGCGTCGCGCGCGCATCTTCTACCTGCGCAAAAGCATTGGTAAAGCTGCCCGTATCAAGGAAAAGCGTTCCTGATACCCGCATAGAAAAATCCATAGTCTGCAATCCCGTTCCTGAACAAGGTGCGGGATTGTTGTTTTTACACCCAGTGTAAACCCTCTGTTGAATCTCAGGGTTTACCACCCAGGCGGATGTTCTCGTCGCCTTTCCGGTAGGGCGTCCATTGGATTATGAACTGGAGCATTTCGTCTGTTGCACGCATGCTGGCTCCACCGTACTCCAACCTTTCAGCTACATCAACCGGTGGCTTGAACGGATTGTCGGGATTGGTTTCGGTATTGTCGAAATGCGCTTCCACCACAATTTCGCTGCCTGCCGGAATCCGAACGAAAGTCGGGAAGGTGTAGACAAATTGCCAGCGGAAGTTCCATTGCTGAATCCGGATAATTTTCACGGTATCACCGTTTGGCTTTTCTGCCCAGGCCCGTATGCTGCTGCCCAACAAATGCATGTGCGGGTTTACCGAAACCAGGCTGATGTCCTGGTTTACCTTGAAGCGGCAATAATGCACGGTCTTTTTCCCGGCCGGTATGACAAGTGGTGGCTGCGGCTTTACAACGCCGTTGGTACCGAGCATCAATTCGTAAACCGGTCGTTCAGGCGGTTTGCTGCCAAACCAGATGCGGATGCTGCTGCGGTCGGTCGTGTCTTTCTCCGCTGGTCCGTAATGCAGATCGTTGCCCACGACGCTGAAAGCCTTACTTAGCCGGAATGTGCCAATGCCTTCAGGAAGAAACTGACCCTGCATTCCCGGCAGATAATTCACCGCACTGTGTACGCGTTCCGGATAAGATCCATCGTCGTTTTCGAGCTTCAGGAGAGGGAAATGTTCGCCATAGGCGCCCATTTGCACTTCGCGCGCCTTGCTGCCGCTGCGGTGGTCTTTCCTGCGCCCGTCGTAATTCAGGATATGCCCGTTGAAATGGTGCACCAATGCCGGAATTCCGGGCGCAAACTCCACAGCCCTTACCCAGGTGTCTTGCTCCATAATGCCCGGCGCTTTGATCAGAAAGAAGCGGTCTTGCCGGTCGCCTTTCAACGAAATGGCTTCCAGCGGAACCACCAGATCGGGCGCTTTGCGAATGATTGCAGTAGTGGCGTTGCTGTTATCCGGGCCTAGAATTCCCTCTTGTGCACCGCTTTCAAACCAACGGCGGAGTATTTCCTTTTCTTCCCGGCTCAAGACCTTTTCACCTAGGAAATGTGACCATGCAGGGTCTGCCGGCCAGGGCGGCATATAACCACTTTCCGTCACCTTGACGATGGTTTTCGCCTTGTTCCTTACCCGTTCAAAATTGTCCAGCGAAAAGGGGGCGGCCCCGCCGGGTTGATGGCAAGGCACACAATTCTTCAGCAGAATAGGCTTTATATGTGTATGATAATCAATGTTATCAGGCAATTTACTTCCACCATTGCCACAAGAAGACAAAGCCAACAGCATGGGTGGAAACAGGGCGGCGAAGCGCATGCAACAAAACTACAGCGCAGCAATCAGTGGCGGAAAGTTTCGGTATAACAACCTACCGCCCGTGTGAAAGCAGGTACGGCTGGCATTCCGCGCTCAGCCGCTTCCAACGCGCGCAACAAATACGGCTCAGTCACCTGCAGCCGGTGCTTGCCCAAACTGATGGCCCAATTGTCGATCGCCCCTTGGTACCAAACCCGTTCGGGCCTGTAGCAATCAAATGGGTTGCCACGGTAAACCAAGACAGCGGGCACGGTATTCAGGTGGAAACGCGCTGCCAGTGTACCTTTTTCATCCATTACCATGCGCGTATTCCCGAATCCAAAGAGGGAATCCTGTCGCGCATCATTCACCTGCATAACATGGAAACGAATGGGAACCAGGCGGGGCTGGCTTACAATCCGTCCGATTTCAGGCGCGTACTGACGGGAGAGCGGACACGTGCTGTTCAAGGCAAAAACGACCGTCCAGCTTGTGTCAGCATCATCGGCCACGCGCGAACATTCCTTGCTTGTAAACTGGCTGATCTTCCATCCTGCCAACGCCGGCATTCCGAACAGCAACAACAATAAACCGGCAGCCCGGAGCATATCAGATTTGCTGGAAGGCTTTGATAAACCGCACACCGAGGTTGTGATAGGGCGGGATGTAATCGGCCCAACGCGGATTCGCCGCCAGTTTTGGGTTCAGCCGGTTCCACAATACCTGCCAGTCGAAAGGCTCGCCCTTGCGCAGCATCTCATTCATGTCTTTCAGCAATACATCGTTCACGGTACGCGTGCCGATCTGCTTGGAAGAAACGATTTGTGCGTCGCCGGCGTTTTCCAGAACCCTGCTGATGTTCTGGTAACCGCCGCAGCTGCCGAGTATGGCGATACGCGTGCCTGGATGCAAATGCGCGATGGTTCCGGTAAGGTGATAACTGTGCCCGCGGTGCACCACAACATCGGGATAGCGTTTTTCCTTTTCAAACTTGGCTTCCAGAGCAGCTAAGGCCGATTCCTGCGATGCCGGCTTATTGACATACAGTTTCACCGGCTGGCCCTTTACCGATTCAATCAGCATCCATTGCTGCTGATCTGTTACTTTCCAGTTAGCAGGATCGGAAATATACGTTTGAAGGAATCCGCGATAGGATCCTTCGCCGTCTTCATCGTCGTAGAAAACATGAAGCTGCACGTTCTTGCCATCGGGGAATAACAGTTTGCTGTCGATTTTAGTCAGTTCGGGAATGGTGAAATTGTAACCGCCGCCTGCGATCGGAACCGGGTCTTTGCCGCACAATTTATACAGCAAGCCGTACAATCGGATCCCGTATTCGCTTTGTTCGGTTACGCAACGCCGCAATTCGCCTTCGAGTTTCTTAGTAAATTCTTCCTTCAACGCTGCATCGGTGATGCTTCCGTAAATATCCGCCACCTCTACTGCCGGGCCCAGATTGCCGCCTGTTTTATCCAGTCCCTTTACAATCTGGTCTATCAACGATACCCGTTCAAAGGGCTGCATGGTTTTAAGGAAGGGCATCAACGAATTATACCCGGCGCACATTTTGATGAACGTGCGGAACCGGTTCATCCCCATGCGTTTCAGGAATCCATAGCCGCTTGAATCGGGCCGGCGTTGCATGAATCGCTTGTACAAACCCAGAAATGTAGAAGTGAAGATCTCGTCTTGCGAATAAACCATGAGCGAATAGAGCTCTTCAGCACTGGCTTTATTCACCGATGCAAAGCGTATGGCGTCGCTTTCATCGTGCAGCAGGTTGATTTGCCTGATCTGCGATAAGCTGCGATCGCTCAGTTCCTGGTCGACAGAATAGGCACCGAGGATATCCTGCTTCTTCCGCAGTTCGACCAACTTGGCGTAATAGACGTCTTCATTCCGTGCCAGTGCCTCGGCATCCTCCACCTTCATTTTGCCATCCATGAGCCAGTGAATCAGGGTAAAGCTCTGTGCGCGTGAGCCATAGCGGTCGAATATCTCGTATAGCTTGAGCACCACCGGATCCTGACTGGTTTGAATGAGCATGTTCACCGGATGGTAACCGCTCATGTACTGCTTCATGGCATTCGGATCCTGATGCGCCACCTTTTCCAATACTGGCAAAGCGTAATCCTCACGGGCAAAATCAAGATAAACCCGCAGTACTTCGTAGGGATAGACGCCCGCTGCATATTGCAGGAAGTCGGCTGCCCATTTGCGCGGTGTGATATACGGCAAGGCTTTCAGGGCCACCAGCGCGCGGTTTTTGGTCAGTTCCAGGGCCTTATCGGTTTGCGTGGCCGAGAACAGCCGGTCGAGCAAATCGAAATACTGCTCGTAACTGCTGAGAAACTGGAAGTTCCCGCTGTGAATGCCCCTGAGGTCTTCGCGCAGGGTTTGCAGGTAATGGAGCGTCATAGCCGGGGTTTCACCGCTTTGACGCATCTTGTAGGCTAACTTACTTATTAGATTGAAATACAAGAAGTTGGCCCTGTCGTTCATGGTCTTGCCGGCGAAGTTGAGCACGCCGTCTTGCTGGCCGTCTAATGCATCGATGCGCAGCAGTTCTGCCTGTACTGCCGCCAGGGCTTCATCCGGATTCTTCAATGCCTGTGCCGCCAGCTGTTTTCCTGCAAAGAAGAGGAAGCAAAGAAAAACGAGGCTCCTGAAAAGCGATTTCATTGGTTTCATGCTTGCAATCATTATACCGCAATTTCCGGCAGCCTGCAGCGCGTGTACTCCCAAAGGATGATACCTGCACTCACCGCCACATTCAGGGAGTGTTTGGTGCCAAACTGCGGAATTTCAACACAGGCATCGCAAAGCTCGATGACTTCCTGCTGAATTCCGAATACTTCATTGCCTACTACAAGGGCCGTTGGCTGTTCCGGCCATGCAAAGCTTTGCAGCGGAACACTGGCACTGGTATGCTCAGCTGCCACAATATAGTAGCCCTGTTCTTTCAATTGTCTGATAGCAGCGGTCGTGTGTTCGCAATGTTCCCATTTGACGCTTTGATCGGCACCCAGCGCAGTCTTGCTGATCTCTTTGTGGGGAGGAGCAGGAGTGAAGCCGCACAAAAAAAGCTTTTCCAGCCTGAAGGCATCAGCCGTGCGGAAAATGGAACCGGTATTGTAAGCGCTGCGCAATTGATCCAATACAAGCACCAGGGGCTGCTTGTCTGACTTGCGGAAGCTTTCCTGATCCATTCTTCCCAATTCGGTAATATGGAGTTTGCGCGGCATGATGCAAAAGTAGGGCTGAATGGTGCTGCAGGGCCTTGGATGCAGCGAATGGTTATTTTTCAGAATCGCGTGGTCTTTGAATGCCAGGAGGGCGGGCAGGTATCGCCTTCTTCTTGTGCCTTTTGGTGGGAAAAGTGTGCATTGGAAGCGGGGAAGGCTGAAGTAATTTGCGGTGATATGGCAGGTGGTAAAGGCGGGAAAGAAACTCCCTTAATGCAGCAGTACAACAGCATCAAGGCGCAATATCCGGGTGCGTTGCTGTTGTTCAGGGTGGGCGACTTTTATGAAACCTTCGGTGAAGACGCCCGCACCGCCAGCGCCGTATTGGGTATCGTGCTCACAAAAAGGGCCAATGGCGCGGCTTCAGAAATTGAGCTGGCCGGGTTTCCACATCACTCGCTCGACAGCTACCTGCCGCGGCTGGTACGCGCCGGTCACCGTGTGGCCATCTGCGATCAGCTGGAAGATCCGAAAATGACGAAAACCATCGTCAAACGCGGCGTAACTGAATTGGTTACGCCCGGCGTTTCGGTGAATGATAAGGTACTCGAGGCGCGGGAAAACAACTACCTGGCGGCCTGGCAACCGGATGGCGAAAACGCCGGATTGGCTTTACTGGATGTAAGCACGGGCGAATTCTTAACCGCTGAAGGCGATCGCGAATACATGCGCAAGCTATTGCAAGGCTTCAAGCCGAGTGAGATCTTGCTTACACGCCAGTCTTCCGATGCTTTCGGACAACATTACGGCACCGGCTGGCTGCTGCAGTTTTTGGATGAATGGGTATTCAGCCTTGAATACGCAGAAGATAAACTGAACAGGCATTTCGGTGTCAGTACGCTCAAGGGTTTCGGCATTGGAAACATGCCCCTGGCGATTACAGCTGCCGGTTCCATCCTGCATTACCTGGAACAGACCCGCCACAGCCGCTTGGGCCACCTCACCGGTATCAGCCGCATTGAGCGCGATCATTACCTCTGGCTGGATGGTTTCACGCTGCGCAACCTCGAGGTGATTCAGCCGATTTACCCGGGTGGCCGCTGCCTGTTGGAAGTGCTCGATCGCACGCGCACACCCATGGGCGCCCGCATGATGCGGCACTGGTTATCGTTACCCTTAAAGGAAAAAGCGCGCATTGCTGAAAGGCACGATACAGTGGAATGGTTGATCAACCATCCGGAAACCGCTGAAAGCCTCCGTGCTTCACTCCAGCAAATAGGCGACTTACAGCGCCTGGCCGGCAAAGTGGCTCTCGGGCGTATCAGTCCGCGCGAAACCGTTCAACTGGCCCGTTCACTCCGCGCGGCAGCAGCCTTGCGTGAAAGCCTTATGCCGGCGGCTGTTCCGGCCGTAAAACGCCTGGCTGAGCAAATCAACCCTTGCGAAAGCATTTCATCCCATATCGAATCGTCTTTAAACGATGATGCGCCTGCTATAGCCGGAAAAGGAGGCATTGTTAAAACAGGTGTTCTGCCTGAACTCGACGAATTGCGCGCCCTGGCAACGAGTGGCAAAGATTACCTGGCTGCTTTGCAACGCCGGGAAGCCGAAAACACCGGAATCACTTCCCTGAAAGTGGCTTTCAACAATGTGTTTGGATATTATATCGAGGTAACGCACGCGCATCGGGACAAGGTTCCTGCTGAATGGATCAGGAAACAGACGCTGACCAATGCCGAGCGGTATATCACGCCTGAGCTGAAAGAATACGAAGACAAAATCCTTAACGCGGAAGACCGGATTCTTGGTCTGGAAACCAGTTGGTGGGAAAATTTCGTACAGGAACTGGCGGATGCTGTTCCGGTGGTACAACTCAACGCGCAGGTCTTGGCGCGGATTGACTGCCTGAGTGCCTTTGCAGAAGTAAGCCGCGAGTTCCATTACGTTCGTCCGCAGATTCACGACGACCGCCTGCTGGAGATCAAAGGTCTGCGCCATCCGGTAATCGAGCGCCAGCTTCCGCCCGGCGAATCCTATATCCCCAACGATATCCTGCTGGATGATGCCGAACAGCGCATGATCATCCTCACCGGCCCGAATATGAGCGGTAAGAGCGCCATCCTGCGACAGACGGCGCTGGCAGTGCTCATGGCGCAGGCTGGGTGTTTTATTCCCTGTATCGAAGCCCATATCGGTCTGACAGACAAAATCTACACACGGGTAGGAGCGAGCGACAACATCAGCCTGGGAGAGAGCACGTTCATGGTTGAGATGATTGAGACGGCGAGCATCCTCAATAACCTGAGCGACCGCAGCCTGATTTTATTGGATGAAATCGGGCGCGGCACCAGCACCTACGACGGTATTTCACTCGCCTGGAGCATAGCCGAATTTCTGGCGAACGATCCGCGAAAGCCGAAAACCATTTTTGCCACGCATTATCACGAACTCAATGAACTGGAAGCGAAACTGGAAGGTGTACGCAATTACCATGTAAGCATCCGGGAAGACCAGAACAAGATTGTTTTTCTGAGGAAGCTAAAGCCCGGTGGGAGCGAGCACAGCTTCGGTATCCATGTGGCCCGCATGGCCGGTATACCGGCGCGCGTCACTTCTCGTGCGGTGGAAATATTGCAACAACTGGAAGAACAGCGCACGCAGGATGGCAGCAGGCAGGCGGTGAAGAAACTGCAATCCGGTCAAGGCGCCATGCAGTTGCAAATGTTTGCGCTGGGCGACCCGGTATTGGCCGAAATCCGCTCCGTATTGGAAAGCCTGGACATAGACCGCATGGCACCGGTAGAGGCCCTGTTGCGTCTGCACGAAATACGGCAGCTGCTGGCAAAAGCCTGAATCGCCCGCCTGTAAAGGCTTTTCGTCCGCTGGTCAATCGCTGTGACAAGCGGCTTGGACACGTACCCGAAATGTACAAAATTTGTGTGTAAACCCGCGTCATTCCTGAAGGAACGGGGCGTATCTTGCGACGAAAATCACGCGATTGCATGAGCGACGAGATGAACGAGAAGATCATACCGATCAACATTGAAGACGAAATGAAAACCGCCTACATCGATTATTCGATGTCGGTGATTGTCAGCCGGGCTTTACCCGATGTGCGCGACGGACTGAAGCCGGTGCACAGGCGGGTTTTGTACGGCATGAGCGAATTGGGTCTCGCTTCCAACAGACCTTACAAAAAATCGGCACGTATCGTAGGTGAGGTATTGGGTAAATACCATCCGCACGGCGATTCATCGGTGTACGATACGATGGTGCGTATGGCGCAAGACTGGAGCCTGCGGTATACCATGGTCGACGGGCAAGGTAACTTTGGTTCGATCGACGGAGACCCGCCGGCGGCCATGCGTTATACCGAAGCGCGCCTCCGCAAGCTGGCCGAAGAAATGATGACAGATATCGACAAGGAAACTGTCGATTTCCGTTCCAACTTCGACGACAGCCTGGAAGAGCCGACCGTATTGCCGGGTAAAATTCCGAACCTGCTCGTGAACGGCGCTGCCGGTATCGCCGTAGGTATGGCAACCAATATGCCGCCGCATAACCTGAATGAAGTATGCGAAGGCGTTATCCGCTTCATCGATAACCCGGAAATTACCATCGATGAACTTTCACAAGTTATCAAAGGCCCGGATTTCCCGACCGGCGGCGTTATCTACGGCGTCGAAGGTGTGCGCGAAGCGATGGCATCCGGCCGCGGACGTGTGCTGATGCGCGGAAAAGCTGAAATCGAAACCAGCAATACCGGCAAAGAAATGATCATCGTGACCGAAGTGCCTTACCAGGTTTCGCCTTCACAGATCATCGTAAAGACCGTAGAGCTGATCAATGAAAAGGTTATCGAAGGAATATCGGCATTACGCGATGAAAGCGGCAGGCAAGGGATGCGCGTGGTTTTCGAACTGAAGCGCGACGCGATTCCCAATATCATCCTCAACCAGCTTTTCAAATACACGCCGCTGCAGACCAGCTTCTCGGTGAACAATATCGCCCTGGTGAATGGCAAGCCTGAACTGCTGAATGTCAAAGACCTGATCCGTCATTTCGTTACGCACAGACACGAAGTGGTGGTAAGGCGCACGACGTATCTGCTGGCCGAAGCGCGGAAGCGTATCCACGTATTGGAAGGTCTGCTTATCGCACTCGATAACCTCGACGCCGTAATCAAGCTGATCCGTGAAGCCAATGGTCCTGACGAAGCCCGCAACGGTTTGATGAGCAATTTCGGTATGACTGAAATCCAGGCCCGCGCGGTATTGGATATGCGCTTGCAACGTCTTACCGGCCTCGAACGCGACAAGATCCGCGAAGAACATGCCGCGGTATTGAAAGAAATCCTATACCTCGAGAGCATACTTGGCGATGAGGCATTGCGCTATCAGATCATCAAAGACGAACTCCGCGAGGTGATGGAAAAATTTGGCGACCCGCGCCGCACCCGCATCGAACTCAATGCCGATGAAATCAATATCGAAGACCTGATCCCGGATGAAGAAGTGGTGATTACCATTTCCCGCATGGGTTATATCAAGCGCACCGCGCTGGCAGAATACAAAGAGCAAAGGCGCGGTGGCAAAGGCAATAAAGGCGTAGGTCATCGCGATGAAGACTTCGTCCAACACCTCTTTGTGGCCACCAACCACAACTACCTTTTGTTCTTCACTGAAAAAGGCCGTTGCTTCTGGCTGAAGGTGTACGAAATTCCTGAAGGTGGAAAAGTGACCAAAGGCCGCCCGATTCAGAACCTGATCAATATCGAACAGGATGACAAGGTAAAAGCCTATGTGAACGTGAAGAACCTCCGTGATCCGGAATACCTCGATCAGAATTTTATCATCATGTGCACCCGCCAGGGCATCATCAAGAAAACTTCACTGGAAGCATACAGCCGTCCGCGTGCCAATGGCATCAACGCCATCAATGTGCGCGAAGGAGATGAACTGCTGCAGGCGCGTCTGACCAATGGCAACAACGAAGTGATTTTGGCCAAACGCAGTGGCAAGGCCATCCGCTTCTCAGAAGCCAAGGTTCGTCCTATGGGCCGGACTGCCTCCGGTGTGCGCGGCGTAACCCTCGAATCTGAAAAAGATGAAGTGGTAGGAATGGTATGTGTAGATCCGGCATCGGAGAATACCAGTATCCTGGTGCTCAGCGAAAACGGATTCGGAAAACGCAGCGACCTGGGCGATTACCGTGTAACCGGCAGGGGAGGCAAGGGCGTGAAAACCATTCAGATAACCGAGAAAACCGGCGACCTGATCGGCATGTTGGATGTTACCGATGAAGACGGATTGATGATCATCAACCGCAACGGCATCAGCATCCGACTGGCCATCGAAACACTGCGTGTGGTAGGCCGTGCAACCCAAGGCGTAAAGCTCATCAACATGAAAAACAAAGATGTGATTGCCGCCATGGCCAAGGTTCCGCGCGATGAGGAGGAAGACGAGGAAACCGAGACTGGTGAAGGAAATCCTGAAAACGGTACAGATATTGAAGTAACAGATTAACCAACGATTGATACCATGAAAACCCGAATGATGTTGAAAGCGTTCGCCCTGGTAGTGGCCGGTACTGCAGCCACAGCAACTTTTGCGCAGCGCGATAAGATCAGTACGGCTGAGATGAAGCTCACCAACAACGATCTTGACCTGATTGCCGCCAAAGATGCAAT
>JBKDBI010000458.1:0-9612 GCA_046314695.1 Bacteroidota bacterium | reverse complement strand
GAGTTCCGCATCCAACGCGTGGTTTTTGGCATGCATTCTCCGCACATGGGTGGCGCTTCGCGTTGGCCGATTCTGACGGATGCGAAACTCCGCGAACTGGGGCCCATCTTCGGTGAACCGGCCGAAGTCATCGGCGGTGTGCTGGAAGCCGAAGCCAAAGCCGTGATGGGCCAAACAGCCCTGATATCCTATTTTCTTTAACAGGATGCCAGGTGGGAAAAGTCTGCTGAGGCCTTGCAAGCGCCTTCCTGTGAACAGAAAAACCTAACTTGCCATCGCTAACAAACTGACCATGTCGATTTTCCGTGGCGGCAACCCCGCTTTCAACGAACAAACCTACGAAGGGCTCCCACAACAGGCGGAAGGCCAGGGCATGACTGTAGGCGGAACCATCCGCAAAACCGCTCTCTTGCTGGCCACCAGCTTCGCCACCGCCGCCTGGGCCTGGTGGAAACTGAGCAGCCTCAACAATCCGGCGCCCATGCGCACGGGCATGTTCATCGCCATCGGCGTCGCCTTTATCATTTCCCTGGTATTGGTGTTCCGCAAGAACCTGGCTCCCTGGCTGGCTCCTGTATATGCTGCTGCGCAAGGTGTGGCCATGGGCGTGATTTCGGCCTATTTCGAATCCGTTTTCCCTGGAATCGTGAGCCAGGCCATGTTGCTCACCTTCCTGCTTTTTGCGGTGATGCTCACGCTTTACCAAACGCGCATCATCAAAGTAACGCAGCGTTTTCGTTCCATACTCACCACTGCCATCGCAGCCATCATGGTGTATTACCTGCTGGCCTGGATTCTGTCGTATTTCCGCATCGAAGTGCCTTTCCTCCACAGCAATGGCATCGCCGGTATCGTCTTCAGCCTGTTTGTGGTGGTGATTGCTTCCCTGAGTTTCCTGCTCGACTTCGACCTCATCGAACAAGGCGCTGACCAGGGTGCACCGGCATGGATGGAATGGTATGCCGCCTTTGGTCTGCTGGTAACCCTTATCTGGCTCTACCTGGAAATCCTGCGCCTGTTGAGCAAACTCAATAGCCGCGATTGATATGTAAAGGCTCTTTTCACCTTGCCGGCTCGATATGTAACAGGTGCTGCGTGCTGTGGTCTTATTTGCCTGAGCGCTACGCTGCTGTGTTCAGGGTGCTGCATAGACGTCATCACCGGATGGGGGCTATAGAAAAGAATCGTATCTGTTTGCAATAGGCCAAACCATGATTCAGCCCAAGGCTTGCCACGGTGCTTGAACCATTGCAAAGGGTGTACGCAACCTGCCTTTGCACGTTGAAGGAAGTTATTACGGGAAACCAAAGCCTTGGCGCTGCCCGGCTGTAAAACCGGACAGCGCGGGCAATCAATATTTTACCAGTTTGGCCTTCATCGAAAGGGGGGCATGTTTTTGGCGCACAACAACGAGATAAATACCCGGAGACAGATCGCTGACATCGATCCACAGTTTGGCTTGTTGCCATTGCACTTCGCGGCGAAGTTGCAAGCCTCCTTTCATGCTGTGTACTTCTACTTCCACATCTCCGCTCACCGGAATGTTGAAATCAATGGCGACCTTATCGCTGGCCGGGTTGGGCATTAAACGGATTTCGGCATCAGCGGTGTAGTATATCTCACCGTCGGGCGCTTTCTCTTCCGGCATTTCAGCGGGGAACAGGTAATCATGCCCACCGAGTACGCTTTGTATGCGATCGCGCGCTATTGCCGCCAATGGGGAGCGTGCTGCATCCGATTGCGCGAGCCTATGCATGGCATCTTGTCCATAATCATGTTGGTGGTTTACAGCCAGTTCAAACTCTGCGCGCAAGGTGGCCAGCAGGGCCAGTTCTTCCGGTTGCTCGGCACGGATGGAATGCAGGGCTTGCGCTGCCATTACCGTTTGGTCCAACGCCATGTGCAGTCTGAAGCGATACCAACCTTCGCGGGCAGAAGTCAGCTTGCCTTGGACACGCATTTCAGAAAGCAGGTTTTCGAGTTGATGCTCATGGCCGGTAATGGCCAATCCCAATGCAAGCATTTCCAGGGTCTGATCATCACTTTGTGCAACACGCTGAACGAGTGGAAGCATCTCCAGTTTGGGTTTGTCTATTCCAACCCCGCCCGGACCCAGATCGATTGGGTCTATGGATTCCGAGAATTGCTCGCAGACATTGAAAGCATTCAGCTTGTTATATGGTGCGTTGGCGATCTGCAAGCCACACGCGGCAGTGGAATTGTATCGTTGCGATGGGTTCCACGTAAGTACGCTGCCGGTCAGGGCCAGGACACCGAAATTGCCACCCTGGACAACGGGTCCGGGAATCACACGGAAGTCGGGTGTGCCGTTGCCCGTATTGTTGCTGCTGAACGTGTTTTGGCCGGGCGAAGGTGCAGTTCCCACTGTACCGGTATGCCCCTGTATGAACAGACCGGCATAGCGGTAGTTGTATAGAAAGTTGTTGCGTATGTCCGGAAGCCCGGTTCCCGTGGCTGCCGAAAACCACATGGCAGTGCGCGTATCTAAGACGCAGTTGGTGTACACCTGCAGAGAGGTGTTGCAATTGACCGCCCGAATACCCACCGGATAAACACCAGTTTGCACGTTGGAATAATGCTTATTGCGGACTGTGTTGCAGCGCACTTGTGCATTGTTGCAGGCACTGAGGAAGATACCGATGCGACTCACGAGGTCCAGGTTGTTCTCATTGATCCACATAGCCTTGCACGTGTATGCCTGTATGCCATCGCGAAAACCGGTAATGTCATTGTTGTGTACCCAGGGCGCGTGGTTATCTGAGAGGAATATTGCCACGCTGCTACCCATTGTTGGAGCTGAATGCCTGAATGTATTGTGATGCAGTACTACCGGTAACTTACAGTCGGTCACCCGAACCTGGTAATCGTTAGGGAAAGTTCCATTTTCAGTTAGTTCGATGAAGTTGTTCTCCAAACTCACCCGGTCAAGGTTAAAGGAAACATCTACACTTCTGAACATATTGCTAAAGCGGTTTGCGCTGATTACGGCAGATACATTCACGGCATGAATACCATGATAAAAATTGCCTTGTTTAGTTTTATCGCTGTTCCGGAAAATGTTCTGACTCACCAGCTCCTCCATACGCACATCGCTTAACTTGATGCCAAAATAGCTTGTGCTGGTGTAGGGCAGTTTGGTGTTTTCGATCACAAACGAATTATGGGTAATTCCCTCGGTATATGCGCCTTTTCTTTTGATGCTGATACCGGTGTTGCAATCGCTGAATACATCATCAGTAATCCGCACGGAATAGGGCGCCGTATTCCTGATATCGACGGCAGTTGTTGCATTTTTATACAGACAGGTATGAATGAGTCCCTGACTTGAGTCCAGGAATGTGAAACCCACCCATATATCGTGCATATCGCATGGCCTGAATACTGAATTGTTGGCCCTCAGGATGGTGGAATCCTCAAAGATGATTTCACCGGTTCGCGAGAAGACCACATCCACACCGGTCAGGTCGAGAACGGAAGTATTGCGCACATAGACTTTCCCGGCTACATAGTATTTGCCATTCCAAACCTCACTGGTGTTTACCACATAGCCGTTTTGTATGGTTGTGTAGACGACGGTGCTGTCCCAGCAACAGTCGCCTTTGCTGATTACGATCGTATCATAACCCTGGCAACATTCGCTTTTGTAGGCATTCAAGACATAGGTGCCCGGTTCTGTAGCCACGAAGTTTGTGCCTGTGAATACGGGTTCTCCATTTAAATACCAGGTATATATAACGTCATCTTCCGGATGGTCAACATCGAGCGGCAATTCCTGATCTTTTCCTTTGCATAAAATTGGGTTGTTTCCTGGTCCTACAATGATTGGACCGGGCGGATTCACAAACTGAACCGTAAATGGCGCCGATTGGCTAATGCATCCAAATTGGTTTTGAGCCCATAGCCAATAAGTTCCCGGCAGGGTTATATTGATATGTTGCGTTGTAGCAATGACGTTGCCATTGTGATACCAGTTATAGGTCGTTATAGAATCGCCGAAATGTTTGCCTGGACCGCATATCTGAACGGATTTCTGTTTGCTGCAAACCTTGTAACAACCGGTCGGAACAATGCTCAGGTCAGGTAAAGGGTTCACTACCACCGCTGCTCCACCCGGGGCCGTACAGCCATTCGGGCCGGTGTAGGTAACCAGGTAGAATTGATTGTAACCGGCGACAACGGTTGGACCGGATTGTCCGGTATTCCAAGTGTAGGTTCCGCCGGGCGGACTTCCTGCGGCTGTCAGGTGTACAGTGTCGCCCTGGCAGAGCGGCGGCGGTGAGATGGGGGTAACCGTAACCACCGGGGCAGCGAGTATGTTGACGTTTTTATAGGCAGTATCGCGGCAACCGAATTGGTTTTGAACAACCAACTGCACCAGGTTGTTTCCCGGATTAAAGACCGAATAGAAGTATCCACTGCCGGTATACGATACCGGTATAGTTGTCCATATATGTGATGTATCACTCATAGTGGCCAGTGTTTGCAGCATGGTAGAGCTACAAGCCGCTGTATCACCCAGAATAAGGGCGAATGGTTTTGGATTCCTGATGACGGTAAATGGCCCCAGTGTGTCTGTGCAGTTGTTCCCATTTGAAACAATTACAAAGTACTGGCCGCTGCTCGTTATGGTGTCGTTCGCGGTTGCCACATTGTTGTTCCATGCATAGGTCCATCCCGAACCGATAGGTGCACTGGCTACCAATCTGTCGCCTTCGCAAATAGGGATCGGATTGCCTGTATAGGCGTATGGAATACCATTGATGCTGAAACTTAGCACTCCGGCATTGAATGTGCCAATGATTACAGGTTGCGTCACCGACGCTATACAGCCCTGGCTGTTGGTTATGGTGAGTGTTGCGTTGTATGTCCCGGGCAATCCATAAATATGAAATGGATTGGGAAGGTTCGAGTTATTGCCGTCTCCGAAATTCCAGTTCCAGTTGACGACCGGGTAATACGAGGTGCTGTTGTCAACCAATTGCACCGGCTGTCCGGAACAACCTCCGCAACTGAAGAATTGCGCATTGAACGGACGTACAACGACGGTATCACGGGTTGTATCGGTGCACCAGGCATCGCTAACGACATTCCAGGTGTACCAAGTGTTGGCCGAATTGGGGTAGTTAAACGTTGCCGACGCAGTATTGGCAGTCCATCCCGTCTGCCCAAAATACCACGAATGCGTGATGGTGGAACTGCTCAGTAAAACGCTGCCTGGGGCCTGGCTGAATGAAGCAAGGGTATAGTTGCATGGTACATTGAACTGATGCCGGATCTTAGGTCTCAATATGCTGTTGACAACAATGTTGAACGTGTAGGGCACGGACGACCAGCAACCAAAAACGTCGAGCACATCGACCTTGATGGTTTTGGGCCCAAGGCTGGAATAATACTTTATGGGATTGGGTTGATTGGAATAGGTCCCGTCTCCGAAATTCCAGTATAGAGCGGCTATATTCGAACCTGTGCTGGTGAATTGGCCGGTACACTGATTGTAATTGATGGAAAGTGTAGAGTTGTGTTGGCAAGTGCCGGGAGACCCGGGACCTGAAGCGCAATTCGTTGAAATGGTAACCTGCTGGGTGTCTTTGCATCCTTTTGCCGTAGTAGCTATAACCGTATGCGTGCTGTTGTGCACATTGCTGAAAGCCTGGTTCGTGGTAGATCCGGTGGGCGTCCACTGATACGTCCATTGTGGATTGAAGGTGGCAGTCATCTGCCATACTTTCGGGCAATATGGAGACAGTGTGGGTGCTGCGGTGATGCTCAGTAAGGGTTTTGGATACTTAGGTATGGGATTCAGGTTGATGAATGCCGTATCCTGGCAAACACCATTGTTCAGAATGACCCAATAATTACCTGGTGTTGAAATGCCTGTTTGCTGCGTGGTTGGCCCATGGCCCCACTGGTAGGTGAAACCCGGCGGAGCGACCAGGGTGATACTGGTACCTGCACAGGTGGTGTCTTTCAGGGAAATAGGCCCATTTGGTAAGGCATTGATCTGCACCTTCCGGATACGTATGCCGCCGCACAAGCTGTTCTGCACAATCACCTGGCCCTGGCTGATATTGCCCCATTGAACAACAATGCTGGCAGTGCCCATTCCGGCAGTGATTGTTCCGCCGATGACGCTCCAGGTATATATGCCACCCGGATTTGACGGTATACTATAGGTGTAGCTGCTTCCTGCACAAGCAGCCAAGGGTCCGGTTATGGCCGGCAACGCAGTGTCGAGTACTGTGATAGCAATGCTGGAATTGGCATTGCAACCCAAACTGTTGGTGTAGGTTGTTTGAATCGTGTAGTTTCCGGTTGCGTTGAATTGCACCTGGTAAGTATTGGCATTCACCAGATTGGTGATAACGCCTGATGCAGGTGTAATACTCCAGCTTGAGCTGGTAATAGCGGGTAAAGGAATATAGGCATAGGTGCCTGATGAACCCCGGCAAACAACGGCCGGCCCGGTAATGGCCGGGTTGGGAGGTGCAGGCCAAATGTTCACCCCGACAACCACACGGTCATCACAGAACTGGTTGGGTTGGCTGGTCACTGCGCTGATCTGACCGATGGGACCGCTACCCCATTGTACCGTTATCGTGCTGCCGGTAAACGACAGCACCGTGCCGCCGCTTACCTGCCATGTGACGCTATGTGCCGGGAGTATGGAATAAGTAAGGGTATTGTTTGGGCAGCTAACCTGGGGCCCCGTGATGCTGAACGAGCCCTGCACAACCACCTGTTTTGTTGCCGTTCCTTTGCAGCAGACAATTTCATTGTCCATGGTAACCGCAATGGTATAGACTCCCGGGGTAGCAGGTTTCCATGAAATCATGTTGCCTGAGGCATTAATTGGTTGAATGGGATTACCATTCACTGTCCAACTGTAGCAGGTACCCGGGATATGGGGGGCTGTGTATACATTCCGAATACCCACACATGCGGTATCAGGACCTATAATCTGCGGGGCAGCCGGAAAAACCGGGACCGTGACCGAATTCGATGCACAGGTATAAGGCCCGCCGGTAACCGTGACCGAGATGGTTCCCACCGGTCCGGCACCCCAGACGACACATATACTGTCGCCGGGTGCTACGACGCTGAAGGTGCCACCGGTAACATTCCACGCATAGCTGGCACCTGGGAAAAACGGTGTGCTGTAGCAATGCTTGGTTCCATGACACACCGTTGAAATACAAGTTATTGGTGGTGCCTGGCCTGGCTTGACTGTTACCTGGATGATGGTGTCATCGGAGCAATTGCCGCCATAAGTAACACGCAAGCGTACCGAATAGGTGCCGGCCGAAGCATACAAATGGCCTACCATGGGGGAGGTGGTGGTCTGCTGAGAAAAGTCGCCAAAATCCCACTGATACGCAACAATCTGATTAGAAACCGTGCTGGCTGTAGCATTGAATTGCGTAACCGACCCTAAGCATACGGTTGTGGCGGTGAAACTCGCCTTCGGACCTTTGCAGATATCGAGTATGCAGGTGGCCGTATCGTTGCAACCGAAGGGGCTGCTCGCAATTACCGTAATTACGGCAGTTGGCCCTGCGCCCCATTGGAACACCGGGTTCGGGCCGCCTTGTCCACTGACCAGGGATCCACCTGTGATACTCCAGGTATACGTATAAAAGCTGCTGGCGCTCGGCACCTGAAGTGTGTCCATGTCGTAGGCGCATACGCAACCCTGATCACCCAACTTGTCCGGCTGTGGTTGTCCACCCGTACTGCCACCGCCTTCCCTTCTCTTGCTGCAGAAATTCGCAATGGAAGGTGGTGGAACCACAAGTACTTTCTTTGTAGCCGTGCCCTTGCAACCAAATGCGTTCGTTTGCGCCACCGTTATGGTTCCTGCCCCGGTATTGTTCCATATGACCTGCACAGAACTGGTATTAACGGCGGTCAGTATTGTACCGCCCTGTATCGACCATTGATAAGTATTACCCGGTATGGAGGATACGGAGTAGGTTTCCATGAGGTTCTGACAGATGGTATCCCTTCCGCTTATCACCGGAACAGGTGAAGGATGCACCGTTACAGTTCCCGTTGTACTCACAGGCCCTGACGGCGTATTTACGGTGAGGGTTACCGTATAATTGCCTGGCTGGTTATACGTGTGCACCGGACTGCACGCAGAACTGGTATTGTTTACTCCAGAACCGGGATCGCCGAAATTCCATGTGTAGGTTCCAGCTGCTGAACTCGCGTTGTAGAACTGAGCCGTCAGTGGTGCGCACCCCGTGGAAGGCAAAGTGTTGAATTGGGCAACCTGCGCCACTATTTCATGAGAGTGTATCAGGTAGGCCAGTATGGTGCTCAGACAGGCGATTCGTAGGCTTTTTTTCATAGCATTTCCCTTTGGTGGTTATACGAATGTAACATAAAAATTACCCTGCTTTCGTTTTTTAAGCCCTTTCAAGTATTATATTAAGTGCCTGCGTGTCACGCGTTTGTCATTTCTCTTTGTAGCATTGCATGCAGAGTGGCAAGCTTTCCTGCAGGTTTGTTCAGATCTAAAGCCTTCTATTCAATCTGATTAGTTGCCTCAGGACAAGTTTTTAGCCTACTTGGCATAATCAACAGGCAGCTTCGGCCAGCGATTAAGCCGGGATGTGCGTTGAATTGTACCATCCATGGAATGGAACAAGCCGCCATTTCAGGCATATTCCGTAAAGAACCTTGCGCCCGGAATAGCGGAAGCTAACTTGCAGGAATGATTTCCAACACGACTTTGCATACTGCGCAGAATCCAGCTGTGGGCCATCAACCCTGTGCACCGCATGCATTCACCGACCAGCATGTTGCCACCGCTTCATCCAGCTTGTCGGCTCTTTGGTATTTCACTCTCCCATTATTTGACAGGAAGAAGGCGGGCAGTCTTGCAATACGCATATTCCTTTCACTGGTACATTGCCTGGTATTTGGTAACGCGATCTGTACCTCAGTCCGCTTGGAAGCCCAAACCTGGCTCACAAACCGGCAGGTATATGATTTCGAGCCGGGAGACGTATTCCATTACAGTTTCACACACAACTCACCGCCCACCTATATCCTGCGCAGCATCCTCTCGCGCAGCGAATCACCCACCCGCGACAGCCTGATCTACGAAGTGCGCGACACGCTGTATTCCCTGGGCCAGATTCCGCGGTGGGACATGGAAGTGCGCACCCAGCGCCTGGTATACACCCTGCTCGATTCCATTCCCAGGCCGGGCGACCAAAGCAGCGCGATAGCGTCATTCCTGATCGAACGCTCGGCCGATTCTGCCGATGACTGTGGTTGGACCAACAGTTACCGCTGGTCAAATGCGCCGGATTCCATCGTCATCTTCGGCAGGAAATACTACGAAGAAACGGTCGCAGAAGGCTTGGGCAAGTCTTATACGCATACCCTCGGCAACAACGATATTGTTTACAACCTGCTGAGTTATTACCGCACAATGAATGGGTGTGAAGTCGGCCGGCCTATAGCCGACCCCAATGCAGCCAGTGTACTTGTGCCGGTGGATTTCTCTGCCACGGTTTATCCGAATCCTGCAAGCCACACCTTGCATATTCATTCAGTACTGCACTGGCAGAGTTATGTGTT
>JBKDBI010000457.1:0-2160 GCA_046314695.1 Bacteroidota bacterium | reverse complement strand
GGGCTGGAACCTGCTGACAGGTATCGGACCGGCGCATTTCCGTGATTTTTACGGACACCAGGTATTGCTCAGCCGCCTGGTGAACCATCCCGATACGCGGCTGGTGAGTGAAGAACCCGTGCTGCTGCGCAATATGCTGCACTACCAGCTTGGCGTGGCCTGGCGCAGTGAACAACTGGTATTGGAAAGCCCGGGCTGGGCTATGGGCAAAGGGAAATCTGCAGACAGCACAGTTTGGGCCATTCAAACGGCGCTGAAGGAAAGCCGCCAGGTTTGGTACTGCGATCACAGCCGCTATCTCTTCAACCGGGCCAGGGCGACGGCAGGCAGTACGCAGGGTTCAAACGATCTGCAGGATTTCTTTCAGCTGGAAGCGACAGATTCCTTCAACAATATGGCCGGGAAGCAGATGGTTTACATGTTGAAAGAACGCTGAGCAGACCGATTATTCGCTTGCCATATTCTATGCTTTGTATACATTTGAAAAAGTGCTACACAAAACCTGTTAACAAAATCCAAAATTTGAAACTTGTTAGTAACCAAGCACTATGGAAGGATTGAAGACCCTGCTGCGTATGGCGGGATGTCAAGAATCTTACCAAAGGTGATGTTATATGCTGCGGGAGGTCAGAAAAGAGTAGGAAAGGTGATGTTGTGAGCAAGTTAGCGGTCATTGTAAAATGAAAAACTTAGAATGAAAAAAGTACCAGACACACCAATTATCAACGAAGCCTTTAATATAGTGAAAGCTGCTTTAAGTGATAATATTTTCAATCATTCTATGAGAACATATCTATACGCAAATGAATTTGCCATAAATCGTAAAAGCGTATACTCAGAAGAAGAATTATTGTTAGTAGCTTTATTTCACGATATAGGTTTTTATGCACCCTATCAAATTAAAGGAAAACCATTCCAAATTGGAAGTTCAAACTCATTAAAGGAATTTTTATTGACGTATAAACAAATTAAACCAGAAAGAATTAATGCGATGATGGAAGCTATTGATTATCATTTTCAATTTAGACCAAGTTGGGATAAAGGCGAAATTGTTGGACTACTTCAGGTAGGAGCTCATTTAGATGTAATGGGAACAAAAGTAAAGTCAATAGAAAAAGACAAGAGACATCAAATCCTAAAAGAATATCCTAAAAACTACTTTTTCTTTGAGTTCAATAGTTGCCTAATCAAGTCATTTACCAACTTTGATAGTGTCCGTGGACTTATTAATCCCGAACATTGCTGTGGGACAAATCATTATTTAAACCTTAATTTATAATCGGATGGAACTATTATTTAGAATTGCCCTATTCGTTGCAGGGGTTATTAACCTTCTTCCTTCATTATTAGCATTTCTTCCTGATAAGATAGCTAAATCCTATGGGATTCCAATACCTAACGCAAATTATGAATTACTATTAAGGCATCGGGCAATCTTTTTTGGAATAATTGGCGGACTTATGATTTATTCTGCATTAGTCAAAAAACACTATGAACTGTCAACCATTACCGGCTTAGTTAGTATGACCTCATTCATTATTCTTTACTTCATAATAGGAAATGAGATTAATCAAGAACTTAAAAAAGTAATGATAATTGACGTGGTTGCGACTATAATTCTCTGCATCGGATTTATTTTATTTATACTTAAATCAAAAGCATAGAACAGTGAATAATAAACCAAAAAAACAACGAACCGATAACAGCCGTTTTGCAAAAGCGGGGGGGGCTTCTATAGCGATGAAGTGCTAAATTCAAGCTTTGTGCATCTTATGATATTTAGTACTGAAAATTCCCGCCTTCGCAAAGCAGCCAAACGTTGATCTAAAGTCAAAAAGCACGGAAACCTCTCAGCGACATGCTGCTTGCCACGAGATCCAAGGCTTTTAAACTTTTCCCGATCGCATCAGACCAAGTTCTTTTTTTCGGTCTTCACCCCTTCTCCTCTTTCCATCCATGCTTCCCCGTCAGCGGCACAAAGCGGAAATCGCCCAGCACTTCGTGGCGGATGCCATCGGCTTCGCGGTACACGCGCACCATCTTCTGGTCGTTGCGGCCCTTGCCGACCGGTATGACGAGGATACCGCCGGGTTTGAGCTGCGAAACAAGGGCAGAGGGTACCGCCGGCGCTCCGGCTGTTACCAGAATTCTGTCGTACGG
>JBKDBI010000456.1:0-5697 GCA_046314695.1 Bacteroidota bacterium | reverse complement strand
ATGATGATGGCCATGTTATTCGGCACATAATACTTGTAATAGTATTCGCGGATGGCTTTCAGGGATGGATTCTTGAGGTGTTCAACGGTGCCGATGGTGGTTTGCTTGCCGTAGTTGTGGTTGCGGAAGAGGGCGGCGAGGAGTTTCTCGTACACCTGGTCCATATCGTCGTCGAGCGAGATATTCTTTTCTTCATACACGGCCTCAAGCTCGGTATGGAAAAGGCGCAGCACCGGATTGCGGAAGCGTTCCGATTCCAGCTCAATCCACTTGTGCAGGGCATTGGATGGAATATCGTTGATGTAAACCGTCTGCTCGAAGCTGGTGAAGGCATTGGTGCCCTGGGCTCCGATACTCTGGCACATTTTGTCGTATTCGTTGGCTACGGCAAGGCGCGCAGCCCGGGCGCTGGCTGAGTCGATAAGGCGGTAGATGGTTTTCCGTTCTGCCTCGCTGCTACTGCTGTTGTAGCGTTCGTAGAGGGCATCGATCTCGTCGAGCACTTTCTTCTCTTCTGTCCAGTTGAGGGTACCGTATTTATCGGTGCCCTTGAAGAGCATGTGTTCGAGGTAATGGGCAAGCCCGGTATTGTCGGCCGGATCGTTCTTGCTGCCGGTTTTAACGGCGATCATGGTTTGCACCCGCGGCTGCTCTTTGTTGATGGAGGTGATGAGCGTGAGGCCGTTGGGCATTTTGTAATAGCGCGTCTTCAGCGGATCGCCGGAGTACTCGGTCACTTCCCAATCGGGTGTTTTCCGGGTTTCCCAGGTGCTGATGCGTTCCTGTGCGCTGAGTGTGTTTGCGGCAACGAAGGCAACGAGGCCCAGGGTCAACCGCAATAGGTATTGCATCTTCATATTAGCTCTTGTGGCGCAAAGAAAGAAAAAACCGTGCCAGCAGGAAGTAAGGATTGGTTGAAAGGGAAGGAAAGGAGGATGGAGGGTGATCCGGTTCCCGAGCTGTGCGATAAGGAAGGACGGGCGCAAGGCGCGCCGGCACAGAGAAGTTCGCAGCGGTTGGAGGGTGAGCACAAGGCTTACCGGTCTTGAAGCTGCTCTTCCGGATAGGAGCGGTAAAAGAAATGCGGATTTACCCTCAGGACGGATGGATGCCGGGCGAGTTGTTCGATGGCACGGTAATAGGCTTCGTCGATCACTTTGCTCTTCCAGATTGCCTGATACGTATGGGTTGTACCCCAGCTTTGGTTGTGATCGATGAAGCCCAGGGCCAGCACTGTATCGGAAAAACGGGTTGGAACTGTATTGGGATCCCATACTATGCTGATGCTACGGTCTGCATGGGTTTCCGGGTGATTGCCATACACAACACGGCGGCTGATCAGGGCGATTTTGGCATCGCTCTTCAGCGCCGAGAGGATGCGGGCCTGCTCGGAAGGAGTGCATCGTGAAAGGTCGAGTAAGCGCATGTGCAGTATTTCTTCGTCTGACAACACGATAGCCTGGGTATTGCCGCGTAGCGCCCGTTGGAGGCTTTCGCGTATCATGGCTGCCCCGGTGACGATATCCTTCCATGCTCCGGTTTCCCAGTGAATGGCATATTGAGCGGGCTGGAACCGGATGGGTACTTCCTGGGTGCCGTCAAACAAACCGACTGCACCGGATTTGAGGAGCCAATAAGCAAGGAAATTCTGGTTCTGGAAAGTTGCAGGTAAGATGCGCAGTGTCGCCGTGCTGCTGTCGCCGCGTACCAAGAGCTGGCCGCTGAAACCGGGCGGGAAGAACACATAATGCCCGCCGGAAGCACGGAATGACTCGGCCCGGATTTCTTCGGCGCCATCCGAAGTAAGGTAAAAGCTCAGGGAATCAGCGGCCTCAGGATTCTGGGGCTGCAAGAAGAAGAAACTGCCGTAGGAGACGCCTTTCATGCGCACACCGTTTGTATCGAGGATGTTCCAATAGCCGGTCCGGCTGCCGCTGCGGCTGATTTGTCCGTAGGCTATTGGCCGGCCGAGACTGTCTGCCTGCACAGCGAACGAGGTGGGCTTGTGGGAATTGAATGCCTTGGTATAGGTGATCATGCCTGCCCTGCGGGTTTGCAATGCATCGGCTGAAATCAGGAAGTAGTCAAACACGAAGCGCTCTCCGGGGCCACCTTTGACGCCGAGGCGCAGCCCGGTGGTATGTTGTTGAACATCGCCCGGATGCATGTTGACGCGGAAGCGCATCACTGCATGCAAATAACTGCCCGGACCGATCACGGGTGAAACATCCAGTTCCGGACCCGGCGAAACATTCCATTCCAGGTCGAAACGCTTCATGCAGGTATTGCGGATGTGAAAGGTATCGGTGAAAACCACCGCGCTGACATTGTATGGCAAGACCCTGAGCCGGGTTCGTTGTTCCGGACCGCTTACCCGCACGCAGCTGCTCAATTGCTGTATTTTTTCAAGTCTGGCTATTCGCTCCTGCTTCCATTCCAGGGTTCTGTCGCGGAACACGATGGGGCCGCGCAGCCATTGATTGCCGTCGAAGATGTACTCAACCTGCAGGTACCAGTCGGCTGAGTCTACGTGTTCGATGCGCCGGAATATTCCATTGGTGTCTCTCCACACATTGGGTACTTCGCTCAGGGCTTCGATGCGGATGTAAAGGTTCTGGCTTTCATCGAACCGAAAGTAATCGGCGTAGTAATCCGGGTTGTAAGGAACCGGCGAGGGCAACACGAGGGTACGTACGACCAGATCTGGCACATTCAGGTTCCGTTCCCCGAAAAAATGCACCAATTGCACATTGGGGTTGGGGTTTTCCTTGCTGCGGTTGCATCCGCTCCAGATGCGGCGTGATGGCGCAAACACCTGCACCGTGCGATGGCTTTGGTAATCGACGAGGCGGGCGCGGGCCAAAGCGCAAAAGCCGGCTGAATCAACGTATTCCAGGCGCAGAAACAGGCTGTCGGGATGGGGCGGGCGCTGCGCATTCATGACGGGCGCCGGCTTTCCCGGATCGATGGAGATGGCTCTCGCCTTGTTCCCTCCTTCATCGGTAAACTCCCTGGGTGTTGCGCTCTTTTGGTGCAAATTGTTCGGACAAATGGGAATGCTGCGTTCGAAGTAAAGCCGGTGATAGGCTGTGTCGTCTCCGCGCACGAGACGGGCGAAATACACAGGAGGCAGTTTGGTGCGCGGAACATTGCCATGGATCCGAACCATGTGGTAATCGCCCAGCCAGGCAAAGGTTTTAAGTCCGGCAGAAGCGAGGTTTTTCGGCGCTGCGATTTCTTCGATGACCTTTCGGTTGGCGTCCGTAAGTGTTACCTCCCATCCGCGGGCCTGACGGTCGCTGCCTGCTTCACGGATATCGAGCAGGAAGAGGTTGTAGCCATCGAGCCCTACGCCACAGCGCTGCGCCTGAGCCCGGGCAGGGAGGCCCGTCAGCAGCGATAAGAAGGAAACCACGAAAAGGAGCCGGGGAAGTGCTTTTCGGCGAAGACGTTGTATGCAGAGGGCCATGGTGCGTGCGTATGAATACGCGTTGGCCAACAAAGGTAAACGCTCAGGCCAGGGCTTCCTTTAACATGCGTTCCACGCGGGCTTCCAGGCTTTCGTTGCTCAGCTGTTCGCGGCTGAGCATATCCACCATGATGGGAAAGGCAAAGGGTGTAGGTCGGTCGCAGCGTTTGATCAGCTTGCGCTTGTGCTGGAGGCGTTTGAGCGCGTCTCTGAGGCGGTGTTCTTCAAGCTGGTAATAGAATACTTCTTCTTCGGCCTGGCGCAGCAGCAGGTTATCCGGCTCATACGTGCGGAAGGTTTCATAAAAGAGGGAAGCGTTCGCCTGCAGGTGCCGGGCTTTAACGGGCCGGTCGCTGAGATTGCGCAACACCAGTCCGCCGATGGCGGCGATATAACTGAAGCGCCGGCGGGTCATTTCAGTAAAATTGGCACAGGCATAGAGGTCTTCCATGAGCTGGTCGGTATTGAAAAGGTCTTCTTCCAGCCCTTCTTCCAGGGGAATCGGGTCGGCGCTGAGCAATTCGAAGCCATAATCGTTGATGGCGATGGAAAAAGTCATCGGGCGGATGCGGCTGAAGCGGTACGCGAGGAGGATGGCCATGCCTTCGTTCACCATGCGGCCTTCGAAAGGGAAAACGTAGAGGTGATGGCCCTGGTCGGTATGGTGCAGTTCGATCAGCAATTCGTCGGCTCCGGGAACAGCACTGCGTTCGGCCTGGGTTTCGAACAATACGCGCACGGCCTGCATTTCGGGCGTGGTATCGCTTTGCCAGTTTTCAATGCAGCGGCGCAGGATAACACTGATTTCACTGCTGAGGCTCATGCGCCCGCCCTGCCAGGAAGGCACGATGGCATTGGTAGCGCGGGAAGGCTTTACTGTTGCCACGTTGGCGCGTATGCCCACAAGTTCCAGCGTGCGGCCGGCGAAGACAAAGGCATCGCCCGTATTGAGCCGGCTGATGAAAGATTCTTCGATGGTGCCCAATGAGGGACCGTTCTGCATTTTCACCTGCATGCTCTGATCGCTGTGGATGGTGCCGATGTTCAGGCGGTGCAGCATAGACATGCGGCGTGAAACGATATGGTATTTGTTTTCGACGCGGTGGATTTTCCGGTATTCGTCGTACGCCTGCAGCGAAGTTCCTCCTGTGGTGAGGAAGGCAATACACCATTCCCACTCTTTGCGCGAGAGGGACGCGAATGCATAGCTGCCCTGCACTTCGCGGTACACCACTTCCGGGTCGAAACCTTCGCCGCAGGAAAGCGTCACCAGGTATTGGAGCAGCACGTCGAAAGCACGCACTACAGGTATTTTTGCTTCGACGGCCTCGCTTTCCATGCCGTGGCGCAGGGCAGCGGCTTCTACCAGTTCAAGGCTGTTGGTAGGAACGAACCAGACCCGGCTTTGGGCATCGGGGCGGTGACCTGAGCGGCCGGCGCGTTGCAGGAAGCGTGCGAGTCCTTTCGGGCTGCCGATCTGCACCACGCTGTCTACCGGACGGAAATCGACGCCAAGGTCGAGGCTGCTGGTACAGACCACGGCCTTGAGCCGGCCTTCGTGGAGGGCTTGCTCCACCCAGCTGCGCAAATCCTGGCTGAGCGACCCATGGTGGATGGCGAGGCGGCCGGCCAGTTGGGGCGCAGTTTCGAGCAATTCGCGGTACCAGATTTCGGTCTGGCTGCGCGTGTTGGTGAACACGAGCGTGCTGTCGGAGGCATCGAGCACCGGCAGCACATGGTTCAACATGCGGATACCGAGATGTCCGCTCCATGGAAAACGCTGCACTTCTTCCGGAATCAGGGTAGTCATTTCGGGGCGGCGGCGGATGCCGGAGCGCACGAGTCGTGCATCGCGATTACCAGGGTGCAGCACTTCGAGCGCTTCATCCAGATTGCCCACGGTGGCTGAAATACCCCAAACTTTCAAGTTTGGCAACAAACCGCGCAGCCTCGACAAGGCCAGTTCGGCCTGCACGCCGCGCTTGCTGCCCAACAGTTCATGCCATTCGTCGAACACCAGGCAGCGCAGTTTAGCGAATCGCGCAGAATAGGCTTTCCGGCTCAGGAGCAGGTGCAAGGATTCGGGTGTTGTGACGAGCACTTGTGGCTCCTGCCGGTCGATTTCCTGTCGTTCTTTACCGGATGTGTCGCCCGAACGCACGGCGACCTGCCAGTCGAGGCCGAGGTCGTTGCAGGCGCTGCGGATGGCTTCGGCGATGTCTTTGCTG
>JBKDBI010000455.1:0-7574 GCA_046314695.1 Bacteroidota bacterium | reverse complement strand
GGATAGGCAGGGTTGGTACTTATGCCTTTTCAATACAATGCTGTTAAAGGAGATATTGACATTGGAACCCCAGTTGTAGGAGGTATTTCTGAATTCGTTTACACCCCCGGCAGGAATCAATGAATTAAGGTCTGTATTCTTTGGGTTCGCCGGATTGGTATTGGTTTCACTCAGGCACTGGCCGCTTAAATCTGCCATAAAGCAGATGATCAATACAACAACTATGGTATTTTTCATTTTAGTTTCCTTCCTTTAAAAGAATATTTTACCAGTGTATTCCAAAATGCATTGCCATAATGATAATTACCTATAATGGCATTCCCTATTAAATCAATCTTCCCGGAATGTGGATTGTAACTACTCGGGGCATCAAAAAAATAAATGTGATTTCCGGTTGGGAATCCATCAAACAGAAAATGGGTTACAGTATCTCTTTTATTCTGAAAATTGATGAGTGTGGTATATTGCACACTGGCACTATCCACGATTTTATAATTTCTAAACTGGGTGGAGGAAGAGATCTCCCATGGCTGAATTTCTATCATGGTGCTATCCTTTGAGCCTTCGAACAATACCTTATACTTTCCCATAATAGGCAGCTGATAGTGTGGCATTAGGGTGAATTTTCTGGTGATGGTGTCTTTGCCATCATCTAAGGGAAAACAGGCAGCATCCGGCGTTTTTTCTACTATCAGGGTAGCCTGGTAATCCCCGGGCAATCCGGATTTTATAAACCACCTTTCAAATTCTATTTTATTTATTGTCTCTGCTCCCAATTTCCAGGTATATTTCGCATTGGGTTCTAATGCCTGAAATTTCATAAGTACTCCATAGTCTCGTCCCCTCCGATCTTCAGCGCCCGCCATAAAAATAGTATCTTCACAAATCGGATACTCTACCCCATTTATGGGTTCTGGAGTTGCAGTTGTTCTGCCAAAAATAAAATCCGCAGTCACCGGCTTCTTCCCCCAACATGGATCATAATTCCCGCACTCCGGGTCTTGGGGATCCTGGCACTGCTCTTTGCAGCAGCTGCCGAGCATGCAAAGCAAGGTAAATGACAATATTAAAAATGCGCAATGGGTATTTCTCATTGTATTTTCCTCCCTTTAAATCTGCTACGTGGTGTTAACTGATGTTTTTCATCTCTGAATAAGTAGTTGCCGCTTATTTCTAAGGTAACCGGGTTTATTCTTATCTCTCCATCATAAGGAATATAATTCGCACCGTTCCATGTGCTACTGAAAATTAATGAACTGTAATTGTACAATGTATTTGAATTCATACCACTCCAAGTGGTATCAGGATAAACTTTAGCGTAGGAGTTTAACCCAATCCAGTAAATGCTGATGGCCTTATCAGTGCAGCTGTCTTTTCTTAGATACCAATTACCCGGACTACCAACTGGTAGTGTCATGTTAAAGGATTGCAGCACAACACTGTCCTTTAAATTATCAAACTTCACTTTGTATTTGCCTACCATCAGGGTTTCACAGTAATTGTCGTAAAAATAAATTTTTCTTTCCAGTGTATCTATGCCATCATCTTTGGGAAAACAATCGAGTTGTTTTGGTCGTTCAATAATTAGTTTAACTGGAATTCCTTGCTCTTTTGTTAACTTTGTATCACCAAAATTGCGTACAAATTCAAATTCTTCTATTACTTCACTACCCAAATGCCAGGTATATTTTGCCCCTTCAATTTTTTTGGCTGGTCTAAAGTGAATATTATCCCTTGAAAATTTTATATCGGGTTGAAACCAATTGGTTACTCCGCCCCAACCTGCACGGCTTATTAAAATTCCATTTTCTATACTTCTACCCCAACACGGATCATAATTCCCGCACTCCGGGTTTTGGGGGTCGTGGCAGTGCTTTTTGCGGCAGCTGCCAAGTAAGCATAGCGCTGTACAACAAATGATGGAATAAACGTGCAAATTTCCTCTCATTGTATTTTCCTCCCTTTAAATCTGATGCGTGGTGTTAACTGATGTTTTTCATCTCTGAATAAGTAGTTGCCGCTTATTTCTAAGGTAACCGGGTTTACTCTTATCTCGCCATCATAAGGAATATAATTAAAACCGTTCCAAAAACTGCCTAAAATTAATGAACTGTAATTATACAAGGTATACGAATTCATTCCACTCCAAGTGGTATCAGGATATACTTTGGAGTAAGAGTTTAATCCAATCCAGTATGTATCGTTAGCCGTCTTATTACCGCAACTGTCTTTTCTTCGATGCCAATTACCCGGACTACCAACTGGTAGTGTCATGTTAAAGGATTGCAGCACAACACTGTCCTTTAAATTGTCAAATTTTACTTTGTATTTGCCCACCATCAGGGTTTCACAGTAATTGTCGTAAAAATAAATTTTTCTTTCCAGGGTATCTATCCCGTCATCTTTGGGAAAACAATCGAGTTCTTTTTGGTCTTTCAATAATTAGTTTAACTGGAATACCTTGTTCTTTGGTTGTTTTGGTTACATCAAAATTTCTGGTAAACTCAAATTCTTCAATAACTTCTGAGCCTAAATACCAGGTGTATTTTGCTCCTGCAATTTTCTTTTCTGGTCTAAAATGTATATTGCCTCTCCAAAACTTAACATCCGGATGAAACCAATTGTCAATTACGGCAAATGAGGTTTTGTTGCTTATGAGTATTCCATTTTCTATACTTCTACCCCAACACGGATCATAATTCTCGCACTCCGGGTTTTGGGGGTCGTGGCATTGCTCTTTGCAGCAGCTTTGTAGCCCGCCCGCTGCGGCTACAACTAGGGTTGCTAGTAAGGTTAAAATTAAAAATTGACGCATATGTTTAATAATTTGTTTTTACTGGTTTTTTTCTACCCTATTTTGCTTTGCCAAACAAGGGCGCAATATTGCATTGCACTCCCAAGTTTAAGCTAACAAAGTAGTTCTTAATATTGTTTGGGTAGTTGTAGGGTCTAATCCATTTCAAACCTTCATCGTTGGTTACTGGGTAGTTAAGTTCTTTTTTATAGCTGTAATCGCCGCTAAGTTGTTGTTGCCATAAGGCTGAGATTTGGACCGCAAAGTATTGATTTACTTTTTTTTGAACATGCACACCTGCTTGATATGCCCAACCCTTCCAGCGCCAGGGGTTGTAGTTGTAATATTTGTGCTTGGCTATTTCTTGCTCTTGGGTGTAAATTCTTATTGTTTCTAGGACGGTTGCTGTTCTTGCCATGCCAAGTTCTAAGCTAAGTTTCCAATTTTCCGTTTGTCTTATTGCATAACCCAAACTTAGCTGCACCTGCTGGCGGCTAAACATATATTTCTGGTCTGTACCCTTTTGGGTATAAAGCAAGGGTGAGTCCATTTCCTGCTTGTATTTTTGGGTTTGCGCATCGTAACTGGCGCGCAATATCCACTTTTTATAGCTGCTTACAATACCGGCACTGCCGCCAAAATTGTATGGTATGCAGTACACTTTCGGAAAACTTTTGTCCTTAAAATAAATAGGTTGATTAAACCGCAAAAAGGGCGCAATTTCAACTTGTGCCTGGTTGGAATTATAAAATATAAAAATGATAAGAATGTTGATTTTTTTTATGTTTTAATATTTGCGAATTTAAAATAATATCCTGAAAACACTTTCGAATTTTCAGGATATTCTAGTTTTTGTTGAATTAAAAAAACTAGTGTTGTACTATGAGTTTACGGGTGGATTTAAAATGTGAATTACCAATAGTAACAAAATATACACCATTATTCAAATCAGTAATATCGTATTTCCATACTTCATTGAATTTGAATAATTTGTTCTCCTCAAATAACGCTTTACCTAAAACATCAGTAAATGAGATTGTGAAATTCTCACTTTTGGTAGAATTAATATTAATCTGGACAATATTGTTTGCTGGGTTAGGCGATAAACTGAAATCCACTTTATTAACCGCAGGCTTTAATACTTTAGATTCTTCCAAAATCGTATCTTCTATAGTAAAAGGTTCTGCGAACTGAGCTGCACGATATACTATTGTACCATTAATAGTTTGATTATTACAAAAGTTTGATACAATTTCCTCTGTGGCCATAGGTTGAGGAAATTCTCCTGTAAAAGAAGGATATCCAACAATCAATTCAATATCTGGGCTTATTACAGAATTTGGTACAATTTCAAATCCAGTTAATGAATAAATTCTCTTTTTAACTCCCGGAGTAGTGGATAAATCAGCACTAATCTTTATTATGCCCTTATAAACGATATTCTTATTATCAGTAAATTGAGTATTCGTGCTATAATGTTTATCTCCGTCTATTCCAACAATGTCAATAATATTAGGAAATGTTATTGGTTCGTATGTATCCATTTCAACAGGAAATGTATAAACCTGTGTATTCCTTATTTTGTTGCCAGAATTACCATTGTCATTAGATTCAAAATCGATATAAAATCTAATAAACAATTTATCCTTTAGAAAAATAGGCACATGAAAATCTTTATCAAACGTTATACTACAAACTAATTCTTTAAAGTTGTCTATAGATACAAATGGTGTAACAATTTCTTCATTTAGTATATTTTTAAACAAATTTACAGTACGAGATTGTTCTAATACTGTGGCCAAATCGTCATTACAAACTGTTGATGATGATAGAAAAGGTGAAATTTGAATTTTCGATTGATCGAAAATGCGGCCACCAGCAGTTTGAATCACAAATGCACATTTTATTTTTGTTCTATTCAAATTTGTATTTAGCAATGGATTAAAATAAAAAAGGAGATTGTCATCCAGCTTAAAAGTATACTTCGGGTAATTATTTTTCTGACCATTCATATTATTTGCAGGATCAACATGATCACATATAGATAATATTTCTGATTTATATTTTACTTTTGGTGTGTTTAAAAGAGCAAAATTACCTAGTGGGTAGTTATATAATGGATATTCAGCATTTACAAAATCAGCTACCCCATCTCCAGTTACATCTTTAAACTCAATTTCTTCTTTCAAACCTGATGACCAATTAGATCCTGGCATTCCCCAATAAATTGTTGAGCCTTGTTGGATAATATTTGTCGCCGAGCCTGTAGCAGTTAAATTAGCCAAAACTGTTGTTGAAGTTTTACTGCCACCACTTCCTGGATTCAAAACATCAATAGATGTTGAAAGGAAGGTATTTACTTGACCAAATATTTCCTCCCATTTTAATTTAGAAACCGAATCCTTAGTCGCATAATCTTTCCATTTACCAGATTTCTCATCCCATACAAAATTTCCTGCCCCGTTTAACAATGTTTTTAAAGCTGTTAATGTCTGTTTATCTGAAGAAGTTACACCAGGTTTATCCTTTAATATGTCTATCAAATCAGTAAACTTACTGACTTGAATTACTGCACCCCCTGTAGCAATAGCTGTTGCTGTAGCAAGTGTAGCTCCTATTACCCTTTTCTGCACTAAATTCTGATAAGTTGCATTATTAGGTGCAGTCTCTGTTTTTTGGATTATTTTTCCATCTAGTACTCCTTTTATTTGCAAATCCCAACTAGATTCTAACTGAGCATTTAAATTTATTGCCACATCGTTCTTACAAATACATGGATCATAAGCCATTGGAATTTCAAACCAAAAAAAATGTTCTCCTGGTGAGCCACCTGGATACTGTGTAACTACTTCAACACTGGTTTCTTCAGTTTTCTGATCCAAAGGTTGAACGGATAAGCCTTGAATGGACAGAGTATTGGATGCATTAAGATTATACTGTGAATTCTGATAGTTTTGTGTATTGTTATTCAACAACTTAAATTTTGGCATACCCACCTTAAATCGAATTATGTTCGCACCAGACAATCCTGGAATTATGCCAAAAAATCGCATAATTCCCCTATATTTGTTGTAAAAACAAAAATATATCATAGCCTTAGCAGTAATTCGCTGTGTTGTATTGTCTGCCAAATATCCATTATCTATTTTAATTACCTCCCAGCCATCTTTAACATAAAAATCGCTTAAATTTTGCAAACTTAACAAACCTAATATTGGCCCTGAACTTGTTGCCCAATATGGATTATTGAAAGTGCCTGTTGTTATTCCTGAACTATTGGTATATCTAGCAGAAAAACTGTTGTAATTATTGCCATTATGAGGAAACCAATAAAAAGTATTCAATATTGTATTTTCGCTATTTATCGGATTTCTGGGATCAGTGCTAATTGTTTTAATTACGCATTGTGCATTAATCATTAATACAACAAAGTAACTAATTACTAATAAAAATATCTTTTTCATTACAATATCTCCTTTCCTTTAAATGTAAACCATTTAACATTTTTGTTTAAATCTACACTTTTATATTTTAAGGTAATAAAATTTCTCCCATCTGGCTGGCGATCAATATAGAAATGCGCAAAATTTATTCCATCAAGTATGTAATAGCGAGGCGGATCAGTAAATTTCCACGGTTCATACATTTCATCACTTTCACTATCCCAAATAAAGTTTTTAAATGTTGTGAGTTTGTAAGGAATAGCATGCTTTATTATTCTAATTGTATCTTTCTTTAATAAATTGGGTAAATTAACTATAGCCGTTCTACCTCTGTGCAAAAGATCATTTACCCATCTATCAAAATCTGCAGTATAACCAAAGATTTCAATAACCCTGTCTGAAGATTCTCCCTCCACTCGGCCTAAATATTTACCATATAATCCATTATCGACTGCAAAAACAAGTTTTTTCTTTTTTACTAAAGTTGTATCGCCATAGGGATTGCATTCTGATTTCCTAAGTTTTACCGATAATATTATTTCAATTGGATTATAGAATTGCTTGTTAGATTGTAAATTATTTATTGGGTCTTCTACATATTTACTAAAATCAACATTTATTTTTCTGCCAGTGAAACTCCTTGTATCAGTTCCAATCTTCCACGTGTAACTAACAGCATTGCTATAATCCGCAACAAAAGTTGCACCTGCACCAATAATTGTATCGCAATATTCAGGTAAGTATTTTTCGTCTATTGGTCCTCCCCAGGGATGATGAAAAGTCATTAAAAAATTTGCACTAGGTTTCAACTTACCCCAACACGGATCATAATTCTCGCACTCTGGGTTTTGGGGGTCGTGGCATTGCTCTTTGCGGCAGCTGCCTATTCCCAGCCCAAAACTGAGCATGGTTATTATTAACAGGCACTGTAAAAAGTGTTTTTTCATACGCTGATTATTTCTGAGTCAAAATGGATTCCAGCTTGCGCAGTCTCGCCTCCTGCTCTTCCAGTTTTTTCTTTTGCTCCAAAATCAATTGTTGCTGCGCGGCTGATTTTTGCTCCTGCTCTATGGCATATAAGGTCAATTCCTCTATCTTCTGCTGTTGCAACACCTGCAATGCGCCCACATCCTGCCCGTTTTCCAGTACCGCTTTTTCACTGGGAATACCCGGTAAATGGCGGTTTGCTTTAATAAAGCCGGCTACCTCACTCAGTGGCATCAACCGATAATCATCGGCAAACACTGCATCAGGCCACCATTTGGCGTTGACCGTTACCCGGGTGCAACGAAAGTTTCCCCTTAACTCCGTGTTGCCGTTGGCTTCCATCCTCAAGC
>JBKDBI010000454.1:0-2216 GCA_046314695.1 Bacteroidota bacterium | reverse complement strand
GGATGCCTACCTGAAAGCCGTACTTTGGAGCAACAGAAAGACTGCCCACCTGGAAGAAGCCATAGCAAGCCTCGGTCCGGGTGCCCGGGTTGTTCACCGGGTTCCTTTGCATCATGGAAGTCGTTTGCGCTGTGCATTTTCACTTGCTAAGACTATGCTGCGCAAACTGCGTGGAGGCCCATTCCGGCTGCCTGAACTGGCCGTACCGCAAGAACGTAAGCTAGGTTTTCTGGTTGACAACATTTTTGGTTTCAACCTGATACAGCGCATTTATCAGGCTTTTCCCGGTCAAAGCGTGTTGGTATTGCCACCGCATCATACCTTCAAAGACAATGAAATAGCAGCGCTGAAGGCGGAAGGGTACCAATTGGTGATTTGCCCGCCCGCTACCTGGGTGCATATACCTTTTACACTGCCATTTGTGTTTGGCGGTCCGACAGCCTGGTATGTACAGCAGATGCTCCGAAACGAACAGGCCGTCAGTTCTTGCCTGGCATGGGGTCAGGCCTTGATGGAAAGCTCCTTGCGTGTATTGGTAACCATCGCGCAGGAAAACACCCCGGAGGGGCATATCCTTGGGCGCATGGCAGCCCGTGAAGGCAAACAGGTAGTCAATGTGATGAACGGTATTAAGTATGGTGAATCGAATGACCGGCTTGTGCAGTTCCAATGCTGGATGGTGTGGGATGAACCATTGCGGCAACTCCTTCTCCGGCATACCGGTTTGCCGAAAGAGCGTTTGTACATTGGGGGCAATTTGTCACGCGACAATATCCGGGACCATGTATACAGCGGCAATATTCCCGTGAGCGAAGCAGAGCGGGTAAGCAAGCGCATCATCAGTATTATTTCCACCCGCGACTTGCGCCGCGATAAGGTGACGGCATTGGCCACACTTTATACATGGGCGGCGAAGCAACCGGATGTAATCCTCCTATACCGCCCGCATCCTTCGGAGAAAGAAGACAGTTACTACCTGCCGGCAAGCGATTCGGGTATCGATATCCGGATGGTAAGGCCCGATGCTTCGGTAGCCCAAAAAAGCCTCCTGGACCAGCTGATGAGCAGCGATCTTACCATTAACTTTGGAAGCACCGTGAGCATTGAAGCGTTATGGATGAAGGCCCGCTGCATCACCTTTGAAATGAAACCGGCCAGCTGGTTGTACTGTGTGGATGGACAAACCCTGTTGCACATCAACAGCCGCGAAGGGCTGCTGGATGCGCTGCAGGACTGCCGTTTCCAACCCAAGGCAGGCAGTGTCCTAAGCGGGGATCAGGAACCCTATTCCTGGGAAAAACACGCCAATTATATTCGGCCTCTTATTCAGGCATAACCACAATCAGCAATACTGCCCATGAGCAATCCGCATATCTCTACCCTCTCCATTGTCATTCCGGCATACAACGAAGAGAAGACCATCCACCTGATCCTCGATAAGGTGCGCGATGTTCAGATCGTTGACGGAATCAAAAAGGAGGTCATCATCGTCAACGACTGTTCGAAAGACGGCACAGAAGGCGCCATTCGCCGGTACATGGAAGCCAATCCGGCATTGAATATACAGTACCGCGCCCACGAAGTGAACCAGGGCAAAGGCGCTGCCCTGCATACCGGTATCCGCGAAGCCACCGGCGATTACATTATCATCCAGGATGCCGATCTGGAATACGATCCGGAGGAATACAATGTGCTCCTCAAGCCCGTAATCAGTGGATTTGCGGATGTAGTGTACGGCAGCCGCTTCATGGGAGGAAACCCGCACCGAAGGCTGTTCTTCTGGCATTCCATCGGCAACAAGGGGCTAACCTTCCTCAGCAACATGTTCACCAACCTCAACCTTACGGACATGGAAACCTGCTACAAGCTTTTCCGCCGCGACATCGTTCAGGGCTTGAAGCTGAAGGAAAAGCGCTTCGGCTTCGAACCGGAAGTAACAGCCAAGATTGCCTGCATCAAAGGCATCCGCATTTACGAAGTGGGCATCAGCTATTACGGCCGCACATTCGAAGAAGGTAAGAAAATCGGCATGAAAGACGCTTTCCGCGCCCTTTACTGCATCATCAAATACAACATTTTCTCCCGCTGATTATGACTACACCGCAGAAAGGATTTGCGTTTAAGGAGATCGACCGCGAGGGCCTGGAAATGCTCGACGCGATTTCTGAAGCCCACCGCTTTAATCGTTGGATGTACGATACCATCCGGCCTTGGTG
>JBKDBI010000453.1:0-3447 GCA_046314695.1 Bacteroidota bacterium | reverse complement strand
CTGTAATAGGCAAAGTCTTCAGCCGCCATCCAGATGCTCAGTTCTTCGATTTTCGTCTCACCGGCAAAGGCAGCAGCTGCACTGCGACAACGCACAGTCAAGGCCGGGTCGTTGCGCAGGAATGGATAACCCTTGCGAATTTCGAGCTCAGCACGCACGCCGAATGAAGCGGCTACGCCTTCTGTAATGCGCGTGATTTTCTCATGTGCTTCCGCGCGCCAGGCCTCATCGAGTGTTCTGAACGTGCCTTCGATATACACCGTTTCAGGGATCACATTGGTGGCCCCGTTGGCAATTACCTTCCCAAAACTCAGCACAGACGGGATAATTGGATTCGCTCCGCGGCTTACAACTTGCTGCAGACTCACCAGAATCTGTGCTGCTGCAGCCACCGGGTCGATGCACAGGTGCGGAGCGGCGCCATGGCCTCCTTTGCCATGCAGGGTGAGGTAGATTTCGTCGGCACTCGCCATATACAGCCCTTCACGGAAACCGTACAATCCCACTGGCATCTGAGGCATCACATGTTGCCCGATCATGACATCTACTTTGGGGTTATCCAACACGCCTTCTTTGATCATCAGGCTGGCACCACCGGGTATGCGTTCTTCGCCCGGCTGAAAAACGAGCTTCACGGTTCCGTTGAATTGATCGCGTAAATTGTTTAGCAATTCGGCGGTTCCAAGCAGGCAGGTAGTATGTACATCGTGGCCACAGGCATGCATTTTACCCGGATTGCGCGATCCGTATGGCCTGCCTTCCACTTCCTGTATGGGTAGCGCATCCATATCTGCCCGCAATCCGACAACTTTCGACGAAGGATTTCGACCTTCAATCAGCGCGCAGACACCCGTTCCCGCCATGGCTTGCCAAGGGATGCCCATGCGGTCTAACTCCTTCTTAATCAACGCGGAAGTCTCAAATTCTTCGAAACTCAACTCCGGGTTAGAATGGATCTGATGGCGCAGTTCGCGGAGTTTATCCTGTAAACTGTTTGCCATATTCCGTAAAGTCTCTGCAGTAATTTCCATAAAAATCCGGCGAAAGTTATGTATTTTTGGCGTCGTTTTTGAGATAATAAGGGTATGGAATTCACATGGAAAAGTCCACTTTTAGGAGCCGCAGCCGCGGGTTTATTGGCATTGGGCGCCTGTGAATCGAACAATATCCGTGAGATTCCACTGCACAATCTCACCACCGATTTCGTGTCTTTTGGCAATGGTTCAGTCTGGAACTATGTGAAGCAGGGCGATACGACTGTGAAGGAAACGGTTACAGCGTCCAATTTTATGACCGGTTCCAACCGGTACGATGAAGTGCAGAATGAATTCGTGGCTTACGACCTCAAGAGTAACCTGAATTACGATATCCAGGTAAGGGCAGAATCGGGTTTAAAAGATCCGATCGACAGGATCGTATTGGTTACCAAAACAGATGTTCAGCTTGTTTATGGCCCTTTGTTCTGGTGCAATGGAAGTGATTTTACCGGAAACTCGGGTGATACCGTGAATTTCTTCCCTACCTACATGGTTGGTGATACACCTTTTTCGAATGTGGTTGAGTTGCGTCCGTTCAACGATCCCCAATTCCCACCGCTATACAAATCCATTGCCATCAGCCGCGAGATTGGCATCGTAAAGAAAGAATACCTGAACGGCGATGTGTATTTGCTGCGTTCGTATAAGGTAATGAAGTAAATTCGGGTGCTTTGATCGCCCGGCATTCCATAGACCAGGTTCTTGAATCTGCGCCCATCGAAGATGTGGTGGGCCAGTACCTTACGCTGAAACGACGCGGGGTGAACATGATCGGCCTCTGTCCGTTTCACGATGAGAAAACACCTTCGTTCAACGTAAATCCGACGCGGGGCATTTACAAGTGCTTCGGTTGCGGAAAAGGCGGGAATGCCATCCAGTTTGTAATGGATGTCGAGCAACTGCCTTTCGCAGAGGCCGTGCGTCAGCTGGCCAAACGTTTCGGTGTTGAATTGGCCGAAACAGGTCAGCAGGAACAGGAAGAAGAGCAGGAAGCGCAAAGACAAAGGGAGAATCTCTTTGCTGCGCTGTCTTTTGCGGGCAATTACTTCGCAAAGCAGTTGCATGAATCGGAGAAAGGAAAGGCAATAGCGCTGGAGTATTTCTACGAACGTGGCTTCACGACGGAAACAATCCGGCGTTGGGAGCTGGGATACGCAGATGAAAACTGGTCGGGCTTGCTGGATGCAGCTGTAAAGGCCGGGCTGGAAAAAGAGGTGCTGGCATCTGCAAGCCTGGTAAAGCATAGCGAGAGCGGTCGTTGGTTCGATATGTTCCGGAACCGGGTAATGTTCCCCATACATTCGGTCAATGGCCGGATCGTGGCTTTTGCCGGGCGTTTGATGGGGAAAGCCGAAGGGCAACCCAAGTATGTCAATTCGGCCGAAAGCCCGGTTTACCACAAAAGCGATCACCTGTTCGGCCTTTTTCAGGCGCGGAACAGCATCAAGAAAGCAGATAGGGTTTACCTGACCGAAGGCTATACCGATGTCATCACCTTGGCGCAGGCCGGCATTGAAAATGTGGTAGCCAGCAGCGGCACTGCGCTGACGGAGAATCAAATCCGCCTGTTGCGCCGTTTCACATCGAACGTAACAGTACTTTACGACGGCGACCAGGCAGGTATCAAGGCGTCGATGCGTGGTATCGACCTGCTCCTCAAGGAAGACCTCAACGTGCGGGTGGTGCTGTTTCCGCAAGGGGAAGATCCTGACAGTTACTGTCGGAACCTGGGCGGTCCGGCCTTTGCTGAATTCCTCCAAAAGACAGAGAAGAATTTCATCCTTTTCAAAGCTGACCTGCTTTTTGCAGATGCCGGTAACGACCCCATACGCCGGGCCGAGGCGATCCGCGATATCCTGCAAAGTCTTGCGTTGATCCGTGATACGATCAAGCGGGTGGAATTGCTGAAAGAACTGGCCGGTATTGCCGGGCAATCGCAGGAAACCCTGCTCTACGAACTCAACCGCATCGTCAGGGGCAATTGGCAGAAGGATGGAGAAGATACCCAGCGCGAAATCGACCGCATCGCCGAGCAGGCACAGCTCGAACCGGTTTCTGTTTCTTTCAGCGATGAACACCAGGAGCGCGGGCTGCTCGCGTTTATGATCCGTTTCGGCACCCAGCGCACAGGTGATGAAGAGCCTATGTTGTGGGAAATTGCGATGGCCGAACTGAACGAAGGCAGCGATATCGTCTTCAACAATCCGCTTTGCGCCCGCACTTTCGATGCCTTGCGCTCACTGCACGCTGCGAACGAACCACTTACCGACAATTTCTTCACCGTCACCGACGATACCGAGTTGTCTTCTTTCGTTTCCGATGTCCTGAGTCGGCAATATACCTTGTCGGATGCCTGGGCGAAGAACGATATCCAGGTGCTCACCGAAGCACAGAATGCGCTCGAAGAACT
>JBKDBI010000452.1:0-9303 GCA_046314695.1 Bacteroidota bacterium | reverse complement strand
CAACGCTACCGGTGTGCGCGTAGCCATGACAGACGGTACAGCTGTGAGCGGTACCGGTGTGGTTGACCTGAGCGGTATGAGCGAAGGCATCTACCTGGTACGCATTACCAACAATGGTCAGACTGCAACCCGCAAAGTGGTGGTGAAGCACTGAGAATAACACACACTATGAAGCAAAAGGCCCGGAGCGATCCGGGCCTTTTCTTTTGTGCCTGATTCAGCTATTGCGGCTTTCTTACCGCCATTGATGGCAAGAGCGTCTTCCGGGAAAGGTTTGCCGTTAAACTGCTCAGTGCAGTCAATTCAACGAATGACGAATTGGACCGTATGGGCGAGATTTTGTTCCATCAGGATTTCCCTGCCCGAAAGGATGTTCCCGGTATGCTGATCGTGTTGCCGGTTATAGACAGTCAGCAGGCTTAGGTTTTCGGTCAGCGATGTCTCAAAGCCCAGCTTGCGGAGTGTTTCCATACAGGCTTGCAGCCTTTCCGGCTGATCGTCTGTACAAACCGAAAAGCTCAGCGCAGAATGTTGCATCACATTGGCCCGTATTCTATGCGCGGCCATGGTGCTGAAGATAGCGCTCAGATGGTCTTCTGCTATGAAGTTGAAGTCGCCGCTGCGCACATTCAGCAAGCATTGTTTGTCTTTCACGATGTAGCAGGGTACTTCGAGCGGACGGTCGTTCAGGCCTACAACCGTGCCGGGAATAGCCGGATCGATAAATGAACGCACGTAAAGCGGAATACCTGCCTGTTGCAAGGGTTGTATCGTCTTTGGGTGGATTACCGAAGCACCGTAATAGGCAAGTTCTGTGGCGTCGGCATAGGAGATGGATGCAATTGGTTCGGCAAAAGGAAAACGCCGCGGATCAGCATTCATCACACCCGGCACATCCTTCCATATAATCACTTCATCGGCTTTCAGTGCCCAGGCGAAAATGGCGGCAGAGTAATCGCTGCCTTCGCGGCCGAGGGTCGTAGGCGCACCTTGCCGGGTCTTGCCAATAAATCCCTGCGTGATAATCAGGCTTTTTTGCGCAAGCGGTGCGATCATGCGGCGAACCAGCGATCCGGTTTCATTCCATTGCACCCGGCCTTCGCGGTGGCGGTCGTCGGTAAGGATGAAGTTGCGCGCATCCAACCAATGGTTAGGCGTGCCGGCATGCAACAAGTAATTGCTGATGATGCGCGTGGAAATCAATTCGCCGTATCCAACTACGGTATCGTACAGCGCGTCGTAATCGTCGCCTTCTGCATGGGTTTCCAACAGGCATTCCAACTCCAGGAAGAAGTTGGCTGTGTCGTTGTGAACGGGATTGAATTTGTCGTCTACCAATTCGCGCGTGATTTCCAGGTGGAATTCACGCACCTCAGCCAGGATGTCGCGCGCTTCATCACTCCGCTGGTGGATAGCCCGGGTCAGCGCTTCCAGTTTGTTGGTGGTTTTGCCCATCGCACTCACAACGGTCAAAACGGGGGAGTTGCCGGCGGCTTTCAGGATCCGGCCAACATTCCGAACGCTGTCTGCATCCTTTACCGATGCACCTCCGAACTTGTAGATCTTCATGATTCAGGTTGCCAGGCACCTTTGTACCTTCGCAGCTGCAAACTTACACCCCATAATCTTCCCGAATGAAGCAGCAAGGAATCATTACACTCGAACAGTTCATCGTAGACCAGCAGGCGCTATACACAGATGCCACCGGTGCTTTCTCACGCATTTTCCGTGCCATCGAACTCGCTTCCAAGCTGGTGAACCGCGATGTGCGGAAGGCCGGACTGGCCGATATCCTGGGTGATTTTGGTTCTACCAATGTACAGGGTGAAGACCAGAAGAAACTCGATGTCATCGCCAACGATATCTTCATTCAAACCCTTTCCCGTTGTGGCGAAGTATGTGCCATCATCAGCGAAGAAATGGATGAAGCCGTTTTTGTGGAAGGCGCTGAATACGCTCCGTATATTGTCAGTATCGATCCGCTCGATGGCAGCTCCAACATCGATGTGAACGCATCCATCGGGTCTATTTTCTCTGTTTACCGCCGCAGCGATACCTCGCGTAAACCCAATGTTGCAGACTGTCTGCAGGCAGGCAAGCACCAGGCGGCCGCAGGTTATGTAATCTATGGAAGCTCCACCATGCTCGTGTACACCACCGGTTCAGGCGTGAATGGTTTCACCCTCGACGACGGTATACAGGAGTTTTGCCTTTCCCACCCCGATATGCGCATCCCGGAAAACGGAAAGATCTTCTCCGTGAACGAAGGCAATTACCAGGCCTTTCCGGAAGGAGTGAAGCAATACGTAGACTGGTGCAAGGAAAAAGATGCTGACACCAGGCGGCCATACGCCGGGCGTTACATCGGAAGTCTGATCGCCGATATCCACCGCAATCTCATCAAAGGCGGTATCTACCTGTATCCGCCCACTGCGAAAGACCCGAACGGCAAGCTGCGCCTGATGTACGAATGCAATACCATGGCATTCATCGTGGAGCAGGCCGGAGGCATAGCATCAACCGGTCATGAGCGCGTGATGGACGTGTTGCCGCAGGAACTGCACCAACGCGTGCCGCTGTTCATCGGTTCGCGGAACATGGTTAACCAGGCAGTGGAAATGTACCACGCCGCGCTCAGGAGTGAAGTACATCCCGGATAATCTCCACGCTGCGCACCGGTTTCCCGTCCAATAAGTGAAGCCGGGTGTGTTCCAACAGGCTGTCGAAGAGCAAGCGCAGCGGAACGGGAGTAGGTCCTGCCGCTGTCAGTTCGACGGCTCTCAAGGCGTACAATGCTAAAGCAAAGCGGCATCCTTCCAGGGGCAGGAGCTTGTCGCCGGCAATAACTTCATCGGGTCTTGCCATGCGCCCGCGGACAGGGTCGAACCCGCTGGTATGATCATCCGTTTCAAAGTCGGGGAGGGAGCCTTGCTGCGCCAGGGTCTGCAACAGAAACCATGAGGGGAATAATTTCCAGAATGCAGCGTCGGCATGGAGGGAATGGACTTCTGCGCACAGATCGTACAATCCGGGTTCTGGAGCGTCTTCGCGCAACAGCAGGTGCAGAATTTCAGTCGAGAAAAGCAGGCATTGCGTACGCAGCAAGTCGCTGCCGGCATCACGGGCAGCGGCATGCAATTGCATTTCCTTTACCTTGTGGAGCGATCCGGATGCGGCTTCGTAGAACCTTATCTCCACCCGATTCATCACCTGAGTCAAAGCAGCAGAACCGCCGCCTTTGGCTTTCCTCAGGCCATGGACCATAAATGAAACCAGACCGCTTTCGCGGGTAAAGACACGCAGAACAGCGCTATTCTCTCCGTAAGGAGTGCGTTTGAGTATGAAGCCTTCGGCCCGGGAAATCACAGGACGAATCCTCCCGGCCTCAGTCTTTCAGAATGTCGCGGCTGATTACCACGCGCTGCACTTCGCTTGTGCCCTCATAGATCTGTGTGATCTTGGCATCGCGCATCAGGCGCTCCACATGGTATTCTTTCACATAGCCATAACCACCGTGAACCTGAACGGCTTCTACGGTAGTCTTCATGGCTACTTCGCTCGAGAACAGTTTTGCCATCGAGCTGGCGCGCGAATAATCGAGGTGCTGGTCTTTCAACCAGGCAGCCTTAAGGCAAAGCAGACGCGCAGCTTCAATTTCAGTTGCCATATCGGCGAGTTTGAAAGCGATGGCCTGGTGGTTCATGATTTCAGTGCCGAACGCCTTGCGCTCCTTTGAATACTTGAGCGCCAGTTCGTAAGCACCACTGGCAATACCGAGTGCCTGTGCGGCAATACCGATACGGCCGCCGGTGAGGGTCTTCATGGCGAACTTGAAGCCGAAGCCGTCTTCTCCGATGCGGTTTTCCTTGGGCACCTTTACATCCTGGAACATGATGCTGTGGGTGTCGCTGCCGCGGATACCGAGTTTGTCTTCCTTCTTCCCAACGGTAACACCGGGAGAATTCTTTTCTACGATCAGGGCGTTGATCCCTTTGTGTCCTTTGGCTACATCTGTCTGTGCCATCACGAGATACACACTGGCGCTGTTGCCGTTGGTGATCCAGTTTTTTGTGCCATTGAGCAGGTAATGGTCGCCTTTGTCTTCTGCAATGGTGCGCTGTGAAGTGGCATCACTGCCGGCTTCGGGTTCGCTGAGCAGGAAAGCGCCAATGATTTCGCCTTTGGCCAGCGGAACCAGGTATTTCTGTTTCTGTTCTTCGTTGCCGAAAGTTTCAAGACCCCAGCATACCAGGCTGTTATTTACGCTCATTACCACACTGCAGGAAGCATCTATTTTGGAGATTTCTTCCATAGCGAGCACATAGCTGATGGTATCCATGCCAGACCCACCGTATTTGGGGTCAACCATCATGCCCATGAACCCCAGTTCGCCGAGCTTCTTGATTTGTTCGGCCGGGAACTTCTGGTGCTCATCGCGTTCGATAACGCCGGGGAGCAATTCAGTCTGGGCAAAGTCGCGTGCGGCCTGTTGTACGGCCAGGTGTTCTTCGGTGAGTTGGAACTGCATAGTCAGCTTCAGGATAACAAGTGCGCGAAATTAGTGTTTTCGAAAGGATTTGCAGGGGGAAACAACCAGAATAGCGGAACCCACTGAACCTTTGTTTCTTTTCGTGCGTTTCCTGACAGTAGTTGTACTTTTGCAGCGGAAACACAATGGGTAAGATTACTTTCCGATTTGAACAAAAAGACCGTGCCGAACTGCAGTTCGACATTGCTGCCGGTGAAAGCATACTCGAAGTGGCTCTCGACAACGAGATCCAACTCAACCACAATTGCGGCGGAGTTTGTGGATGCAGTACCTGCCATGTATATATTGAGCAGGGCGAAGACTTGTTGCCGGAAATGAGCGACAGGGAAGAAGATTACGTAGACCGAGCCCGCAATCCCCGCTACAACAGCCGCCTGGCCTGTCAGTGTAAGCTGGAAGAAGATGGAGATATCGTCGTTACCATACCAGACCAAAGCGGTATCATCGGTCATTGATAAACTGAAGACAAATGAACATGCACGAGCCTCCGATACAGTGGACCGATTTTGAAGATATTGCCATGAAGCTTTACGAACGGTTTGGTGAGACTTTCGATGAAAGCCGGATTTACCGTATACGTTTCACCGAACTGCTTGACTGGGTTATGGAGATACCCAATTTCGCCGGAAAGAAAGAAGAATGCAACGAGGGTTACCTCGAAATGATTCAGGCCCAATGGGTTTATGAATGGCGGGATAATAACCGCTGATTTTAAATAAGATTATATACCAGTTGAGTGTCTGTTTTGCCATGGGGTAGTATTTTTGTTATCCCAAATGGCAGGTATGTTCCATTTTTGTATTGCTTCTTGGGATTTAAGTCGGATTTGAGATTCCACTGTAATAACTTTAACTTGCGATTAAAGAGATAAAAAGAATACTGAAGTTGGAAAGGAAGGGTAAAACCTGGGGCAGGCAGACCATTACCAGACACCTCATGGCAAAAAATACAGATGTAACCAATTTTCAACGGGTTCTCCTTGTAGACGACCACGAAATCGTTCGTTTTGGTGTCCGTCAGATGCTGCAATTGCGCTGGCCACAATTGGTTATTCACGAGGCGCCTTCTTTGTATGATGCCATGCAGATGTTCGATCATGTGCAGCCGGATATCGTCATATCAGATTTGAAATTTACCGGCATCCCGGTAGCCGATTCCGTAGCGCGCATTTTGGCCATTGCACGCAATTGTCCGGTGGTAGTTTTCTCCATGTTCCCGGCTGATATGGCATCGGTCCATTTGCGTCATCCCAATGTGCTGGTAACCATTTGCAAAGCTGAAGGGATGGAACGGCTCATTGGCGTGTTAAGCGATATTTATGATGGCAATTGGAGAAAACCGGAATTGCCAGAAAGTGCTGTCAAAGTGGCTTCAGTAGCCCGTCTTAGCAGTCGGGAACGGGATGTGGCTCTGGCTATTGCTTCCGGCAAATCCAATCATATGATTTGTGAGGAACTCGGCTTGAAACCCAGCACGGTATCTACCTACAAAAACAGGGTGTTCGAAAAAATGGGCGTAAACAATGAAGCCGACCTGATCCGTGTAATAGAGTTTATTCCTGCCAACAACAACGAAGACTGAAAGGTTGGTTATCCGAATCCAGGTTGCAAGGGAAGTTCAAGCGTAAACAGGCTGCCTTTTGTTTCATGACGATACATCAAACGACCTTCCAGCATGCGTGCAAAACGCAGAATCAAATTCAAGCCAATTTCATCGGCTGTAGTTTTCTGTAATATCCAATCTCCAGGCAGCTCACCTGGTATCCCGTAGATACGAATAATCTCATCGGGCAATCCACTGCCTGAATCGCTTACCTGGATGCGCAGTAAATCTCCTGAGCGGTAAACGGATAAGTGGATTTCCCCGCCGGGAGTATACTTGTTACTGTTGTCAATCAAATTGCGCACGATGGATTTGAATATGCCTGCATGCGTATATATCTCAAGGTCAGGGAAATCGGATAGAATGTCTGTTGTGAAGGTATTGGTTCCACTTTCAATAATGGGCTTATAGAAACGCACCACATCTTCGACTAAATCTACCGCACGCAGGGGCTTCAATTGTATATGCCCGTCCAAAGGCCGCTTCAACCAAAGATTGAAGTCGGTTGCCAATAAATACAAGTCTTTGACGGTTCCCGCAAACAGGTTGAAAGTCGAAAAATACTGGGGAGCCTCGGTCCGCAAGCGGCGGTTGAAATGGTAAGCGCTTTCTGTGAGAAACATGAGTGGAGAACGGATGTCGTGTAGCAATACCGCATTCATTTTTTCCCTGGTTTCATAGGCTTCGGTTACTTCGCGGCGCGAAGCCTCAAGATCGAGCAAGGCAGTGCGCAATTGATGGGTACGCTGATTTACTTGATAAGTCAGTTCCGTCTTGCGTTTAAGTAGTTTTTGTGTTCGTACTTTTAGTAAAACCAGCGCCAAAAAAACAGTGCTGCATACCGTGCTCAGTCTGAACCAGAGCGTGTTGTACCAATAAGGCGGAATGTGGATGTTCAGGGTTTTGCGCACCCCGTTGATGCTGCGCAATTCAAGTATATAATCACCTGGCGGCAGTTTAAAGGGCCCGATGGTGTAGTTTTCAGGGATAGGCCTCCATATTGGAAAGGCTGGCGTAATGCGGTAGCTCAGTGCGCCTTCAGCAATGAATGGCTGTAAAGTTTTTATTCGGACTGATACGAAGGAATAGTCGGGCGAAAGATCGAGTGAACCGGCGTCGTTGATGGTATCCTTGCCGGAAATGATTGCTACCAGGCGTAGTTTGTGATTTCCGGCCTGAACATGAGCGTTACGGGGCACTTTGAGCAGGCCCTGAGTGGAAGGGAAGAAGTAGTAGGGAAGATTGTTGACAGATTCCTGGGGGTAGTTGCCCCCGTTTAATTCCCTTGCCGGAAGATGCAGGCCGCATTCCAGCTTGTCATGAATTTCGCCTATGCGTCCATTTGCGTCGCAAGCGAGAATGAAAATCGCCCTGTTAGTTACCAACCACAATTTGCCGTAAACAGGATCGTAGCGCAGGCTGATGGCTGCCAGGCTCCATTCGTACGGATCGGTAAAAACAGGTGTATTGGTATCCGGATTCGAACCACTGAGGATGCCACTGCCATAGGTCGCCCATTTCCAGGTTTTGCCTATTTTCACTGCGTCGCGAACGGCCAGTGTCTTCAGGATATGAGCCTTAACATGAAAATTTCGATCGATCAGATAGGCTCCGTTTTGGCTCAACAGCCAGGCATCTTCTCCCTCGCGTCGCATATTGAAAAAACTCAGTGCCCCGCTTATCCGGGCGCAAAGAACACTGCTTCCCAGGTTGAAATCAACCTTGTAAATTTTGTCTGAACTGCAGGCATATACCTGCCCATGCAACTCGAAAAACAGGTCGTAACGATCGTTGCTGCCTGGCAAACGCTTGGTTTTGCCATCCTTCAGGCGATAGGCAATGATTCCTGCATCGTCGTGAATCCAGACAATTCCCCGGCTGTCTGAAAGTATAGGGTGCCCGCTGGACGGTGTTGAAAGCAAGCGCCGGACATGTTGCTCGGCCGTATCCATCGATAACAACCCGCCGCTTGGTATGAACAATTGGGTGTCGTGGTATTGTGCATACGAATAAATGAAAATACTGCCGTCGCTTTTCTGTTTATTGCCATTCAACAAAGTAGCAGGAGTGAAGCTAAGGCGCAGCAATCCATGGTCGTAGGTTCCGAGCATGAAACTGTTCCTGCTTACGGGAAGTGCGCAGTATACCTCTCCCTTTTGGTATGGATTTAAATCGGGGACTTCACGGAGGGTTCCGCTGGCAAGGTCGCAAACAAACAAGCCCTTTCCGCTCGTGAAGACTACAAGGGTGTCGGTGAACCAGAGAAAGTATGGATTGTCGTCGATGGGTTTCAGAATCAAACCAGCGGGACCATTGAATCGCAGCTTTTGCTTGTTGCATTCCAGCAGATGCGGACCATGCCGGGCAATAACAGGAAAGTCATTCCCAGGTCCGGCGGATGTTCCGGGCGCATGATACCATTCGTCGCCTATGCGAAATGCGGTAAGCTTTCCGTTGTAAGCGATTTGTTTGGCTACAATATCCGCTTTCACCTCTTCCGGCAGTTGCCAATCGTGCCGGTTTATCTTCCAGGCTTGGCCGGCATAACAAACAAAAGCAGAATCAGGGTGGGAAGTGAATCTTTGCATGCGCCCATTGTTGTGCAGCGAAACCAAGCCGCCATAAGCATCCATCAACAGAATCTGGTTATTGTCACGGCGCCTGCACATCGATTTGTGTCGGTCTGCACGCAGGTCCGGACTGTTTTTGCTCAGGAATACACGGGTTTCAATACCATCGGTTTGCAGGAGACCGAAGCTGGATGCGAGCCAAAGTTCACCGTTGGCATCGGCCTGTATTCCCAGAATGGAGTTTTGAAGCAGATGCCGGTTGATATTCGATTCAGCCTGAATCAGGTAATGGCGATCAACTACTTGTTGTCCGAAAATGTCTGAAGCACATGCAATCCATAGACATACCGGCCATAATGCAGGCTGAATAAGGCGCCCTGTAATGCACATCATGGTATTCAGTAAGAATAGGGTATTTTTTGGTTTGAATATCCTTCTTTGGGCTTGACTGTTTGCCGTTGAACTGTTTGGATTACACATATTTGAAGCGCTGTAAGGCTTCGGCTTTGCAGCAAGTGAGGGGTTAAATACCGGATTGTGAATCCAATAGGGGGGAGTCCATCCGGGAGCAAAGGCTCGCTG
>JBKDBI010000451.1:0-4877 GCA_046314695.1 Bacteroidota bacterium | reverse complement strand
TTCACCTTCTGCATGAATGCATCGTTGGCGAAAGGAACAGGGCTTACGGCGCCCATACCTCCGGTGTTCGGACCGGTGTCGCCGTCGCCAATGCGCTTGTAATCTTTGGCCGAACCAAGAACCTGCCAGTTGTTGCCGTCGCTGATGGCAAAAACCGAGATTTCAATCCCGTGCAGGAATTCCTCTATCACTACCCGTTCACCTGCAGCGCCAAAGCGGCCCGAGAGGATCATTTCATCCAGCGCTTCGCTTGCCTCGTTGAGGTTATCCAGAATCAGGACACCTTTTCCTGCTGCCAATCCATCCGCTTTTAACACGTAAGGCGGGCGCAAGGTGTGCAGGAAGGCTCTCCCTTCCGACAGATTATCCTTTCCAAAACTCTGGTAAGCAGCAGTGGGAATTCCATGGCGCAGCATGAATGACTTTGAATGGTCTTTGCTGCCTTCAAGCTTAGCTGCAGCCGCTGATGGTCCGGCAACGAAGATTGGCGCACCTCCGTCTGATGCTGCGGCTTGTTCCATGTAATCGCTGATGCCTTTGACAAGCGGATCTTCCGGACCAGGCAACAAAACATCTATTTTGTGTTCCCTGCAAGCCTGGAATACCGCTTCAAAATCAGTGGGAGAAAACGGCAGATTGGTTCCGCAATTTGCGGTACCTGCATTGCCGGGTGCGATGAAAAGTTCATCTACCACCTTGCTTTGCTGCAGCGCGTATGCAAATGCATGCTCTCTGCCACCGGATCCGAGTATAAGGACATTCACACGGCAAAATTAGGTGCAAGGAGGCGCTGTAAGGGGAAAAGTTCAAGCCCTTCAAACCACCGTGCCAGATTATGCTGAAGCAGTCACTTCGATACCTGTAACAGTAAAACCAAAACCCTAAATTCTTGATTCAACGCTGTTTACATCTAAGCGTAAACGGCATTTTATGGCCTTGTTGCATGCTTCAGACTAATCTGTAAAATGAACCCGAAGGACAAAGATCCAGGTCGATATGATCATTCTCTGCATACCAATACAACATTGAACAATGGATTGCTTCATGTGCAGCTTTGTTCCATGACCTATTCCGACGCTGCTTTCCCGGATTAAAATGCTAAATCTAAATTCTCCGCCTTGGAATATCTTGCAGGCCTTGCTACCCGGACCCGTAAAAACCAATCTCGCTTTGGCTCTTGGGCCTGTTGCTGCCTGTCTTATTGCGGTCAGCGAATGGCTTGGCCCTGCGTTTTCGCCGCAGGCATGGATGGGCGGATTGATTGTCTGGATGGCATTATGGTGGATGCTGGAACCCGTTCACCTGGCTGTAACCTCCCTGTTGCCAATCGTTTTCATGCCGGTGCTTGCCATCGCAGATGTGCGCGACGTGGCAGCGCAGTACATGGATCAAGTCATCTTTCTCTTCATTGGCGGCTTCTTGCTTGCCTTTGCAGTGGAGAAACACGGATTGCACAAGCGTATTGCGCGCTTTGCCCTGGCCAAAGCCGGAACTTCTCCGCGACGCGTGCTCCTGGCTGTAATGGGCTGTACCTGGTTTGTAAGCATGTGGGTATCCAATACGGCTACGGTAATGATGATGCTGGCGGCTGTGATGGCCATCGTGCAGGAAATGGCGGGGCAGTGGCAGGATGATGCCGGAAAGGCACAGCGTTTCGGCGCCGGTTTGCTTATGGGTTTGGCATTCTCGGCCACAATAGGCGGAATGGCAACCCTCGTCGGAACGCCGCCCAACATGGTTTTCTACCGTTTTTATCTCACGCATTATGCAGATCATGGAGGCATTGACTTTGCACGCTGGTTTACGCTGGCGGCTCCTGTTTCACTGTTGTTTTTATTCCTCAGCTATCTCATCTTATCCGCATTGTTCATGCCTGATGCGAAGACCATCATCCGGAACCCGGTTCCGGAAAAGAAGAACTGGAGCGTTGCAGAGAAACGGGTGGGTTGGCTCTTCTTGCTGGCCATAGTGCTCTGGTTTACCCGCGAAGGGTTTCAGGCCGGCAACTTTAAGCTTCCCGGCTGGTCGCACTTGTTTCCCAAGCCGGTCTGGATACAAGACAGTACCGTAGCGGTGGCTGTTGCCCTCCTTTTGTTCTTCATTCCAGATCAATCCGGACCCAGCCTGCGCCATAGCCAGCGCGAAAAACTGCTGGAATGGAAAGATGCAAGCAAGTTGCCCTTGCACGTGATATTGTTGTTCGGAAGCGGTTTCGCTCTGGCTTACGGTTTCGAGCAAACCGGACTTAGCAATCAGCTCGCCAATCACTTATCGGGCTTGCGCGGTATCCCATTATGGCAGTTGCAGCTGTTCGTGGTTCTGCTGGTTACTTTGGTTAGCGAGTTTGCCAGCAATGTGGCATCTATTCAACTCATCCTCCCGGTGTTGTTGTCCATACAAAACGGATTCAACCTGGATCCGTTGTCGCTTATGTTACCAGCCACCCTTGCCGCCAGCATGGGTTTCATGTTGCCCATTGCAACCGCGCCCAATACCATCGTGTTCGGTGCAGGCCGTATCCGTAGCGGACAAATGATGCGCGCCGGTTTCCTGCTCGATATTACCGGTATTTGCCTGATCATGCTGCTTTGCGTGTTGTTCCTGAACCCCTGATGCAACACGCGTTGCATTTCCACTGGCTCTGTGAGCCCTTCTTGGCAATTTGGACGACAGATTATCCCAACAAACCGCTTAACTGCTCACAACCTGCTGTTGATGATTCAGCGGATATTGAAAAGCACACAAGCAGCCAGGGCCGCTGTTTCAGTCCGCAAACGGGTATTGCCCAACTCCAGGGGCTTGTACCCTTGGGCAATGGCTTCCTGAACCTCTTCAGCTGTGAAATCTCCTTCGGGACCAATGAATACAAACACATCCGATTCCAAGGCTTCAGCGCGCGTCTTCTCTCCTTCCATGCAATGGGCGATAAAGGTTTGCCCCGCCAGGGATTGCCCGAGCATAACGCATTCATGAAAAGACCTCGTGCCGTGAAAATCGGGTAGCCAAAGATTACCGCTTTGTTTGATCGCACTGACCGCAATCCGCTGCAGGCGTTCTGACTGAATACGGCTGCGCTCACTGCGCTTGCAGACAGGAAAAACGATGCTCGCCAGTCCGACTTCGCAACATTTCTCCAGCATCCATTCGATCCGGTCGTGGTTCTTTACGGCCGACATGGCCAAGTGAAAGCGCGGGCGTGACGACGTTTGTATTAGTTCAGCCCCTGAACAGCTGAAACCATCCTTTGCGACAGCATCGATTTGGCCGGAATAAAGTTTGCCCCTGCCGTCGGTGAATGAAATGCGCTCACCCTGCGCATGGCGCAATGCGTCAATGGCATGCCGTTTTTCTGTGGCGTCAAACCAGGCCGCACTGCCTTCCAGCCGATACGCGTAAAACACCTTGCAAACTTCAGCCCTGGAATTGAAAATTCACCAAGGCCACTTGCAGCAAGCCAAACAACTTAAAAAAACCGCCCGGGGGCGCCTCTCCACAACTAGTGCGGAGAGGCTTTGGGCGGTCGACCCGGGACTTCCTCAGGCCGGTTTTCGCGTAAGCACCACAAATTCCTGGACGATGACTTCGCTGACATAGCGCTTCACGCCCTCCTGATCTGTGTAAGTCCGGTTGGAGATCTTGCCCTCGATGGCGACTTCGACACCTTTTTTCATCAGGCGCTCGGCTATTTCAGCCTGCTTGCCCCAGATGACCAGCTGGTGCCAGGTCGTCTCGCTGACTTGCTCACCTTCCTTAGACTTGTAAGTCTCAGAAGTAGCGATGGTACACTTAGCAACTTTGTTGCCATTTCCGATTTGTTTCACTTCGGGGTCCTGCCCCAGGTGGCCAAGCAGGCGCACCGAATTGCGAATTGCGTTGTACATAATACGATGAATTAGGTTAGTTCCATCTTCCGACCATCGGAAGACGATACAAAGGTGTGAGCCTTCACAATCCCAATTCGTATATAAAACGCTTATAAACGAATATTTTATGATCCTTTATCAGCCTGCTTCCGCGCCGCTTTTACACTGAAAACAACAACCCCTGTCAACAAGACCGATAACTCAACTAAAGCAAGACCATGCAAGACCGGACCGGCCGACCCCCAATATGCCATAGAAAGGCTGCCAGTAAAAAGCAACAGACCAACCATAAAGGCACAAAAACTCATGAACAAGTTCAGAAATCCATCCGGCAATGGTTTTGGCGGCGGTGCAAACCTCGTTGGCTTGGTTTCCTTCAATCCACTGAGCAAAAGGAGGAAATTCCCGAGTATAACACTGATTGCCAGCATGACCCATAAGGAGGCAGGTCCACCCCACCGATCCGGTTCACCGCTCAGTCCGAAATGCACCGGTATGCGCCCCTGCAAAGTTGGAATCACGCGAAAAGTCCAGGCAATATGCAGCAGCCAAATAATGAATAAGAATAGCTTCAACAGAAATGCCAGGCGTTTCGGAACCATTTTCTTTCAGACAACGAATATCGCCAGTCGCCGCCACTCAGCCAATATGGCCTTCATTTTCAGTCCTTATCTTCACCGCCCGACAATGATACCATGACAGAATCCTGGCTGATACCACTCATTGCTTTCGCTGCTTCGCTGCTTACTTTCTTCTCCGGCTTCGGTCTGGGTACCCTGCTTGCCCCTGCTTTCATGTTGTTCTTTCCGGTTGACTTGTCCATCGCACTTACCGGTATTGTGCATTTTGCCAATAACCTGTTCAAGCTTGGTCTGGTTGGAAAACAAGCCAATAAAGATGTGCTATTGCGCTTTGGTATTCCAGCTGTCGTAGCCGCCTTCGCAGGTTCCTGGCTCTTGCTGGAAATCTCGGACATGCCGGTGCTGTACCGCTATCAATTGAGTGGCCGCAATT
>JBKDBI010000450.1:0-6216 GCA_046314695.1 Bacteroidota bacterium | reverse complement strand
CGTCACTGCTCCGTTGCACTGCGCAGTTCCTACTCAGTGACCGACTGAACACCTTAATCCTTCATGCAATACAGCCACTTCGATACGTCACTGCTCCGCTGCGCTGCGCAGCTCCTACTCAGTGACCGGCAGCTCAGGTTTCCCCGACGAAAACTGTCGGGGCAGGCAGCTCAGGTTTCGACAGGCTCAACCACCGCTGCTGTTGCGTTTTCTGATGGCTTCAATCCGCTGCTGAAAAAGTGCGGCGCTTGCTGCATCGCCGGAAGCCGTTGCGAGCTGTTGCATGGCTTCCAGGGAAGGGAGGTGGTCTGGCTCGCGCTGCAAAATCTGCTGGTAAATGCGGCGCGCTTCGGCGGGCTTGCGCTGCGCCATCAGCAAAGCGGCCAAGGTCTCAGAAGCGCGGACATGGGTAGCCTGTTCCTTCAATACCGCCCTGGCCTCCTGTTCTGCTTCGGCCATCTGCAGGTTGAGCAAGAGTGCCCGTGCGTATTCGGCGCGGAAATCGAGGTTGGCCGGCGCAAGTTTCACCGCCCTTTCGAACCAGGATAAAGCGCGGTCTTTGCCGCCCGTTTCGCGCAAAGCCACAGCAATGCGGTAGGCAGTCCACGCATCGTTCACTTCCGCTTCCTTCAGTGCTGCCGCTTCCTTGACGATATCGGCAAATCGGCGCAGGGTATAGGCAAAATGGATGCGGATGCCGGCATCGGCCTGCTCTGCCAGGGCTTTGGCTTTTTCCGCATACAATGCTTTTGCTTCAAACTTCTCGTACCAGGTGATATACGCCCTGGCCATTGAGGCATCTGCGGGTGTTGGGTTGTTCACTGCGTACAATCCGGTGATGATCGGCTCTCCGTTGCTTTTTGCGCCCGGCTTGCGGATCCAATGGTCGTGCACGGTGACATGCGGTATATCTTCCGTTCCGCTGGGCGGCATATGGCATTCGGTGCAGCGGTCGCCTTTGGCTTTGCGCTCCTTTTCAGGTGCCAAACACAGGGTATTGGCCGCATTGCCTCCGCTGCCGTGGCACTTGCGGCAGGCGTCGCTGAATCGCGCTTCGCCGCTGCGGCGCACAGAAACGTGCGGATTGTGGCAGGTGATGCAGGTGAGGTTCATCCCGCTGCCTTTGTCGGCCGAACCGGGCGGATTGCTGGCGATGAAACAGCGGCTCTTCTGCAAACGCTCTGCATGGCCGGCCATCACGAAGAAATCACCGCCTTCGGTTTTGGGCATATACACTTCAAATACGTCGCTCAGGCGCATGCCGGGCTTGAAGTCGCTGAAGCTGCGTCCCGGCTTGAGCACGTTATTGCCTTGCAGGTGACAGCGCTGGCAAACATCGACCTGGCGCTCCCAGGGCAACTTCGCCGGATTGACAATGGTTTTGTCGGCCATCGTGCGCGTGTCGACCAATTCGCCTGCCCTTTTCCGCGCCACATGCAGACTGCCGGGACCGTGGCAGCGCTCGCAGTCGATGCCTTCGGCCACAGCAGCGAATTTGTTGATACTTCCTTCCTCCACCTTGGGCATGGCGTTGTGGCAGCTCATGCACTCCATGTCGATCTTGCGGCTGAAGCGGATATTGTTGCCGTTCTCATAGCCCGGAGGCAGGTCCCATTTCCCTTGCTGCACATAATAGGTGATCGGAGCCTGATAGAGATAGCCGCGGTCTTCGATCAGGTGAGAATTGGTATGGTGACCCGAACCGATGATGTACCGGATGGTCTCGGTGCGTTTGTGGACGGTATCGCGGCCGCTGAGGCGGAATTCATCCACCATTAGCTTGCCGTCGCGCCAATACGGGTAATAATACAAATCCAGCCAGCGGTCGTATACCGGTTGGTGCTTGTTGAAGTTCCCTGCACTGCGTTCGGGCGTGGCGAGGCCGAAGCTGCGGCCCATTCCGGTATGCTGAAAGCTGTCGGCCTTGTCGGGATGGCAAGAGGTGCAGGTGGCTATCCCCACATACTTTACGGTATCGTGGTGGTTGAGCCATTCCAATTCAGTCTTTGCAGCCGGTTGGGTGCAGCGCATGGCCAAAAGCACCACCAGCGCAAACAAAGGCAGGGGTGCAAGGAGGAAGTACCTATGTCGCAGGTACGTTGGCATGTTCAGGTAACAAATCAGGACCCAAACTGCATCTGCCAGTCCATCATGCCGCCGAGCAAATTGCGCACGGAGCTGAAACCGGCCTGATTCAGGAGGGCTTTGGCGGTGGCGCTGCGTCCGCCGCTGCGGCAATGCACCACCACTTCGCGGTCTTTCCAGGCTTCCCAGTCCTGCATGCGCATGGGCAATTCGGCCAGGGGCACATTGAGTCCGCCGATATTGAACTCCTCGTATTCCCAGGGTTCGCGCACATCGATGACGATGATTTCCTCACCGCGGTCTTTGCGCTCTTTCAGTTCGTGTACGGTTATGTCTTGCATCTTCAGTTGATCTGAATCTTTTGGTAAAGGATGGCTCCGCTGCGGCTGCGGCCCTGCAACAGATAGGTGCCGGCAGCGAGGTGTTGGGGGATACGGAGGCTTTGGTCGCTTACGAATCCGCTGGCAACGGTCCGCCCGCTCATTTCGCGGAGTTCCCATTCCACCAGCTGATCTGACTGGCGGAAACGGATGAGCTCACCGGCCTTCACCGGATTGGGATAAACGTCCAGCCTTCCGGGCGCGGCCTGTTCCTGCCGGCTGAAGGTGAATTCACGTCTGGAACCCAGGAGCGGGCGTATCATCGGCGCGCCGGTCACATCGCTGGGGACTGATTCCCAACGGCCGAGGAAATTGTAGAAGATATGGGGATTGCGGGAAGCGCTGTCGCCAACTTTGTAATTGATGTCGTAGCCGGTATTGAGGATAAAGGGCGCTGCTTGCCTCCATCCTACATAAAAAGTGCCGGCATTGAGTACCAGGGCGGTATCGAACATGAAGAAGCTGAAGCGCTGCAGGCTGTCGCTGTAAACCGGCCTTGATACATTGAGCGTGTAGAGGATTTCGTCGCCGCGATCGGTCAATGCCGGCGGTTCAGAGACCTTGCGCCAAATACAGAGGGTGAAGGGCCTGCTGCTGACATCTTCGCGGGAGCGGTTGAAATAGATGGCGATTCCGCGCAAGGTATCGCGTTGGTTCAGCTCGTAGCGGATGGCGCATTGTGCGCGGATATTGCCGAGGAAGGCGTAATCGAGGCCGAAGCCGCCTTCCGCACTGCCGTCGTCGTAGGCTAGCCAGGGCTGGAAACGCAAGCGGCTGTTGATGCGGTTGTTGTCGCCGGGTGCATTGTACAATCCGGGTGTCTGATCGTTCGAAAGCGGATTGATGCGGTATTCAATATCCACCCAGGGTGTGTCGCCTCCCGGCAAACCACTCAGCGCAAAAGGTGCAAATCTTTCGGTGGTATCGTCGCCTGCCAGCACGTTGCGGTTGTTGGAAGCAAAAGGACTTTGCGCTACGATGGTACCTGCGGCATCGCGGGCAATGTACTGCAATTGGGTCTGGACGGTAGTGCCCCCCAGGTTGCGCAGCCGCAGCTCGTGTGCCTGGCGAGTCTCTTTTGCCGGATTGGCCATGAACTGCCGGTAGGGCATGCTTTGATAACGCGCCATGAAAGACCGCGGCACGGCAGAAATGGCCACGTCGCGGATGGCGGTATCGTTGTGGCTGCGGTTGCGGTTCATCCGCACATAATCCAGGTGCCAATGGTTCAGATTGCCCGTGGCCATGCTGTAATTGATGAAGCGGAACTGGAATGCAACGTGGAAGTATTCGGTGCGGATGAGGGGCAGCATGACCTGACGGAAAGCCGGCATGTTTCTGCCACCGCGTGCCAGCCATACCACTTCCCAATTGCCGTCGGACTTTTTGAATTGCAAGACCAGGCTATCGGAAAGCTCAGGCAAATCGCCCAAACCTTTGCTTTGAAAAAAGAAGCTCAGGTACACGCTGTCGATCGGGCGGTATTGCACGGTATTGAGCCCGGATCGGTAATTGAGCAGATTGATTGGCTGGGAAGTGAGGGTATCGCAGGCTACCTGCCGGCCGGGGTTGATGGGCGTCCAGGTGCGGCCGTTTTCGTTGAGATGGTCGAAGGTGGCGACGCCGTAGGTAGGTGCCACATCGCTGAAAGTGCGGTTTACATAGACCTGACGGCCTGTCCAGCGGCGGCGGTCGGGAATTACTTCCGTCGATGTGAAGTCGTCGAAGAATGGCAGCGCCAAGGTATCCAATACGCCCCAGCTGCGCAGACCGGATTGCTTGACCGGCATTTGTGCTGGCGCTGTTACGGGCGCTGTGATAACGACGCCCTGCGCATGCAAAGCCGTGCCGAAGATTCCGGTGCACATTACAAAGACAAGTGTGCCGGCTTGTCGGACCCATGCGGGTAAAAAAATCATGCGATCAGAAATTGTCATCAAAGATTGGAGGGGCTACGCTGTCTTTTCCGAGGCTGTCAACCGGAGCAGCCATGCGGCTGGTGGTTACCCAAAGATCGACCACGGCGCCTTTTTCGAGTCTGGTATTGGGTGCTACGCTGCGGCCGAGGTAGAATTGTTCGATCACCAGGTTGTTGCTGAATTCGTCGTATTTCATCGTCACTTGTCCGAGCTCGAGGCCCTTGCTGCGGAGCAATGCCTTGGCGAGGGTGAACGATTTGTCGACCAGATTGGGCATGGCCACCGTTGGCTTGCCCAAGGCGTTGACTTTGAGGTAGATAATCCGATCAGATTTCACACCGCTGCCGGCTGCCGGGGTTTGTTCGGCTACAGCACCGGGTTTCAGCGATGCATCGTATATGGTGTCGGAAACTTCAAAGCGAAGATCGTTTTCCTCCAACACAGCCACCGCCTTTTCCAGCGTCTGCCCTTTCACATTGGGCACTTCAATCTTCTCGCCATGCCGGGTATGGAAGCGGAACCAAAGAAAAAGCAGGAGCACAAGCACCAGGCTAAGGCCGGCACCGAGAGCAATATTCAACAACCATTTATTCCGCATGAGACAGGCGATAATCGCGACCGAAATTCAATATTTCCTTGATGAATTCAAAAGGCTTGTAGCCATTTATGGCAGCCTGGTGGTAAATACAGGTGGCGGGCGTCATGCCGGGCAGGGAATTCACTTCGATGAAGATAACGTCAATCTCCCCTTCCGGATTGCCTTTCACAAAGGCATCGATGCGGCAATAACCGCGGATGCCGAGCACCTTGGCCGCGGCTTCCAGCTTCTTTCTTACGATACCCGAAATGCGTGCATTCAGCGCCGGATCGCTTGTATAACGCGCCGGTGTAATATTCTGCCCCTGCCCGGCGAGGAATTTTTCTTCGAGGGAAAGGATGCCGTGTTCGGCGAGGGTTTCGCTGGGCTCAAAGATTTCGTAGCGCCAGCTTCCATCCGACTGCAAATGCGTGAGCATGCCACCGGTGATTTCCAGGAACAACTGCGCATCGCCTTTTTCGATGAGCGATTCACACAAGAAGAGATCCTTGCGCGGAAACTCTTCCGAAGGATGCAAGCCGAGTATGGCCACAGGGCCCGCTTCCAGCGCAGCTTCCTTGCGGAACATCAGCTCGGCATAGGCTGTGAGCTGTGTTCGGTCTTTGATCTTTTTTACCGCGGCACTGCAACCATCGTCGTGGGGTTTGGCGATGAGCGGATACCCGAGTTTTTCAACCTGAGCAAGCGCCGCTTCACGGTCTGCGTCCCAGTCGCTGCGTTGCAGGAGGCAATGGCCGGCCACTGAAAAACCGTTTTCGCGGAGCAGGGCATTGGTGCGGTATTTATCGATTGTAATGCCGGAACTCTCCGGGCCTGAACCGTTGTAATACAGTCCGAGTTTGTCGAGCTCCTGTTGGATGACACCGTCTTCACCCGGGCGTCCGTGCAGGGCGATGAACACGCCTTCCGCGAGGGAAGGGAGTTGTGTGATATCGAGCGGTTCCGGATTGAACACCGCGCCGGCCGGGTTGTAGCGTTGGGTGATGGAAGCGCAAGCCTGCCGGATCTCTTCCAGGCCGGGATGCGTGGCCGGATGGCGCAACTTCTCGCGGATATCGTCTGCATTGTCTTTCAGCATGGCGCTGACCGGCAGGCGGTAGAGTTCGAGCGGTTCGGGCCCAGAAGCGAGGAACAGCGGCACGGGAACAAAGTCTTCCGAAGAACTGAGTTTCTCGTAAATATTGCGGCCGCTTTCCACCGAAATATGCCTTTCGAAGGAATAGCCGCCCATGAT
>JBKDBI010000449.1:0-10350 GCA_046314695.1 Bacteroidota bacterium | reverse complement strand
ACGCCAAAAGACCCGGTCAAAAACCGGGTCTTTTGATTTTAAAGCTATATATTTGACTTGCCCTGTTCCTGAAGGAAGGCTCGGATTGAAGGAGTAATGTTATCTATCCCTTGGGCAAATCCATCAGCAACCCAAACTGCCTGAAATGATGCATGATATGCCGGTATTCAAAGCGGTACCAGTCGTCGCGTTGCAAAGGGCCCAGCGTAGGATGCAGGCGTGTGGCATCGGGATTTTCTTTCCAATAATAAAAAAACAAGCTCAGCTCTTCCAAAAACCATGCTTTGGCGGCTTCCAGGTCGGGTTTACGTGTCTGAAAAGGTTTGTCTTGCATCAGCGGATTCATGATGTTGCGCGCAAAAGGAGCCTCTGAAGCCACGAAGATGGCCACCTGCCGCTTCCGGGCTTCGTCGTAATCGTCGTAAGGAACAACACCACGCGGCGCAAGGCTGCCATTGCCGATCTTGATACCCAGTGTGAGGTGCTCGAGCATACCCTGCGCGCTTAAGACACCCCATTCCGGAACGGTATCCGAATTTAGGTTTGCAAGGGCCGGCAGCCAGGCCTTGATTTCAGCTTCGCGTTTCTCGGTGTATTCCATGGTGTTGGCAAAGAAAGGTATGCAAACGCTCCGTTGCGCCATGAAGCAGCTGAAAAACCGATTCAAATCCTTCTGGTCCGCCATACCATGGGTCGGGAACTTCGAGCTGGTCAGGGGCCGTCAGCAATTCCGGACCCAGCAACAGGTGCAACCTTGCCTTGTGCACCGCCGGGCGGATGCGCAGCAGATTCCGGTGATTCGAACGGTCCATGGCAAACATCCAATCGAAGGCGTTAAAATCATCCACCCTCACCTGTCTGGAATGGCTTGTCAGATTCAGTCCGTGTTGGGCTGCGTTGGCACGGGTGCGCGGGTCGGGCAATTCTCCCCGGTGCTCGCTGCTGGTACCTGCACTGTCTACGCGGAAATGCACGCCTGTTCCGGCTTTTTCGGCGTGGTACAGGAAAAGTCCTTCTGCCAACGGAGATCGGCAGATATTGCCCAGGCAGACAAAGAGAACAGAGACCGGTTCTTTTACATCCATCCCATTTCGGTGCGGGTATGGCCTCGGGTACTGCAACCGCGGCGTGAAGCGCAAGACTGGACCAAAACGGCCAGGATCAGCAGCGCAAGGAGGGTGATTGCGGAACGTTTCATACAGGGGGAACGGAAATTCTGTAGTTCAGATTGTCAGGGCAGATTGAGTTTTTTGCGCAAATCCTTTTCGAGCGCTTCAATGGGAAGCATGATGGAAATGGTTTTGGCGCGGAAATATGGCAGCGATACCATCTGATAACCTTGCAGTGCGTTGCCCATGCCCCAGCTGTTGCGCATGCGAAACCAGGGCGAACCATCTGCCAGACGATACCATCCGGTCATTTGCATGCCATGATCGTCGGTAGTGGTTTTGTAATCGTACATCTGCTGACGAAGGGCTGCATCAACCTGCAATTGCGGATAGGGCTGATCGAAGGCGCTGAGCGAACGCCCGTTGCTGAAGCGGGCCGGTTCGCCCTTGGCTTTCACCAGGCTGTCGTGTACCGGCAGCACAGCGAGTCCATCCTTAAAAGAAAAACCCTTCTCGCTTACATCGGCAGCCCAGGCAAAGGTGTATCCCTTGTTCAGACAGGAAAAGGCAGCAGTTTCGAATTCTTCCAGCGGAATATTATAGGCCTGCTGCAGGCTCCAGTTATCCGGAAGTTCCAGCACAAATGATCGGTAAAACGGCTGATGATTACAAGACGTAAGCACCACATAGTCGTCCATGTTCAGATCAAGCGATTGGGCGAATGTTTGGGGAGTAAAGCTTTTACCGGCGTATTGGAAAGATGCAGGCAGCGGACCAAAGTACGCGTCCAATACACCGTTCACGGCTTTTTGCCATGCCGGACTTAGCTTGCCGGCCTGTGAAAACGGCTTGTAGGCATTCACCAGCGCCTTGAGTGCAGCCACCAATTCACCATGGTTGTGTATTGTATCGCCGGGATTCGATTTGTATGCCAGACCGCGATAAAATTCTTCAGGTACAATTCCATACTTGCGGATGATCAAGGGTATATCATGGCCTTCCCCACCCTCATCAAAACGATGGTCGCCGTCCATTCGCAGGTACATGACCGCTTTCTCATAGTAGGCATGGCGAACCACATACATTTCACTCAGATTGTAAACTCCTTTTCCTTTTCGGAGCAATTCACTTTCAAGGAAGCTTAGCGTGCTGAAACTCCAGCAGGTACTCGTCTGACACTGATTGCGCACCTGGGTGGCGGCATTGTCTTTTACACGGGAAAAGAGATAGGCGCTGCCCGGTTTATTGCGCAGCGTATCGGGGCCCTGGGCAGCGAGCGGAACAGCTGCAACACCCAACAGGAGGGCCAAGTAGCAGGATAGTTTTTTCATGAACCGGAATTTTCCGGCGGCAAGATACGGCAAGCCGGGGTATGCTATTGCTGCCGTTGCGTTTGGCACCCGGGTGGCAGGTTTCAGTCTTCCGTTGGCAGGCGGATACCGTCGGTATCGATCAGAATGCGGCGTTGTTTATACAGAGCGCCTGTTGCCTTCTTCCAAAGTTTTTTACTCATACCGAAAACGCGGCGAATTTCATCCGGATCACTGTCGTCGGTAAAAGCAAGGAAGCCGCCTGCTGCTTTCAGTTTCTCCATGATTTCACCTGCCGTATCGCCAACGGGAGCATAGCCGGTTGGGCGGCTGCGGAGATCTATTTTTCCGTCTTCCCTGACCCGGTGCACGTAGCCTGTGATACGATCGCCCGGCTGCAATGGGCGGTATGCTTCACTGAAATACAGGAGCCCGCCGAAGCGATGATCAACCACCGCTTTATAGCCCAGTTCCGACTTGGCGTAAATCAGCAGGTCGACTTCTGTATCTGGCTCATAGAGCGGTCTGCCGCGGTTTAGGTGCTTTTCGATATGGGCGGTTCCGGCGAGGCGACCGCTCTTCTCATCCACATAAACCAAAACAGCATACGATTTTCCTTCCTGCATAGGCACAGTCTGTTCACGGAAAGGAACGAGCAGATCTTTCATCAATCCCCAATCCATAAAAGCCCCGAAACGACTAACCGACTTGCAAGTCAGCCAGGCAATTTCACCGGCTTGTGCTGCGGGTTTTTCGGTGGTGGCCACCATGCGGTCTTCTGAATCGCAGTATAAAAAAGCGTCTACCACATCGCCCGGCTTCGCATTTTCCGGCACATAGCGCGCCGGCATCAGGATTTCGCCGTATTCACCGGCATCCAGATAAACGCCAAAATCTACAGCCCGGGCAATGGGCAGGCGATTGATGCGACCGGGCAAAATTTCCATGCTGCAAAGTTAGCCCTGGTATTGGCTTATGCACATCGAACGTAAATAAACGTTTATAAGCGTACAATTTACGGCTAAGAACCCAAGCCAACCCGAGTTTTGTGGCATGATCGAGGCTAAACCTGGCTTGCTGTACAACGCATTACAGGCACCTGCGACGCTGCTGCGCGAGACTTTCCGCTTGTTTTACCCGCGCACCTGTCCGGGTTGCAATGGGATATTGGAGGAAGCAGAAAGCTGGATTTGCCTGGAATGCACGATGTGCCTGCCCTACACCGGTTTCAATGTCAGGAAGGAACAGGCGGCCCACCGGATATTTGCCGGGCGGGTTCCATTGCAACACGCCGGCAGCTATTTGTATTTCAGGGAAGGAGGGGTGACGCGGCAGATATTGCACGCTATCAAGTACCAAGGTCAAACGCGCCTTGCGGAACGGCTCGGATTTTTATATGCCACGGAACTCGCTGCCGTCATGCATCCGCCTGCATTGTTGATACCGGTGCCAATGCACACGGGGAAACAGCGTCTGAGGGGATACAACCAGGCCGAGAAAATTGCCAGGGGCATGGCATTGGCCTGGGGCAGCCGGCTGGAGACGAAGTGGTTGAAGAAAACCCGCTCTACTGTGTCGCAAACGAAGGGTTCAAGGGTCTCTCGCTGGATAAATGTTGGAACCCGCTTTGAGGCTGCTGTTCCGCATGATGCCCGAGGGCAGCACATTGCGCTCATAGATGATGTTTTGACAACAGGAGCCACACTCGAGGCATGCCTGCAGTCATTGGTTCAAAACGGCTGTAAAACCCTGAGCATCTTCACACTCGCGATTACGGAGACAGGGAAATGACAGTTCGTTCATCTCATAAGGTGTTGAAAAAAACTATCTTCGCGGTTCGCGCAAGCACCATGAAGAAAATTATACTCTTAGCACTCACGGTACTGGCACTGGCCGGACTGCGTGCACAAAAGCCTGTGGCGGGGGTGTTCATGCCCATGAATGTCCCGCAGTACATGTCGTCAAACGCCTCAAGCCACTCGGTACCCGTTGTGTTTCGGGCCCGGGTCAGCAACCTGCTGCCCAATACCCAGTACAAATATTATGTGCGTGCCATGCGCTGGAGCGATACCAGCAGTACAACCGCCTCAGGTATCGGCAATTGTCTGTTCATTGACTCTTCGGGACAATGGCGCAACCCGGGCACTTCACTTTCGCTGAACAATGTCGGCCAACATGATACGCTGACCACCGATATTGGTGGTTCGTATGAAGGATGGTTTGCCTTCTATCGCAGCAGCAATGCGGCATTCAATGCCGGCAACGTTGTATTGCCTTATATTCAGCTTCAGGCTATAGCGGGTGGTTCAACGGTAGAAAAATACTACGCAGACGAAGAAATCACCTGCCTGACCATGGACACAGCTGCCGGCAGCACCAAGGCTTCAGCTATATTTGGCATCAGCGCTGCTGCTCCCAAGAGTATTGTTGGATTATATGACAACCTGGACGGCCGCGGTCGGCCGCTCTCCATGACCTTTGTGGAAGGTTCAGGCTTTACCATTGCGAGTGCACTTGCCGTTTTCTACAACGACAGCGTGCAAGGCAAGAACGGCCGCTGGGGAACTATAATTCCCAACGACCTGAGCAATGGTGTTCGCCGCATTACTTCTTTCGACCTCAAATCTGGAAATGCCCTTTACTCCAATATTGATTCAAACGGTGTTTGGGGTTGGGGTGGAACAGCCATCTCAACCGTTAATCCACGCAATGCGGCAAGAGCTATCCGTCTCACTACCGAAGAGTGCGCATTGGTACCGACCGATTTCCAGTTCTGGCTCCGCAGCAGTACAGTAGGCGAAAACGCCGGAAGCACCAATCTGCTTGTGCGTCGGCGCTATGCCAACGATTACTCCAGCTCTGTTACCCTGTTCTACGTTGGCGGCACTGCAAGTCATGGTACCAGCGGTGATATCAATTTCAGCACACCAAAGTCTATCACCTTCAAGCCGGGTTATACAGCCTTCGATACCACGCGGGTAACAATCAACGATGATAACGCGGTTGAAGGCCAGGAAGTAGCCACCATTTCCCTTCGTGACCCGGTGCGTGCCAGCATCGGCCTGGAACGCACACACTCCCTGTTCATCAACGACAACGACCAGGCCCTGATCAGCTTTGCTCCTGCCCGCGTAACTGTTAAGGAAAGTGCAGGCCGCGCTGCCATCACCATCAAAATGGACAAGGCGATTGCAACTCCTGCCAGTGTGCGCGTGCTCGTGAAATCGAGGGGCGACAGCACTTTTATTCCTGCAGAGTTCCGCCTTGGAAGCACCAATACCGATACTACCGTTAACGTTGGGAAATCAACCGGGCCAGACAGCGTAGTATTCTTCGCTCGTATTCTCGATGACACCGATGTTGATCCGAACGACACCATCGTGCTCGCCCTGCGTATTAACGGCAGCAGCGGAGCTACACGTGGAGATAGCCTGCTCACGATTGTGGTGACAGACAACGACCGTCCGCCCGTTTACTCTTTTGCCCGTCGCACGGCAACTGTTACAGAGAAAGACGGCAACATGCGCATCCGCGTGAATGTGAACGGCCGCAACGACCTCAACAGCGACTTTATCTTCCGCTATAATGCAGCCATCAGCAACGCTACTGCGGGTTCGGATTTTACCATGAATCCACTTGCACGCATCATCACCGTTACCCCGAATGACCCTGATAGTGTAATTATCCAACTGCCCATCATCGACGATGAATTGTCGGAAGCACCTGAAAGGCTCATTTTCACCATTTCAACCCTCACCAATAGTACCATCGGCAAACCCGACACACTGACAGTAACCATGTTAAGCGATGATCTTCCGGCCTACCGCATCCGCCAGATCAGCCGCATCAACAGCAATGGCGTGAACGATTCCATCAACGTGCGTTGCCGCGTATTCGGTGTTGTGCACGGGGTAAACCTCCGCAGCAGCGGCCTGCAGTTTACGGTTATCGATACCTCAGGTGGTATTCAGGTTGTGGGAACCGGAAGCACTTTCGGTTACAACGTACGCGAAGGTGATTCCGTGATGGTTCAAGGACGCGTTGGCCAGATCAATGGCATGACCGTGCTCCAAAACCTCGACACCGTTCGCCGACTGAGTACCACCGGCTTCGTTCGCACGCCCGCCAATGTGAGCAGCGCCTTCAGCGAAACCCATGAATCGCGTATCGTTCGCCTGCGCAACGTGAAACTCGTTGACCCGGCAGCCTGGCCTACCACTGCTCTGGCCGCCAATACCACCAAAACATTGTCTGTAACAGACGGTACCCGCACCTGGGATGTAACCTTTGATGCTGAAACCAATGTAGATGGCACACCCGCGCCCAGCACTTACTTCAATATCTCCGGTATTGGATTCCAGGACGACAACAGTTCACCCTTCAACTCTGGTTACGCATTGGTTCCCCGTTATACAGCCGATGTGCAGAATCTCACCTTCCCTGTTATCAGCTTTGTGCCCAATTCAGGTGCTTCATCCGAAGTAGACGATTCCAGTCTGCTCATCACCGTGAACATTGCCAACCCCAATGCACAGGTGCAGTTTGAACTGGCAATCAAAGGTGGAACAGCAACACCTAATGCAGACTTCAATATGGCCAACCGCACAGTGGTTGTGCCTTCCGGTCGCAGCAGCTATACCTTCAAGGTCGATCTCTTCGACGACAACCTCAGCGAAGGCAACGAAACCATTCAGCTCGCACTCCGCAAACCCAACTGGGGAACGGAAGTAGGCGCCGACAGCGTGTATACCCTTACGCTGATCGACAACGAAGCCAACAGTGTAAACAAGCTGAATGCAGGAACACTCCGTGTGTACCCCAACCCTGCCAGCGGATTTGTACAGTTCGAGGCACCTGAAGTGCTCAACCGCATGTCGATTTCCGATTTGCAGGGCAGGGTACTGTACCAGAGCAAGGTTCAGGGTAATTTGGGTGTAGCCAGCCTGGAAGGCCTGAGCGCCGGTGTTTACCTCGTGCGCGCTGAAACCCAGGATGGCCGCTATTACTCGGCCCGCGTTACAGTGAAATAATCAGACACCAATCCGGATTCATCCGGCTGGATTCTTATAAGGTGCCCGTTCAAAAGACGGGCACCTTTATTTTCGGGCAAATTGCAATCGCTGCAACACAGCCTCCCTGGTTTCAAGGTATCCGGCCAATTTTTCTTCCATCTTCCTGAGCGACGCGAACGGTATGGCCATGCGCGGATTACCTGCCAACTTTTCCCGATGTTGGTGAAGGAAACTCCAATACAAGGCATCCCATTCAGCACACCAGGCGGACTTCTTGTATTTGCCCATGCGGAGCAAGTAAGGCGAGCCGCTGATATAGGGCTTGGTAACCATCGCGCCGCCGTCTGCATACTGGCTCATACCGTAAACATTGGGTACCATCACCCAATCATAGGCATCGATAAACAGTTCCATGAACCAACGGTACACTTCATCCGGATCTATACCCAGGAGCAGGAAGAGATTCCCTTGCACCATCAGCCTTTCAATATGGTGGCTGTAAGCAGTCTGTTCCAGGCGCAGGTAAGCCTCATCAAAAGGGAAAAACCCTGTATTACCGTTGTAAAATGGCTGTGAGAGCTTGTTGGTATGCTGCAGGAAATTGGCAGTCCGTTGCTTCACCCCGTGGCTGTGGTAAACTGCCCGTACAAACTCCCGCCATCCGAGCACCTGCCGGATGAAACCCTCTAGCGAAGCAAGGGTAACATCCGATGCAGCAGCGCCATCCAACGTGCGTTGCAAGACCTGGGCGGGTGTGAGCAATCCGGTATTGAGCAAAGGGCTTATTACGCTGTGGAATAGGAATGTCTGCCCCGGCACCATGGCGTCCTGGTATGGACCGAAATGGAACAGCCGCTGTTCGATGAAGGCATCGAGCCATTTTTCTGCCGCTGCATGGGTGACGGGGTATTCAAAGTGATCTGCATGGCCGGGCGCATCCGGAAACTCGGAATGAACCGCCTTGGACCATGCTGAGAAACCCGATGGCAGGGACGGCTCCGGCAAAGGCGGCGCTTGCAAACCGGCCGGAAAGGGCTGACGGTTTTCGGTATCGAAGGTCCAGCGTTTGCCTTGTGGTTTCCCATCCGGTTCCATCAAAACACCCAGCTGTTTTCGCCAATGGATATACCAATCGGTTTGATGCATCCGGTGCGTTTCCATCCACTCGGCGCCTTGCTTCCTGTTCATCAAAAAACCGGGTGAATCGTAGACTTGGAGTTGGATTCCAAGGCGTCCCGCTTCTCTTCTGACACGCCTCTCCAGCAAGTAGTCGTCGGGTTCGACCAGGTGGATGGCCTCAGTTCCCTCCTGTTTAAGCACATTGAGGAGAACAGCGGTTTCGGCTTCCGGGCCACTCTTGATATACAAAGTATGAAACCCTTTGCTGCGCAGGAGTTCTTCGAACGCTTTCATGGACGCCCGGTGCAGGATGCGCTTTTTGATATGGAAATTGAACTGCCGGAAAAAGAGCGGGTCTTCGACGAGCACAATCGGACGATCGGAGCGAAAAGCCGGATTGTCGAGCCATAGTTGATGTGGGAAAATGAGGGTTAGCTCCTTCATGATTGGCGTTTTGCAGAGGCCCGGCAGCGGTCGCTGCAATACTTGACCTGTTCCCAATCACGGGCCCATTTCTTACGCCAGGCGAAAGGTCTGCCACAAACGGAGCAGATTTTTTCAGGCAAAAAGCTTTTTCGGTGCATGCAGCCAAGAAAACAGCTGCGGAGACGATTGGTTCAGCGGCGGCGCATCAGGGTAAGTCCGTCGCGCAAGGGCAACAAGACCGTATCAAACGCGGCATGCGAAGAAGCCACAGCATTGAAGCGGTGCAGGGTACGCGTATCGACATCGTCTTCTCTTTCCTGCGGATCAACCACTTTTCCATTCCACAGGGTATTGTCAGCCAGCAAGAGGCTGCCGGGCAACATCATAGGAATGAGTTTATTGAGGTAATGCGGATAGTTGCGTTTATCTGCATCGAGGAAAACCAGGTCGGGATGGATTTCCGGGTGTTTTTCCAGCCACTCGAGCGCATTGGCAATCACAGGCTGCACGACAGATGCATACGGAGAGCTATGGATGGCTTCGCGGATGAGTGTTTCGTTTTCCTCATCTGCTTCGATGGTGATCACTTTTCCGCCGGGAGCCAGGCCTTCGGCGAAGCACAGCGCAGAATAGCCGGTGAAAGTACCGATATCGAGCACCAGGGAGGGCTTGACCATTTTGCTAAGGAGGGAAAGGAACCTTCCTTGGAGATGGCCGCTCATTTGTCTGCCATGGGTATGCCTCAGGAATGTGAGGCGTTGGAGGCTGGTAAGCCAGGGAGGTTCTGCGGAAGAATGCTGGGTACAGTATGCCTCCAGTGTTTCATCGTAGAGTCCGGAACCTTCAGGTAAACGCTTTTTCACGGTCGGTCGCAAATGTATATCACAGATTTACAACAACATACGATTCTTAAAAAAAAGTCGTTGCATATTCATGCGGAATTGTTTTATTCGCGCAAATTCTAAAATCTCTCGCCTATGTACTGGACACTGGAACTTGTGAGTTGGCTGGACGATGCGCCATGGCCGGCCACCAAAGACGAACTGATTGACTACGCCATACGTTCGGGGGCTCCCCTGGAGGTTATTGAAAACCTTCAGGAGTTGGAAGACGACGGAGAGCCTTACGAGAGCATCGAGGAGATCTGGAGCGATTACCCAACGAACGACGACTACTTCTTCAACGAAGACGAACTCTGAGTTCGGAGCGACACAGGTCGAAAAGTTTGTTATCTCCCCGGCAGCATGCTGTCGGGGCTTTTTGTGTTCGGTGGACATTACGGCAAGGAGTTTGTTCGATAGCGTTAACGAAATGCTGGCACTGTTTGGTATAGTGAAGACGCTGATTTTGTTATGCTTAATGGTATCCTGCAAC
>JBKDBI010000448.1:0-5435 GCA_046314695.1 Bacteroidota bacterium | reverse complement strand
CAAGTGCGTCATATAGTTGGTGAAACCCGCTTGCTCTGAAATATCCAACCAAAACATCAAAAAGTTGCGTGTCTTTAAGTGTTGATTTGAATCTGCTTAATAAAGTATGGCCTTCTTCATTGGTGAAGAAAGTCAAGTCTGTTTGGTCTATTTTATTGTTTATACTCATATTTACTTGCGGCTTTTAATGGTGTTAAGCGTTTCTTCTAAGCCGCTTTTCAAAAATTTTAAATCTCCAATGTCAGACAGAATGAATGCTTTGATGAATTCAATTTCCATTTCCTTTTCCTGAACTTCCAAGGTCTTAGCCAGTGTCGACAGCATTTCTTTTGTCGCCACTCGTTCACTTCTTTCAATCTTGCTAAGAATGGAAGTGTCAATGTCGAGTTCGGCTGCTACTTTCCTTAATGGAAGTCCCAGTTGTTCTCGTCTGTTTCGCAAATATTCTCCAAAAGAATTCATCTTGTCGTTATTGTTTGGACTAATTCGTCAAAAATACAATTTATTTTTAGTTCTGTTGTCTGTGCGGTGGGAAAAATTCAAGCTCTTTTGGTTTTGCGAAGGGTCGGCTTTGTGTATCGGGCAAAACCAAATGTGCTTGAATGTGCGCTGGCTGTCTTTTTACACTGACCGGTAACTTGCTTATAGGTCTAGTTATTTATCAGCGAGGCGCTGCTCGCTGTCAAGAGCGGGCCTCTTGGCTCCTATACACCGTATTCTGTTGTATAGGCCTGGTTTTGTTTCCCTTTTTGGCTGAATCCCAAGATGGTTTTGTATCGGCCCGTGAAATAGCTTCAGCAGGCTGATGTGTCCAATACAACGCGACTCTATCCATATACAATCAAGTTTTTGGGCTTTTGCGTTCATGGCCAGCTGTTGAGGGGTGTTGCGCAGGATATTCCTGCCATAGTATGGAGGGCAGCGGCTTCCTGTCTCAACAGTGCTGCGGCTGGTTCCAGTGCTTCTGCCTCGGTTTAGATTCTGATTGCGCATTGCAAGCCTGGCCTCCAACCACATGCGCTTTCAACCCTTTACCATCCACAACACCAGGCCCAACGGCGAAGGTACGCGTGCCAATTCACCCCAAACCCTTCAGGATTTCTGTTTCAGCTTGTACCGGAAGCCGATGTACACTTCCCGTCCGCGCGTGGGGCCCCAGACGGCGGAGGTGTCGAAATACGGACCAAAGGGGTCGCGCCAGCTGAGGATGGGTTGCAGCTGCCTGAAGTCGAACAGGTTCTCACAGCCTGCATACACTTCGAACTGCTTCAGGTTCCAGGTGCATTGCACATTCGCCACGGTATAAGGCTCCGAATAATCGGGGCGGCGGAACTCAGACGGATTGGATTTGGTATCGGGCAGGCGCTGCCGACCGTAGCGGTGCACGTTTACGTCTACGTGAAAATCGTCAGACAGGGGCTTGAAGCTGAAACTGCTCAGGAATTTATGCCGCGCATTGAAGGGCAGTTCGCGCCTTACATCGCCGATCACCCGGTACACATCCAGGAAATTGTAGCCGTTCTTCCATTCAAAGCGGCGGAAGATAGAGAGCGACAGCTCCGCCTGGAACCCATTGCTGATGCTCTTGCCGGTGAAATTCTGTATGATGGCTTTCCTGGGGTCGGTATCGTAATCGGGGAAAATCTGGTTGCCGAAAGTGGTACGGTAGAAATCGGCGCTGAAATAGCCGGAAAGGTTGTTGTCTGCCGTTTCAAACTTGTGGGTGAGGTTGAGGCCCATATTCCACGCGCGCTCGGGTTCCAGCGGCGCTTCGAAGACGATATCGCGCGAGCTGACCAGCAAGCCGATGTTCTCGCTGAAGAGGTTGACGGTGCGCCAGCCATGGCCCAGGTTCGCTCTTACGATGGTGCGGGGTGCGAGGTCGTACTTGAGCAGCGTTCTGGGTGTAAACTGCAGGCCGAAACGGTTGTGGTGATCGCTGCGCAGGCCGGCAATCCACGTGAGCCGCTCGTTGAAGAAACGCATGGTGTTTTCGGCGAAGAAACCTGCAATATGTTCCAGCCGCCGGTAGTTGCCCGCATAGCTGCGCCGGAGGGCGGTGTCGGTAAATCCGATTTCCTCCTGCAGGTCCAGGTGCCGGTAGCTGATGCCGGTCTTGAGGTCGTGCGCGGCATAGCGCAGTTCGTATTGCAGGTTGCCGTATGCCGCAGTCTGCGTGGCATCGTAGCGCACGGTGCCAAACCAGGAGTTCTGCTGCTGGTACAAAGCCGATGCGAAGAGCACGAAGTTGTGCCGGTCGTTGAGCCGGTAGCCGGTCTTGGTCCAGAGTTCGGGTTGGTTCATCCGCACGTATTGTCCGTACACGCGGGTGCTGCCCAGGTCGCTGGCTACATGGTAATCGCGCTGACCGCCGATGCGTTGTTCGTTCAGGAAGCGCAGGCCGATGCGGCTGTTCCAACCGTTTTCGCGCTCATTCCCGTATTTCCATTTGTTGCTGAACAGGTAGCGGGTGAGCCGGGGCAGGTCGAGGAAGTTGTCCTGGTCGCGGTCTCTTTTGCCTGCCGGCTGGATGGTGTGGAAGGCCGTGAGATTGCTCCATTTGCCGCGTCTGACCACGCCATGGGTATTGAAATGCCGCTCGCCGAAACCGTTGGCGTACATGTTGAGCAGGAAGCGTTCCATCTTATCGGGCTCCTTGGTCTCCACGTTGATTTGTCCGCTGATGCTTTCAAAGCCCTGCAATACGCTGTTGGCCCCTTTGGAAACGTAGATATTGTCTACCAGGGTTCCGGGGATGCTGCTGATGCCGTAAGTATAGGTAAGGCCCTGGATGAGCGGGAAGCCGTCGATCAGCACCTGGTTGTAGACGCCAGACAATCCGAGGATGCGGAGTTCTTTGGCGTTGGTGATGACATTCGTGGTTTGGGGCTGTACCGTGGTCTGGGTTTCGAAACAACCGGCCAGGTCGCAGCAGGCCGCCTTGGCCAGCTCGGTTTGGGTGATTTGTTCGGTTTTGATGGGCTTGTGATCGGCAATGATGACGCCCTGCCGCTGTGCCTGGATCACCACATCGTCGAGGGTGGTAAGCAGGCGGAGCACAAAGCTGGCGTAGAGGCTGTCGCCCAGGTTCAGCGTATCGGGCAGATGGTCTGCATGCCAGGCAACAAGTCTCTTGTCGGCGATGCCGTCGGCTGCAATGGCAAAACGGCCGGCCTCGTCCGTATAAACGCCTTGGGCGTTGCCAACCCAGTGCACATAAGCGGCGGGTAGCGCTTCCATGCGCTCGTTGCGCACGGTACCGCTCACGCGTTGTGCAAACGCACAGACAGGCAAGCAAAAACACAGAAGAAGCAGGGTGTTTCTATAAATCATAAATGCTATCGGGCCCATGCCGGCCCTGTCCCGATTTCAAAAATGCAGAAAATGCGTGGATAATGCGGCCTGGGCGCAGCGGTGGTTGAGCTGCCTGCCCCGACAGTTTTCGTCGGGGAAACCTCCCTTACATTTCGATACCCCTACCTCCGGTAGGGGCGTCTACTCAATGACCGGGAGGCGTGGAATTCCGTGTCCCGATTTCCCCGACTGAAAAAGTCGGGACTGCTCCGTTGCCCCTACCTACGATAGGGGCACGGCACTGCGCAGCGGTGGAGGCGGTGGTTGAGTCGCGTCGAAACCTCCCTCACATTTCGATACCCCTACCTCCGGTAGGGGCGTCTACTCAATGACCGGGAGGCGTGGAATTCCGTGTCCTGATTTTCCCGACTGAAAAAGTCGGGACTGCTTCGTTGTGCTGCGCAGTGGTGGGTTCATCGCTTGGAATCCCGGCATTTCGATACGCCTCCACTGCGTTACGGCTACTCAATGACCGGGCTTTATCGACCGCGAGCAAAGCCTCGCGGCTCAATCACCGGAAGGCAACTATCCATCCAACCTGAACAGCCCTGAACGCAACGTGATCATCGCTTTATACTGTGTTTTGTGGTCAGTGGTCAGGAATGATCGGTCAATCAAGGCGGTAGCAGCAGGCAGCCAACGCTGCAAGCGCCGGTAGACCGATTGGATCTGTTTCTTGTTGAGTTTCAAACTCTCGCCCAGCCGGTCGAAATATCCCAGGTTGAAATTCTTTTTCTTACCACCAAGTAATAGGGCCGTTTCATCGGGATCACCGGGAAGTACAAGATGTACATTGAGCAGATCGTAAAAGGGCGCAAGAACCCATCCGTTTTCACTAAGCAGCATCGAGAAGTTCTTCAGGTGCATATCGTTGTTCCCGATGATGTAATTGAAGACAACAGATTCAAAGAACCGCATTTTATCGAGCAAGGTGTTAACCGATAATTGGCCAATATTCTTACCCAGCATTTCCATAGTGCCTTTGTATTTATCTTCCAGCTCCATGATCTGCAGAAAATCAATCATGTGGTTTTGGGTTCCATCGGCGTTGCGGTCCATGCGTTTGGTGATATAACACAGTTCGCCGGATTGAAGCCGGATGAGGTTTGCAGGTGCTGTTTCCATGGAAAACAATACCGCCAGCTTCATGGATAGATGTTCATTCTCCGGCATCATTGGATAATCCGGATTGGGTGGTTTTACGATGTAGTGTCCTTCCAGTGCATCCAGGATGGTAAGCCTGCCATAGTGCCCGTTTTCAATGGCTGTTTTGATCAAGCCCAGTGAAAGTTTCGGTTGGACTCCCGGTACGCTGACCGATAAGCTGACCGCCTCTTTCGCCAGGGTTTCGATTTCGGATAGTTTGTAGGGGAAATCAGGCGCATATTCCGAACCGAAGAATGCCAGATTGCAGCGTCGGTGGTGGTCTGTTTCCCCCGATTTCAAAGCTTCATAACAGTACAGGCAGTCAGGCATTTTCTTCTTTATGAACCGGATGAATACTAACTGCACCGATGGCATTCCTGCAACAAGCCAACAAAAGCCCCATGCGGTCATTTTTGTTGATTCGCCAGGTCTCTGTGGCTATATGCAGTAACCAACCTTCAGGAATCAGACCGTCGAAAAACGGAAATAAACGCTTGCTTCGATACGGAAGTGCCGTCACAGGCATTTGAAAGGATATGAATTGATGCGGGTATTTCCGCACATAGTCTGGATCATACACAAACCAGTATTCACCGTTCTCATCTTCGGTGAGCATGCCGGCCCGGATTTCTTTATACTTAACGATCCCCTGCCGCATCGCTCACTTTTATAGGTCCGACGGTATGCCCGAACATCAACAATACCTGGTTTACCTTTGCCAGACTGAGATTGTCCTTGCCTTGTTCAATCTTGCGTATAACAGTGAGCGCTACGCCCGCCCGCTCCGCAAAGTCTTCCTGGGTCATGCCCGCTTGCCTGCGCCTTTTCTTTACAAATTCCGAAAGAGATTCCATGTTATATGCTTTCGCATACAAACATAGGGTTTTTCTTTGATTTATATGCAAATGGATATAATGCAGCGCGGTGGTTGAGCT
>JBKDBI010000447.1:0-3519 GCA_046314695.1 Bacteroidota bacterium | reverse complement strand
CCCTATAGCTACTATTGTAGTTGCTTATTTTGTCTCTACAAATTTAAGTAGTTGGAAACAACAAAAAATTATCGAAAAGCGTTTAGAATTTTTTGATAAACATTTTCCTGATATAAATGTGATTTATGCCTATTGTAAAAGAGTTGGTCGCTATAGCTTTGACCATTCACCTGAAGAGCTGATTGAAAAAAAACGTGAAGCAGACGCTGCCATACATCGCTGGCGAGTTATATTTTCAGAGGATTTTTTTCAAGCTTATCAGGGATTTATACAAGAATGTTACGATGAACATACTGGGCATGCGACAAATGCAAAATTAAAGCTTTCCTTTTCAAAGTTTAAAGGAATGTATAAAAGCGATTGGGATGATAATTGGGATTCTGCTTATTTTACGACAGAAGACAGTAACTTAAGTGAGAAGGGGCTAGAAGCTAAAGAGGGTACCATTACGGAAAAGTATGAACATTTTTTGCAGATATTCCAAACCGAGTTAGGACTGAAACCAATAAAGACCGATTCATGTAACAAGTGACGCATGCGTGTATGTTTTCTTGAGGAGACTCGGGCGTATAAGACGGCTGGCTTCATGCGTTTTTCCTTTCATGTGTACTTATGATATTATATCCCAATATGCCTATTTTTTAAATCACATGAAAGTTTAGATGATGACACCTTTAACTGAACAAGAAACAAGAAGTCGATTCATTACACCAGCGATAAAAAATGCAGGTTGGGATTTAACAACTCAAGTACGAGAAGATTACCGTTTGACAAATGGGCGTATTATGGTTCGTAAGCGGTTGAATTATAGAGATCCTGCCAAGTCTGCTGATTATGTTTTGTTTTTCAAGCCGAATCTTCCACTTGTGATTGTGGAAGCCAAAAGATATGATAAATCCATAGGGGATGGTATGCAACAAGCCTTGGGATATGCCGACCGCTTGGATGTCCCCTTTGTTTTTAGTAGTAATGGAAAAGGGTTTTTATTTCATGACAAAACAGTTGAAGGTACCCCAATTGAAACAGAAATTGCCTTAGACGAGTTTCCTAGTCCTGAAGTATTATGGGAAAAATACTGCTCTTGGAAAGGGTTTACATCAAGCGATGTTGCAAAAATCACAGAACCTTACTATTTAGATGATTCAAAGAAATCGCCACGACCATATCAACTACAAGCCATTAACCGAACTATGGAGGCGGTTAATAAAGGACAAAATAGAATCCTTTTGGTAATGGCAACAGGGACAGGCAAAACATACACAGCCATGCAAATTATATGGCGGTTAAAAAAATCAGGCTTAAAAAAACGCATTCTCTTTTTGGCAGATCGAAACATCCTAGTTAACCAAACCATGAAAAATGATTTTAAGCCGTTTAAAAACTTTATGACTAAAATCAAAAAACGCCAAGTGGATACCTCTTTTGAAGTCTATTTAGCTCTATATCAGGGATTAACAGGCAATGAAGAAGAAAAAAACATTTTCAAACAATTTAGGTCTGATTTTTTTGATCTGATCATTGTAGATGAATGTCATCGGGGTAGTGCCAAAAATGATTCTGCTTGGCGTGAAATACTGGAATACTATCAAAGTGCCACACAAATTGGTTTGACCGCCACTCCTAAAGAAACCAAAGAGGTTTCAAATAGTGATTATTTTGGGGAGGCTCTATTTACCTATAGCCTGAAACAAGGCATTGCAGATGGCTTTCTTGCTCCCTATAAAGTGACGAAACCTAAAATAGATGTCGACCTTGAAGGCTGGCAACCAAAACACGGTGAACTCGACAAATATGGCGAGTTAATAGAAGACAGAGAATACAATCAAAGAGATTTTGATCGTAACTTGGTATTAGAAAACCGTACAAAGCTAGTGGCTGAACGCATTATTGAATATCTTGAAACCTGTGGAGATCCTTATGCGAAGACAATCGTTTTCTGTGTAGATATTGACCACGCCGAACGTATGAGACAAGCTCTCGTGAATGCGAGTCCTGATCGAGCGAAAGAAGATAGTCGATATGTCATGCGTATAACAGGCGATAACAATGAAGGTAAAGCAGAACTTGATAATTTTATAGACCCGAATGAACGATACCCTGTCATTGCAACAACGTCTCAACTAATGACAACAGGGGTTGATGCTAGAACGTGTAAGCTTATTGTCATTGATAAAAATGTTCAATCCCCTACAGAATTCAAACAAATTATCGGTCGAGGCACTCGAATTGATGAAGAACATGGTAAAACATGGTTTATGATTATGGATTTCAGGAACGCTACCCAGCACTTTGACAAAGATTTTGATGATGAGCCTATTATCATTTTTGAACCAAAAGAAAACGATCCCATTCAACCCCCTGAAGGTGATGACGGTATTATTGAAACACCCCCCGAACCCACAGAAGGACGTAAAAAATACGTCGTTGAAGGTGGAGCCATCTTCATTGTGAAAGAACAAGTTCAGTACTTGGATCAAGAAGGCAAGCTGATTTCAGAAAATTATAGGGACTATTCTCGCAGGAAGGTAGAGCAATTGTACACGAGCCTTGAAGCTTTTTTAAAGCGTTGGCAACAACACGAACAACATCAAGCCATTTTAAACGAACTGGAAGAACAAGGGCTAATTTTAGAAGAATTACAAGAAATCGTGGGTAAAGAGTTTGATCCCTTTGATTTAATCTGTCATATCGCTTTTGGCAAACCGCCTTTGACGAGAAAAGAACGAGCCGACAACGTTAAAAAGCGATGCTATTTTAGTAAATACGGTAAACAGGCTCAAGATGTACTAGAAGCCCTTTTAGAAAAATACGCCGATGACCCTCCTCAAAACCTTGCAGACGTTCAACTTTTACAAGTCAATCCCTTTGCAAAAATGGGAACACCCCTTGAGTTAATTAAAGCGTTTGGTTCTAAAAAAGCCTATCAAGAAGCGGTGTATGAACTAGAATCAGAATTGTATAAAGATTTAGGATAATTAGACCTTATGAACATTTCAGGAACGATTAAAAGTATTCAAGATATTATGCGAAAAGATGCTGGCGTTGACGGCGATGCCCAACGAATCGGGCAGTTGGTTTGGCTCTTTTTTCTCAAGATTTTTGATGATCAAGAAGAATCTTTGGAAATGATGAATGAGGGGTATCGCTCCCCAATTCCCGATAATCTACGGTGGCGTAATTGGGCGTCTGATCCTGCTGGAATGACGGGCGAAGACTTAATGGATTTTGTCAATAATGACTTATTCAAATCGCTAAAGGAGCTTCACCCTGATGTTGTGGGTGAACGTGGTTTAGTGGTGAAGAATGTGTTTGAAGATGCCTATAACTACATGAAATCAGGGCAGTTGCTTCGACAAATTATCAACAAAATTAACGAAATCAATTTTAACAGTTCTGAAGATCGCCATGTGTTTGGCGATATTTACGAACAGATTTTAAAAGATTTGCAAAGTGCAGGCAATGCAGGCGAGTTCTACACCCCAAGAGCCGTCACACAATTGATTGTGGACTTAATCAACC
>JBKDBI010000446.1:0-2303 GCA_046314695.1 Bacteroidota bacterium | reverse complement strand
ACTGGAACGACCACATATTGCCGCGAGCCTTGCCCTTGTTCGTCGGCGTAAGGCGATCGTCAATCGTGTATTGCCACGTCTGGCCGTAATCGTTGCTGACAGCGAACGCGCAGCCGATTGTCTCGTCGCCGGTCCAGTTCGTTGCTGTGCCGCCCGTACGCTCAACGATGCGGCAGAATGCAACGATCGTGCCGTGGACGATCTGTGCTCGGATGAGTTGATACAGGAACCCGTCATCGTTTGCCGTGCCTGCAATGCGACGCAAGTCGGGGCCGCGAGAGCCTGTCGCCCGCACATACGAAAGGTTAGTCAAGAGCGTTTCTTGGCCGGTCTGCTCGTTGATGCGAACGACTTTGATCGTGCCGGTCGAGTTGTCGCCCGAAAGAAGTCGATTGAAGACAAGCGTTGTGCCGTCGATATCGCGACCGACAGCGATAGCGGCATTGCTCGTCGTGTCGCCGCTGACGATGTTCGCAATCGTTTCAACCGGACCCGGAGCGCCAGCGATCGAAATGCGGCGACCGTATCGCGGGACGTTTGCGGCGACTCGTTCGCCAACGGGCGACATCGTTTCAACGTTGCGAGAGAACTGCAAGTATGACGGAGTGCCGGTGCCCGCGCGCTGGGTGAGATCAAAGTTGCGAATCGAAGTAAATTGGCTCAAGGGACAACTCCCAATTTCGTGGCGAAATCGAACGACGAGTGATTCGACTGTTTGTGATTGTGATTACGGCAGCTCGATGCCGTAGCCGTACCTTGCCGCCCCGCCGACCCCGCGAACGAAAAGGGCTTGCACGTTGCCGACTGCGAGCGGATCGCCGTTGCTTACGACTGCACCGAACGCGCGACGCTCGCCAGCCTTGAGTCGCTCCCAATATTCTTCGACCACAACGCCATTGCGAACGCGGTCGTAGGCAGGAATGCGAACCTCAAGCGGGAAGTTGCTGTCGAGTTCGCAAACGACCCACACGGCGCGAGGCGGCTCGCCATCGGGTCGAATCGATCCTGCGGTCGAGCGACAATCGAGAGGGGTAGAGAACGACGGAGAAACGGCGCTTGTCAAATCGCGGCCCGTAGATGCCATGACGATGCTCCCATGTTACGGGCGGGTCGATTGATGCTAGGCGTTGTCGCCGCCGTCTTCTTCGTCGTTATCTTCGTCGTCCTGCGATTCGATGCTTTCGTATTCGGAATCGTCGTCTTGCATTTCAGGATCGCCGACATCGCCGACGAGTTGCGATGTTTCTGTTGCCGCGTTGTGAAGTGCCATTCGCGAGAGCAAAGCGGACTTGAGATCGTCGGGCATACCCATTGCACGGACGAGCATCTCGGCCGTGAGGATACCTTCTCGCTGCAACTCCGAGATCGAAGAAACAAGCGACGGCGTGATATTGAACTGCCGCGCGACTTCTTCTGCGTACTCACGATCGTCGGAAAACGGTTCGAGTTTGGCGATGATGCGCTCGATTACGCGACGAAGCAATGTCGGGGGAACGAACGGGGCGGTCGCAAGTTCTTTGGCAATCGAGATCATCTCGCCGATTGAAGCAACGTCGAACTGCCGCGAGTATGTCGTATGCGATGCGAGTTCCGACTTATCGCCAAGAATCCCGAGCATCGTGGCGAGCCAGTTGTCAATCGTTTCGATCGAATCGGTAGCCTGCTCAAGGTACTTGTAGAGCGGCTCCATATCTCGAATCTTCTTCGTCGCCGCTTCTGCAACGTTCTTGCTTGCGGTGTTGTCGAGGCACGCGACTTCGTACATCTCGGTCACGATTGCGTCCGCACTTTCGGCGAGCGATCGAGCCTGATCGGGATCAGCGCCGAACGATCCGACTTTGGCGTTTTCGTTGGAAATGAAAATCGTGTTGCCGGGTCCTGACGCAATCGACGAGTTGCCCTGCCCTTCAACGCCGACGATGTACCTCTGCGTAAACGTTGCTTGTGCGTGCTCTTCGTTCTTGTACGAGATGAGATTCGTGTGCGTCCGCTGCATGTTCGCCAGCGGCATCGAAGGGAACATCACATCGAGAAACGCCCACGGGCAAGCCGGGAAGTTGTGCGTCTGCACTTCGACAATCTTGAGCACGGTCTTGGCTACTTGCGACTTGCCTTCGCCCGAAACTTCGATTTCTTCGATGTACTTCGCCCACCACTGATCGGTCCATTCGATCCAGAACTTGCTTTCGACTTCGGGGCTTGCAAACGACTCGCGGGATCGCTGCGTGTACTCAATGACAACGCGATACACGCGACCTTGTTTGAACGTGCTTTTGTCGTCGTAATCGACAGAGTAATCGACG
>JBKDBI010000445.1:0-7737 GCA_046314695.1 Bacteroidota bacterium | reverse complement strand
ATGCCTTTCTACAGCGGTGTTTTCTTCGGAATTCTCCTGCTGGTCGGTGTGCTTGTTTACGGTATTCGCTTCTCTATTCAACGCGGACGTTATTACCTCAACCTGGCTGTTTTGTCGGTTACCTTTATCCTGCTCGGCTATTCAACTTATGCCATGGTGGTGGTTCGTTCGATCAGTAATCCTGCGATCGACATGAACGACCCGCAGGACATGTTCAACCTGCTCAGTTATATCAACCGTGAACAGTACGGCGACCGCCCGCTGCTCTACGGGCCTTATTTCAATGCGCCTGCCATTGCTACCGAAGAAATTGGTGAGAAATGGTTTGCTGGCAGCAAGGAATACGAACTGGCCGGTCCGAAATACGATTACAAGTTCGACGAAAAATACATGACCCTCTTCCCGCGTATGGGCAAATCGCGCGAGAACGACGAACTCGGCTACCGCATCTGGGGTGGCATGGCGAAAATCCAGAATCAGATTTCTGCTTTGCGCCAGCGCGGTGGTGAAATGACCGAAGAGGAAGCCCAACAATTGCAGGCACTCGAAGCCAAGAAACCAACCTTCGCCAATAACCTCCGTTACTTCTTCAGTTACCAGCTGTACTACATGTATGTGCGCTACTTCATGTGGAACTTCGTCGGCCGTCAGAACGACCAGCAGGCCATGCTCGGCAATACACAGTTCGACGGCAACTGGAAGAGCGGCGTGGGCCCTATCGATTACCTCAACCTCGGTCCACAGAAGAATATGCCCAAAGACCTGGCAGCGAACAAAGCTTCCAACCAGTTCTATTTCCTGCCTTTGATTCTGGGTATCCTCGGTTTGTCGCTGCATTTCCGCCGCCGGAAGCTCGACGCCTGGGTGGTAATGATTCTCTTCCTTTTCACCGGTATCCTCATTAACGTTTACATGAACCAGCCGCCATTCGAACCGCGTGAACGCGATTACTCGGTTGTAGGCTCTTTCCATACTTTCTGCATCTGGGTTGGTCTGGGTGTGATTGCCCTGGCTGAGCTATTGCGTCGCTATGTGAAGAATGTGCGCACTGCTGCCATCGGTTCTGCCGCTGCGGCCATGCTCGCTTCGCCGGTGTTGATGGCTTCACAGAACTGGGACGATCACGACCGTTCGAAGCGCTACCTCGGTCTGGATTTCGCGAAAAACTACCTGAACAGCTGTCCGAAGAACGCCATTCTCTTTACCAATGGCGATAACGATACCTATCCGTTGTGGTATGCCCAGAACGTGGAAGGCATTCGTCCGGATATCCGCATCATCAACCAGAGTCTCTTGCCGACAGAATGGTACAGCAGTGTATTGTTGGACAAGGTGTACGAGTCGGATCCGCTGCCGCTTTCCCTCACCAAAGACGATCTCCGCGCCGGCCGCTTCGAATATGGAATCACTTACCAGGACATGGGTATTGCTGCATTCGACGAGAGCAAAGGCTTTGCTGACGGCCGTAGTGTAGTAAACTTCATCCTCGGTAAAGACAAGAACAACATCAACAAGGCAGAAGTAATCCCCAGCCGCAAGATCCGCGTGCCGATCGACAAGGCGGCAGTGTTGCGCAGCGGTGATGTGCTGCCCGACGATACTATGGCCATCGAGCCCTTTATGGAATTCACCATCCCCGGCCGTGTAATCAGCAAAGGCGATCTGTTGCTGCTGGACCTCGTGGTAACCAATGCCGAGCGCGGCTGGAAACGCCCGATCTGTTTCACCACAACCAGTGGTTACGACTTCAAAGGCTTGAATGTTTGGCTGCAGAACGAAGGCCTCATCTTCCGCCTCGTTCCGGTGAAAGGCGGTACGGTTCGCGAAGACCGCGGTCGCCCTTCCCGCATGGCTGAACCCCGTATCTATGATAACCTCAAGCAGTTCCGTTGGAGCGGCATGAAAGAGAAGAAAGATTTCTTCCTCGACGACAAAGCCCAGATGGTACCCCAGGCCATGTTGCAGCTCGCCATCAATATCGGCGATTACTACAGCAGTGAAGTGGCGCGGATGATGAGCATCAAGACTTCGATTGATTCAGGCCGCAGCGGTATGTACGAAGGTCTCCCGGCTGAAGCCTACAGCCGCAAGCTGGGTGAGAACATGGAGAAATACCGCAAGCGCGGTGTTGAACTGCTCGATTTGATCAGCAAGGAAGTGCCTGAGTCGGTAATGCCATACCGCAACGAAATCCGATACTTCTTCGCCATGTTGTACTTCGAATTTGGCGAAGACAAGAAAGGCGAGCAGTGGATGGAAAAATGCTTCCGCAGCGCAGAAGAGTTCGCGAAATTCTTCAAGCAATACAACGCGCGGAAAAACCCAACTGCCGGCGAACAGGTGAATACGGCCCTGAGCATCATGCAATCGGTTCAGAAACTGGCTGCGGACCGTGGCAAGACAACCCTGGCCGACAAATACCAGAAAACCATTAACCAGGTTTCGAGGCCTTAAAAGCAACGCAACAATTGGAAGGCCACCCGCAATCGGTGGCCTTCTTTTTTTAAAACGGTACCGTGAGTAAGAAATTCATATTCGGCGTTCATCCCATAGAGGAAGCTTTGCGCAAAGACCAGACCTTAGACAAGGTTTGGATTTCAACCGATACGCGCAATCCAAAATTCAGGCCCATCATCGATAAGCTGATTGAGCTGGGTATTCCGTTTGTCAAGGCGCCACAGGAGAAGCTGACCACCCTGGTGAGCAATCCGAACCACCAGGGAATTGTAGCGGCCTTGTCGCCGGTAAGTTTCCAATCCTGGGAAGAAATTGTAACCGGCTGTTACGAGAGGGGAGAAGACCCGCTGTTGTTGGTGTTGGACGGTATCACCGATGTACGGAATTTCGGAGCAATCGTGCGCAGTGCTGCCTGTGCCGGCGTGCATGCGGTTGTGGTGCCGATGCGCGGTGCAGCGGCTATTGGGATGGATTCGGTGAAGACATCAGCCGGTGCGGTTTTCCGTGTTCCAATTTGTCGCGAAGCGCACCTGATCAATGCCGTGCAACGCATGCGCGATCACGGTTTGCGTTTGGCTGTGGCGACAGAGAAAGGGGAAAGCAAGATGTACGATACGGCGCTGAACGGGCCTATGGTATTGGTAATGGGCAGCGAAGAAACCGGACCTGATCCTGCTATGCTGCGCCTGGCCGATTCACGGGTTTCTATACCTATGGCCGGCGATTTCGATTCATTGAATGTCTCGGTGGCAGCAGGTGTGATTTTGTTTGAGATACTTCGACAAAGAACCCGTGCGGTCTAATGCGGGCTGTACCCTAATTTTGCAGCCCAATTCCCCCCGCAGATACCCATGCATCCAATCCAAATGGTTGATCTCACCCGCCAGTATCTACGGATACAGCAAGAGGCCGATGCGGCTATGCGGGAAGTGATCCTCAACGCTACATTTATCAACGGTCCGGCTGTTAAAAAGTTCGAGGCAGAACTGCAGGATTTTCTAGATTGTCCGCACGTAATCGGCTGTGCCAACGGCACCGACGCGCTGCAGGTTGCCATGATGGCGCTAGACCTGCCGCCCGGTTCAGAGGTAATCACACCAGCATTTTCATACGCGGCGCTGGCGGAAGTAATCCACCTGTTGGGCCATGTGCCGGTTTATGCCGAAGTGGATCCGCATACCTTCCTGATGGACCCGGCGGGCATTGAGGCGCTCATCACACCGCGCACCCGCGTTATTGCTCCTGTACATCTTTATGGCCAGACGGCAGACATGGAAGCCATCCTCGCCATTGCAGCCAAGCATAAGCTTTTTGTGGTGGAAGACACCGCACAGGCTATTGGCGCGATGTGCACCTTCAGCGACGGCAGCAGCCATGCCGCCGGAACGATGGGCCATATAGGAACTACTTCCTTCTTTCCTTCAAAAAACCTCGGCTGCTACGGCGACGGCGGTGCAGTATTCACCCGCGATGCCGGCCTGGCCGAGCGCATCCGCATGGTCTGCAACCATGGCCAGCGGAAGAAATACACCCACGAAATCGTTGGGCTCAATTCGCGCCTCGACAGTCTTCAGGCGGCGTTGCTTTCGGTGAAACTGAAACACCTGCGTTCGTATGAGGCAGCCCGCAATGCTGTGGCCGATGCCTATGATATTGCCTTTGCACAGCTGCCGGGCATTCAGGTTCCGGCGCGCAGGCCCGGTTCTACCCATGTGTTTCACCAATACACGCTCACGCTGCGCGATGAAGCCATGCGTGAGGCGATGAAAAAAGAACTGGCCGAACATCAGGTGCCGACCATGATTTATTATCCCACCCCGCTACACCGTCAACAGGCGTATTACAATCCGGTGAGTATGCCCCTTACAGAAGATTTGTGCCTGCGGGTATTGTCTTTGCCGGTGCACACCGAAATGGACCCTGATCAACTGCAATACATCATACAAACTGTAATCGCTTTCAGCGCCAACTATCAACCCCAGACAGCATGAAAATCTCAGTAATAGGAACAGGCTATGTAGGTCTCGTAACCGGAACCTGCTTCGCCGAAACAGGCAACCATGTGATTTGCGTGGACATTGATGCTGCTAAAGTGGAAAAACTCCGCGGCGGACAGATTACCATCTTCGAACCCGGCCTGGAAGTGCTCTTCAAGCGCAACCTGAAGGAAGGTCGCCTGCATTTCACCACCTCGCTTGCCGAAGCTGTGGAAGGCAGCGATGTGATTTTCCTTGCCCTCCCCACCCCTCCCGGTGAAGACGGCAGTGCAGACCTCAGTTACGTGCTTGGTGTAGCCGGCGAAATAGGCAAGATGCTGAAAGATTACCGCGTCATCATCGACAAGAGCACTGTGCCGGTTGGAACAGCCGATCTTGTGCATGCTGAGATTGCCCGCAACTACAGCGGCGATTTCGATGTGGTGAGCAATCCTGAGTTCCTGCGTGAAGGCGTGGCGGTGGATGATTTTATGAAGCCCGACCGTGTGGTAATCGGCTGCAGCAGCGACCGTGCCCGCAAGATGATGAGCGAACTCTACGCACCCTTTGTGCGCCAGGGCAATCCGATTCTTTTCATGGATGAGCGCAGTGCAGAACTCACCAAATACGCCGCCAACAGCTTCCTCGCCACCAAGATTTCATTCATGAACGAAATCGCGCAACTCTGCGAACGCATGGGCGCCGATGTAGATATGGTGCGCATGGGCGTTGGTGCCGATGAGCGTATCGGCAAGCGTTTTCTCTTCCCTGGTATCGGTTATGGCGGAAGCTGCTTCCCCAAAGACGTAAAAGCGCTTGTTCATTCTGCCGATAAGGTTGGCTACGACTTCAAAATCCTTAAGGCGGTTGAAGATGTGAATGCCATCCAGAAGAAGACCCTTATGCCGCGTATCCGCAAGGCTTTCCCTTCACTTAACGGTGTGAAGTTTGCCTTGTGGGGACTCGCCTTCAAACCCAATACCGACGATATCCGAGAGGCACCGGCTCTTGAATTGATTGACGAACTCACTGCTGCCGGCGCGCATGTGGTTTCATTCGACCCTGAGGCCATGCCCAATGTGCAGCGCCAGATTGGCGACAAGGTGGTGTACGCTGCCGGTCAGTACGAAGCGCTGGAAGGTGCCGATGCCCTGATCATCGCTACCGAATGGCCTGAGTTCCGCACCCCCGACTTTGCCAAAATCCGCAGCCTCATGAAGGGCCGCACCATCTTCGACGGCCGCAACGTATTCGATCTCGAAGCGGTGAAGAAGGAAGGATTCACCTATTATTCCATCGGCCGCGCCGATGTGGAGCAGAACAGGGAGAGCGCCGGAGCATGACACGCGAAAGAGTTCTCATCACCGGAGCTGCGGGCTTCCTCGGCTCGCACCTTTGCGATCGGTTCATCCGCGAAGGCTACCATGTAATCGGGATGGACAACCTGATTACCGGCGACCTGCGCAATATCGAACACCTGTTCAGCCTTGAGCAGTTTGAGTTTTACAACCACGACGTTAGCAAGTTCGTGCATGTGCCAGGCGACCTGCGCTATATCCTGCACTTCGCCAGTCCGGCCAGCCCGATTGATTACCTGAAGATTCCCATCCAAACCCTGAAAGTGGGCAGTCTGGGAACGCACAACCTGCTCGGTCTGGCGCGCGCCAAGAACGCCACGATCATCGTGGCCAGCACGAGTGAGGTGTACGGCGATCCGCTCGTGCATCCGCAAACGGAAGACTACTGGGGCAATGTGAACCCGGTGGGTCCGCGCGGCGTATACGACGAAGCCAAGCGTTTCCAGGAAGCGATGACCATGGCCTACCATACCTATCACGGTGTGGATACGCGCATCGTCCGCATTTTCAATACCTATGGTCCGCGCATGCGCCTCAACGACGGGCGCGTGTTGCCGGCATTCATCGGCCAGGCATTGCGCGGCGAAGACCTCACCGTTTTCGGTGATGGCAGCCAGACCCGCAGTTTCTGTTATGTAGACGACCTGGTGGAAGGCATTTACCGCCTCCTCAAGTCGGATTATGTGCAGCCGGTGAACGTGGGTAATCCGGATGAAATCACCATAGCTCAGTTTGCCGAGGAGATCATCAAGCTCACGGGAACTACCCAGAAGGTGATTTATAAGCCCTTGCCAACCGACGATCCCAAGCAGCGACAGCCCGATATCACCCGTGCCCGCAGCATCCTCGGATGGGAACCCAAGGTGCACCGCTCCGAAGGGCTGCGCATCACGTACGACTATTTCCGCTCCCTTCCCCACGAACGCCTGTACGAAGAAGCACATGGCAAATCGTTTGCAGGGTATTCCAAGTAAGTTCCTTGCAGCGGCTTTTTTGCTGCTGCCTTTGGCGCTGTTCGCCCAGAAACAAAAGGTTTACTGGCTGGGAAACCAGTACCAGCCTGTAAAGAAGAAACAGGCTGTGTATGGCGAAATATGGGTGCAAACGGGGCCACAATCCTATTTGCGCACCGTGCGCTATCTGAACGGCAACCTGCATATCCGTGCTTTTTACAGCCGGCTGCGTCCGCAATGGGTGAGCGACAGCTTTCGGCAGGGTTCCTGGCAGCAATACAACAAAAGCGGTCAGCTGCTCGATTCCGGGCAGTATGTGCAGGGGAAAAAGAATGGTAACTGGTACGAGCGCAATTCTGAACTGCCGGCTTACAGCCTCGGGGCTTACCGCAACGGAAAAGCTGAAGGTTCATGGACCGCACGCTACGACAACGGAAAACTGCGTTTCGAAGGTTCCTATCTGAACGGACAGAACCATGGGGAACACCGCTATTACACAGAGGCAGGCGTGTTGCAGAAAATGCTCTCTTACCGGAACGATACGCTCAGTGGCCCATACCGTAAGTACGATGAGCAGGGCCGGATCCTCGTTTCAGGCACATATCTGAACGGAAGCAAACACGGCCCCTGGGCGCGTTACACAGATTCAAGGCAGCTCTTCGAGTCGGGTACATACGACAGCAGCCGTAAGGTGGGCAGCTGGTATTTCTACCATCCTAACGGCAAATTGGCTTCTTTTGAACGCTATGCCAGTGCTGATTCGAATGGCGGCAAGGAAACCAGACTCAGCGTGCAGCATTGCGACGAGCAAGGAAAACCCAGGGAATACGATAACAAACGCGAGTTGGTTCCTGCTTCAGTCAAGGGAGGTATCAGTCAGTATTACGAGCGTATTGCCGATTTGGTGGTTTATCCTGCGGCAGCTTTGGATGCAGGGGAGGAGGCCCTGGTTATGGCATGTTTTACCATTACACCCGAGGGCAAGGTAGACGA
>JBKDBI010000444.1:0-3841 GCA_046314695.1 Bacteroidota bacterium | reverse complement strand
ACCTTGCTTGAGCTGGAATCTGAAGGCAAGCGCATTGTGCCTTCTCCACGCGTCTTGCAGGTGATCCGCGACAAGGGAATCCAGAAGCAGTTTTACGCCGACCGGAATCTTCCGACCACGCCCTTCGTCTTGGCCGATGGGCCGTCAGATTGGGCAAGCGCCATTGCAACCCTGCGCGGAGATCGCCTGGTGGCCAAGAGCCGCACCGGGGGTTACGACGGCAAAGGCGTTGATATTTTTGAACGCAGGGCCCTGCTCGACGGCAGCTACCAGCCGGCTTTCAGCACGCCGGTGGTGATCGAGGAATATGTTGCCGATGCTGTTGAACTGGCTGTAATTGTTGCTGCGGACGGCCATGGCAATTTCCGCACCTGGCCTTCCATCCAAATGGAGTTTCACCCGGTAGCCAACCTGGTGGAGTTCCTCTTCATGCCGTCAAGGGTTGGCGATGCGGTGGAGGCCAGTGCCCGGCGTATTGCAGAACAAGTTGTGCAGTCATTCGACAGCGCGGGCGTTTTTGCCGTGGAGCTCTTGCTCGACCCGGCGGGTGATATCTGGATCAATGAAACGGCTCCGCGGCCGCACAACAGCGGACACCATACCATCGAAGCCTGCTATACGAGTCAGTACGAGCAGCTCAACCGCATCCTGGCGGGTTTGCCTTTGGGCGATACGGATCTGATCGTTCCGGCTGCCATGATCAATCTGCTGGGTCCGGAAGGCCTGAGCGGCGATTATGTGCTTCATGGTGCGGCAGAAGCCATGGATATCCCCGGGGTGTATATCCACCTTTACAACAAGGCGCAGATCAAGCCCTTCCGCAAGATGGGGCATGTAACGGTGATCGGTCCCGACGCCGACACTGTTCACCAGCGCGCGCGGGAGGTGAGCCGCTTGTTGCGGTTTTGAACCGGCTGCCCTGGTGGCTGGCATCACCTGCACAGCGATAGATGTATGTAAAGGCAGCCTCCAGGGCTGCCGTTACCTTCAACGAAAAAGGCGGCCCCTGCGGCCGCCTTTTTTGCGGATTGAAAGTCCTGGTAGAATCCGGGGGCGGCCGCAAGGGCAGCGGGCCTTAGATTCTGTGAAGGCGGCCACAAGGGCCGCCGCTTCTTAGAAACGATCGAGGTTCATCACCTTGTTCCAGGCAGCCACGAAGTCGCGAACGAATTTCTGCTGGCCGTCGGCACAGGCATAAACTTCGGCCAGGGCGCGGAGTTCTGAATTGGAACCGAATATGAGGTCTGCGCGGGTGCCGGTCCATTTTACTTCACCGGTTTTGCGGTCGCGGCCTTCGAAGGTCTGCTGGTCTGCACCGGTGGCTTTCCAGGTAGTACCGAAGTCGAGCAGGTTGACGAAGTAGTCGTTGCTCAGGGTGCCGGGACGCTGGGTGAACACACCGTGTTTCGAGCCGTCGTAGTTGGCATCGAGGGCGCGGAGGCCGCCGAAGAGGGCTGTCATCTCGGGTGCAGTCAGGGTGAGCAGCTGGGCTTTGTCTACCAGCAGGTCTTCAGCGGTTCCGCCGGCACCGTGTTTCAGGTAGTTGCGGAAGCCATCGGCCTGGGGCTCGAGCACTGCGAACGATTCCACGTCGGTATGTTCCTGGCCGGCATCGTTGCGCCAGGGTGTAAAGGGCACCTGGATATCGAAGCCACCGTCTTTGGCAGCTTTTTCGATGGCGGCGCAGCCGGCGAGCACGATCAGATCGGCCATGGAAATGCGCTTGTTGCCATTGGCTGCATTGAAGCGGGTCTGGATGCCTTCGAGGGCATCGAGCACCTTGCTCAGGCGGGCAGGGTTATTGGCTGCCCAGAACTTTTGCGGGGCGAGTCGGATGCGGGCACCGTTGGCACCACCGCGCTTGTCGCTGCCGCGGAAAGTGGAAGCAGAAGCCCAGGCAGTGCTTACGAGTTCCTGCACGCTGAGGTTGCTGTTCAATATTTCAGCCTTGAGGGCTGCGATGTCCTGGCTGTCAACGAGCGCATAATCCACTGCGGGCACGGGATCTTGCCAGATCAGCACTTCAGCAGGAACTTCCTTGCCGAGGTAGCGGCTGCGCGGACCCATGTCGCGGTGTGTGAGCTTGAACCAGGCGCGGGCGAAGGCGTCTGCGAACTGATCGGGGTTTTCGTAGAAGCGGCGTGAGATTTTCTCGTAAGCCGGATCGAAGCGAAGGGCCAGATCGGTCGTGAGCATCATCGGCGCATGGGTTTTGCCTTGCACGTGTGCATCGGGCACGGTTCCGGAACCGGCACCGCCCTTGGGCGTCCACTGTTGGGCTCCGGCCGGGCTCTTGGTGAGTTCCCATTCGAAGCCGAAGAGGTTTTCGAAATAGTTGTTGCTCCAGCGGGTGGGCGTGGTGGTCCAGGCGCCTTCGAGTCCGCTGGTGATGGTGTCTTCTGCATTGCCTTTGCCGAAGCTGTTTTTCCAGCCCATGCTTTGCTCTTCGATACCGGCGGCAGCGGGTTCACGGCCCACATACTTGCCAGCGTCTGCAGCGCCGTGGGTTTTGCCGAAGGTATGTCCACCTGCGATGAGGGCCACTGTTTCTTCGTCGTTCATGGCCATGCGGCCGAAGGTTTCGCGGATATCGCGGGCGGCTGCAATGGGGTCGGGGTTGCCGTTGGGGCCTTCCGGATTTACATAAATCAGGCCCATCTGTACGGCGCCGAGCGGATTCTCCAGCTGGCGGTCGCCGGTATAGCGCTTATCGCCCAGCCATTCGGTTTCAGCACCCCAGTAGATGTCTTCTTCCGGCTGCCAGATATCTTCACGGCCACCGCCGAAGCCAAAGGTTTTGAAGCCCATGGATTCGAGGGCACAGTTGCCTGCGAGGATCATCAGGTCGGCCCAGGAAAGTTTGCGGCCGTATTTCTGTTTCACCGGCCACAGCAGCAAACGCGCTTTGTCGAGGTTGGTATTGTCGGGCCAGCTGTTCAGGGGTGCAAAGCGCTGGGTTCCTGAACCGGCGCCGCCGCGGCCGTCGTGGATGCGGTAGGTGCCGGCGCTGTGCCATGCCATGCGGATGAAGAAAGGTCCGTAATGACCGTAGTCGGCCGGCCACCAGTCTTGCGAGGTGGTCATGAGGTCGACGATGTCTTGCTTCACCTCGTCGAGGTTGAGGCTTTGGAATTCTTTGGCATAGTCAAAATCGGGATCCATGGGATCGACCAATTCGGAGTTCTGACGGAGTATGTTCAGTTTGAGTTGGTTAGGCCACCAGTCGCGGTTACCGGTTCCGCCACCTGCGTTGTGTTTGGGTGCGGTGCCGCTGAAGGGGCACTTGGCTGCGCCATCGTTCTGGCCGTGGTGATGTGTTGAATCCATAAGTGTCTTGTAACTGATTTTGTTGGTTCGAAATTAGAACAATCGGGGCGGAATAGGGTTCGTTCGGCAGCATATTTGTCTCAGTCTTTGGTATGATTTGCGTTGAGTGTATCAGCCTCCCATTGTAAAGAGTAACACCCGATTTGGGTTTAGGTCTCGGCAGACCCTTTGTGCTTTGGGTATTTTTCGGTTGAGGGCCACAAAGAATATGTTTGAAGGGAGGGAGCGCCTTACGAGGGTGCGCGATGAAATGCATCAAAGTTGTGGCCCGGCTTTTGGCGACGTTTTTGTGGATGAAGCCACCATATAGCAGGCCGGCTTTTTGTGTCATGGTATCAGAACCGGTCTTGATCGTGGGCATTCGTGGCGACAGGCCGCTCACACCATAGGACAGCTGCTACACACCCTTTCTTGTTCCGGGGAAGGAACGGATCAGGGCATCTACGATGCATGCCATCAATGTTAAGACTTTCCTGGTGGGCTAAGTGAAAGCCTTAACAACACAGAAAAGAGC
>JBKDBI010000443.1:0-2134 GCA_046314695.1 Bacteroidota bacterium | reverse complement strand
TGGCTCAGCCTGGACACCTGCCAACGACCTGCAAGGCACTGGTGGCAGCCGCATGGTCCCGGGGACCGGCCTCAGGGCTTCAGGCGATACCTTGTTTGCCCGCAACACGGAAGGAATCTGGAATGCCCGCGCTCTGGCCTCCCGCTTGGTCGATACCACTTCACCGATTGCCAACGATATCCTGCAATGGAACGGAAGCAGCTGGAAACCTTCCGCAGCGCCTACCCTGCAGCTCAACGCCGGTCCCGGACTGAGCCGCAGCGGCAGCACCCTGAGCGCACTCACGGGAACAGCCCTCTGGAATGCTGCCCAATTGCAATCCTACGCCATCAGTACGGCCGCTCCCGGACGCAGTGATGTACTGCAATGGAATGGCACAGCCTGGGCACCTGCTGCTCTGCCCACCGGTGGCATTGTGGCGCGCAACGGCCTCCGCAAGTCGGGCGATACACTCGATGCCCTCAGTAACTCCGCTATCTGGAATGCCTCCAGCCTGCAAGGCAATGCCATCAGCAGCAGTTCTCCGGCAACGGACGATGTGCTGAAATGGAACGGCACTGCCTGGGCACCCGGCCGTGCAAGCACAGGCAGCAGTATCAGTTGCAGCACCACTTCGAACAGCAACTATGCTGTGCGCGGCACCGGCAGTGGCGGCTGGGAATGCACCGATGCCGTCTGGATTACCAGCAACAAGCAGGTAGGTATTGGTACAACCTCACCATCGACTTCTTTCGATCTGACAGTCGGCACTTCGGGTTTTCTCGTAAACGGAAGCACAACCACCTCGAACATCCTCGGACGGCTGAGGATCGGTTCTTCTTCTTCCACCAGTTATGAATTGCAGGTAGATGGCGATGCGTATCTGACTTCGGGCCTGCGCATCGGAACCACCACAGCGCCCGCCAGCGGCGGCATCATGGCCAATGGTATGATAGAAACCAACAGCCGCTACACCATGAACTCCAGTACCACCGGCACCGGTACGACGGTCATCCGCACCAGTTCCGGAGAACTCCGGCCCCAGTCGTCTACCGTGCATGTGAAAGAGAACATACAAACCTTGGTAGTAGATAAAACCAAACTCTTCGCCCTGCGCCCTGTGAGTTACAACCTGAAGCCGGCTCTGGGCGGTGAGCGTGAAATAGGCCTGGTGGCAGAAGAAGTGGAAACCATGGTGCCTGACCTGGTGATTTACGGTCCGGAAAGGCAATGGGTCGGCAATTCAGGTATTCCGGCTGTTGGGCCCGATGGCAGGGAGTTGATTAATCCCGCCCGTATGGTCCCCTGGTCTGTGCGTTACGACCGTTTACCGGTGTATCTGCTCGAAGTGATCAAGGAACAAGACGCCGCCATCCGCCGCCTGGAAGAACGGCTGAGCGCATTGGAAAAAGCCTCAAACCGCTGATTCCCCCGGGCTGTATGTCTTACCTTCTTCCGCAATCCGGCTGTGGGGGAAGACAGCACAAGCCTCTTCAAGAAGAATGTCCGTTTCGCGGTAACGGGCGGAGAAATGCCCGAGCAACAATTGCCCCGCCCCGCAGTCGCGCGCAAATGCCGCCGCCTGGGCCGCAGTGCTGTGGAAAGTCTCTGCCGCGCGCTGGCTCCGGCTGCTATCGAAAGTGCTTTCGTGGTACAAGAGGTCGATATCCCGCAATTGCTTGCTGAGTTCCGGTAAATACAGCGTATCGCTGATATAGGCATAGCTGCGCGCCTTGCGTCCGGGAAAGGTGAGCGCGGCGTTCGCAATCAGGGTGCCGTCGCTGCGGTAGAAGTCCGCCCCTTGCAGCAGACTTTCATAAGCCTGGTAGGGAATATCGTGTTCGTTACAGGCCTCCCTGTTCAGTTTGCGTGCAGCGGTTTTCTCCCGCACAATAAAACCGGTACAGGGTATGCGGTGTTGCAAGGGTACCGATTCCACCTTGCATTCGGCCGTTTCATACACCGTTTCAATGCCCTCGGTTTGGGTGGGGATGAAATGCAAGGGAAAGGCGAGGGTGACGTCCGAAAGCCGCAGCAGCAATTCAATCGCTTCCTGCAAGGCGGCAGGGCCGACGATGTGCAGCGCTTCGCGGTGCCCGTTGAGGTTGAGGGTGCTGATCAGACCCGGCAGACCAAAGAAATGATCTCCGTGCAG
>JBKDBI010000442.1:0-9541 GCA_046314695.1 Bacteroidota bacterium | reverse complement strand
CCGCGGCTGAACATGTGAATCAGCCTTTCCTTAATCGGTTTGCTGAGGCTGATCTTATCGCCGTTCTTGAGGATGAGTTCGCCGGTTCCGTCAGGGAACTTGCGGATGCTGCGGAAGTATTCCTTATTGACCACAATCGATCGGTTGATCTTTACAAACTTGTTGCGCGGCAGCTGCTTCATGAAATACAACATGGTTTTGCTGGCCTGTATGTCTTCTGAAACGGTTTGCACGGTGCAGTAAGGGCCATTGGCTAACAATTTGATGATTTCCCCGTGCGGAACGAAGAAAAGACGATCCTGGCGATTGATAATCAGGATACCAGGATTCAGCGAGTCAGTTTCTTCCTCCTCCTCTTGCGTAAGCTCTTCCCTTACCCTTTTCATAACCGCGCTGAGGGCCGCAGGTGAAACAGGTTTAACGATATAGTCGAATACTTTGTGGCGCACTGCTTCTATACCGTGTTCAGCGCTGCCGCTTACCAGGATGGTTAAAGCGTCGAAATCGGGCAATAGTTCGAGCATGTCGAAGCCCGACATGTTCTGCATGTTCACATCCAGAAACACAACGTCGGGCGCATTCTCGGTGAGGTATGCGATGGCCGGAGATTCTTCGGTGAAATGGCGGATTTCGGTGAACTCGGGACAGTAATCCCGCACCAGTTTGTCGAGCAACTCTATCGCCAGGATATCGTCGTCAATGATGACTGCTTTCATGTATTTGTTTTCTTATGTTGGTAGTTGGGTGTTTCTGCGGTCAATATAGGTATTCCCAGCGTTAGGCATACACCTGTGCTGTTTTCACTTGTTTCGTTTCGGTTTTCCAGCCGGTAAGCAGATTCAATTCCGGTTTTTTCACTCAGCAAAGCCAGCCGCTTGCGCGTGTTTTGCAAACCAAAACGCTGATCTTGCTTCATGTTTTCCGGCAGTCCGCGTCCATTGTCGCAAATCTCTACCAGCAGCAGCCTCCCTTCTTGCCAGAAAACTATATCGACTTGAGGGTTTTGCGTCAAACCGTCGCCGAACCCATGGATGATCGCATTTTCTACGCCGGGTAAGCAAATCATGCAGGGCAGCGGGATATTGGGGTCCGCTTTTTGGATAATACGGTAGCTAAAATCCGGTCCCATTTGTACCTTGTTTAACTCCAGGTAGCGCCGCAGCAGTTCAACTTCCTCATGCAAACTATGGCTGCCACTTTCTTTCAATTGCAAAGCAGATCGCAGATAAGCGGAGTAATCGTGCACCAGATTCATTGCCACAGTTGCATCATGCTTTACCAGCGCGTGTTGTATGCGGTTCAATACATTTGCGAGGGTATGCGTATTGAGTCGGTATGCAAGGCTGATAGACTCTTGCTCCCGCTGGGCACCGCGTACCTGCTTCAATTCAGATAACAGCCGATCGCGCATCAATACCGCATGGTGCAGTTTCAGCATGTCTCCGGCTGCGAAGGCAATAAATTCAAGGCTCAGGGCGGGTAGCAACAGACTATGAACCAGGGTTTGGTTGTCAATATGAAGACGTACCTCCACGAATTTTAACGAAAAAGTTGCAGCGGCGGCAAGCAACAACACGACTGCACCCCACATGAATAAGTGTATGTAGAAGGGCAGCCGTTCATTCTTGTACCATAAGCGCACCATTGCCAAAATAAAACCAAGGCACAACAATATGATTAATATGCTCATGGTATAGGCGTTGGCAGCCAGGTCAACGGCCAATGAAGTGAGACCGATCCAAGGGAAATAATGAATAAAACGGAGGACACGATCGGCTACTTTAGGATCATACAAACGCATGTCCAGTCCCAGGCATATCAGTAGCATGTAAAGTATCGCACTGCCAAGGGTTATCACGTTTGTTGCCAGGTAGTAGGTGTAGCTATTCCATATGCCGGCCTGAAAGGTTCCTGCCACCAGAACGCCGGCGATGACTCCGAGATTGAACAGCAAACGCAACCCGGAAGCGTGTATGCGGAAGGCAAGATAATGGATGAAACTGAAGACGGTCATCATCAGCATCATCCCCAGCAGCAGAATCTGGAAGGTTGTGAGGTGGAACCAGATGTTAATGGAATGCATTAAAAAGCCGGATTACCGCTTTGTGTTTTGAGCATTTTGTAGCGGGTGCCTTGGATAAAGGGGGTGAACAGCTGCATTTTTTTACCAGATCTTGGGTTTTGGTTTTTTGTTGAAATTTCTAGCAGAGTGGATTAAGTTTTTACGAAACTAAACGGATTGTTGACTGAGCGTATAGGATGCCGGATGTGATATTCTAAATATTTACCCAATATGGTTTTTTGATTATTGAATAATTAGAGGAGGTTGAGCGATTGTCCATGTCTCGCTCCCTGACATATTCGAAAACCGAACAAGCGGCCTGTTTTGAAAGACTTTGTTAAACTCCGTCTAAAGCTTCTTCAATCAATCCGAACGGATTCGCCTGGTATCAACAATGGGTATTGTTGCCCGCGGTATGCGATCTGTCGCCCTTCAGCATCATCAGCCACTGCAAAAACTACGCGTTTTTGTACCTCTTTCGGCCAACTGAAAACCTGCTCCAGTTCATCGCCTTCCATGCAATCTGCTTTGCGGATAATAATTCGGTCCGGTATCCGGAAACGCGCTTGTACCCTGATTTCATCCAAAGACCGATGGAAAGTCACGCAACTTTCTCTGGACTCCATGTACAGCAGTTGAACAAATTCACAAGCCGCCTTAGCGTCAAGACAAAACACTGCTACGTGGAGTGAACTTGAAACCGAACCTGCATGGCCTGCTAACATGTAATCAATGTTGGTTGTTGTATGGTCTGATTGCTTGTCGCCGCAATACGGGACATTCCATCCGTGAAACTCTGCTAAAAGAGTGATGTCCGCGTGTTAAAGTTGTTTGATTGGCCAAAATACCTTCTGTAGTGTTCGTTAAATTTATTGAAAATACACAATGCGTGGGAAGTAGGCAGCGCGCTGTTTCACGCCGTAGCTTTGCAACATGTCTGAATTGCTCGATGCCATGATGCGCATTAAGGCTTTCGCCTTCGATATCGACGGCGTGTTGACTTCCGGGTCCGTGCTGGTTACGGAAGAAGGCCATATGCTGCGCAGCGTGCATATCAAAGATGGATATGCACTGCAGCATGCAGTAAAGTGCGGTTACCCGGTTGCCATTATCTCCGGAGGTAAAAGCGAAGGCATGCGTGCGCGCTTCGCCGGCCTTGGTATCACCGATATCTGGCTCGGCCAGGCGCACAAAACCGACGCATTCAGCGCCTTCTTGCAAAAACACGGCCTCGAACCGCAGGATGTGCTGTATATGGGCGATGATATGCCCGATCTTCCCTTGCTCCAAATAGCAGGAATAGCAGCCTGTCCGGCCGATGCGGCTACCGATATCCGGCCCGTATGCTCCTGGATTGCTGCGGCCTCCGGCGGACAAGGCTGCGCCCGTGAAATGATTGAGAAAGTAATGAAACTGCAACAGACCTGGTGGAATGGCGAAAGCCATCGTTGGTAAACGTTGCCTTTTCTGTCCGATTGTCTATTTTTGACCTGTACCTATGAACGTCAACGTCAGGGAGGAAAACGGCTTCCGTTTTATAGAAGAAGGAGAAGGTGAACCTATCGTATTGCTGCATGGCCTCTTCGGAGCTCTCAGCAACTGGAACGATGTGCTGAACCATTTCAAAGACCGGTATAAGGTGCTCATTCCACTTATGCCGATTTATTCCATGCCCATCATCCACCTGGGTGTGAAAGGTCTCGCCGGCTTTATCCACGATTTTATCAGTTGGAAAGGCTACGACAAAGTAACCCTCCTGGGCAATAGCCTGGGTGGTCATGTCGCGCTGGTCTATGTTACCCTGCATCCTGAAAAAGTTAAAGCCATGATCCTTACCGGAAGCTCCGGGCTTTACGAAAAGGCATTCGGCGATACATTTCCCAAGCGCGGCGACCGCGAATACATCCGTCAGAAAGTTTCGCTTACTTTCTTTGATCCGGCAGTAGCAACCGACGCATTGGTGGATGAAGTGCTCGAAACCACCAGCGACCGCGCCAAAGTGTTGCGGATCCTGACTATGGCCAAGAGTGCCATACGCCACAATATGCGGAAGGATATTCCCAATATCCAGTGCCCCGTTTGCCTGATCTGGGGTAAACAGGATGGCATTACACCGCCGAACGTAGCCGAAGAATTCCACGAACTCCTGCCCGACAGCGAGCTGCACTGGATCGACCGTTGCGCCCATGCGCCTATGATGGAAAGATCGCTTGAATTCAATACAATCCTCGATGGTTTCCTGATGCGGATGCATGAACGGGGTATCCTCGCATGAACGCAGGTGAACTGATATCGCCATCCTTGTCGGCCCTGCGCCGCACCGATACCGTGGAAGCGGCACTCGAACTGATGAATTCGCTCGGCGTTGGCGAACTGGCCGTTGTGGAACAGCAACAACTGCTCGGTTATGCACCCGCAGCCAACATCTGGGCCGAAGATCCCGATGCAACCCTCGACCAGGTGCTGGAGTTTCCGCTCTATCCACTCCAGGCCCGCTCCGACCAACATTTGTACGAGATCGTACCCATGTTCGCGGCACTGCAATCCACCGTGCTTGCCGTTTGTGCTGCCGATGGCCGTTATCTCGGCATGATCGACCTGCGGCAACTCAATGCACTGATCGGCCATACCCTGACCTACAAAGGCGTTGGGGCTATCCTCGAACTGGAGTTGGTACCCCGAGATTTTTCACCCGCAGAATTGATGCGCCTGGTTGAATTGAATGGCGCCAAAGTAGTGGGCATGGTGGTGAACGACAGCAACGACGACCAATTGCTCGTGCACCTGAAATTGAATACCACTATCCTGAAAGCGATCCTCGCCACATTCGAGCGTTACGGATATCAAGTGGTTGCCGCCCACCTGCGCGAAGACACTACCCAGGGCGACGACGAGCGCTTCCGTTCCTACCTGAAATTCCTGGATATCTGAAACGTGCTGTCGTATTTGGCTGTCTCCTGATTTCCGCCGCAGCGCTTTTCGGGCAAGACAGCATGCAGGTGAACCACGTGCATATCCGTGGCAACCGCATTACACGGAGTCCGGTCATCCTGCGCGAACTGACCCTGCAGCCCGGCATGCAATTCGATTCCGCACGCCTGGCTGCCGCCATCGCAGAAAGCCGCAACCGCCTCATCAATCTTGGTATATTCAACGAAGTAAACCTGGCGCATCGCCTGGATACCTTGCATGTAGTCATCCGCGACCGGCTGCCGGTTTTTGGCTATCCCCGCTTTGCACTGGCCGACCGCAACTTCCGGCAATGGTGGGAAACCCGCGATTTCTCCCGTACCGTTTACGGTATCTGGGGCTTATGGCGCAATGTCGGAGGCTGGAACCACCGCCTCACCCTTCAGCTGTTGCACGGTTATACCGAATGGGTTGAAATGAGTTACCGCGTCCCATTCCGCAGACAAGACAAGAGTTGGTCGTGGACGGCCCGCACCCAGTTCACTGCCAACCACGAAGTCTGGTACAAGACCGAAAACAACCGCCTCCAGTTTCTCAATGTGGATCCAAGCTGGGGCCAGGTACAATGGAACGGCGGGCTGACCCTGGCATATCGACCTACATTCTATACCTGGCTGGAAGCCGAACCGGCCTGGCAACATTTCCGGGTTTCGGATACCATCGTTTCCAACGGGGGCAATCCGCGCTATCTGCAAAATGGCGATACCCGTCAGAATGCGTCATGGCTGGCGCTGCGGCTGGTGCGCGACAAACGCATCCGGCGCGATTATCCTGTAAACGGCAGTCTGCTGCGCCTGGAATTGCGTCCCATGCGGATCAGCACTCCGGCTTCTCAAGCAACTGCCCATCTGTGGCTTTCCGCCCGCTATTCTGTTTATAAACCCCTGGCCGGCGGCGTTTGGGCATTTGGGGCCTACAGCCGATACGCCACCGGCGTGCTGCCCTATACTTATGGCCGGGTGATGGGTTATGGTTCCGATTATGTGCGCGGTTACGAGGCCTATGTGGCAGACGGGAACGGCTATGCGCTGTTCAAAACCGCCTGGCGTTATCCGCTCTGGTTCGATCACCATGTGCGCCCGGAGAAATTGGTTCCCAACAAATTGCTCCGCGATATTCCGGTCAGTGTCTGGCTGAACGTTTTTGCCGATGCCGGTCGTGTGGTGCAACCCACCCTGATACCCGGAAATGAAATGGCCCGCAACTGGATGCATGGCCTGGGCCTGGGTCTCGATGTCTTGGCCTTTTACGACCGGATGGTTAGATTTGAAGTGAGTCTGGGTGCCTTGAACAAACCTTCCGGCAACCTCAGTTTTATCAACGCTTTCTGAAGCACCTAATCGTATCCTATTGAAACTCGCCCTATACGCCAAGACCTTTCACCAGCCGCAGCACCTGGAAGCCTTTGTGAAGGTAGCCACCGCTGCCAAAGCACTCGGCTGCCGGCTTTTTGCTCCTGGCAGCATGGAACAGGGCCTTGCCGCCATGAACCGTTACGGTCTTGACTTTGATCTGTTTGACCATGCCGACGCCGAGCACAAGCCCTTTGACATGCTCTTGAGCGTGGGCGGCGATGGCACCATCCTCGATACGGTTTCGCTGCTCCGCGATTCCGGGATTCCTGTTTTGGGCATCAATACCGGGCGGCTCGGCTTTCTCGCAGCCCTGGGTGATGAAGATGTGCTCAGTTCGCTCGAAGGGCTGATGAAAGGCAATTACAGCATCGACGAACGGGTCTTGCTTCAATGCGAATCGTCTGAACCGCTTTTTGACTACAATGTCGGGCTGAACGACTTCGTGCTCCACAAGCGTGAAAGCAGCAGCATGATCGTGATCAATGCCTATCTCAACGGCGAATTTATGAACACCTATTGGGCCGACGGACTGATCATCTCCACGCCAACCGGTTCAACCGGATACAGCCTGGCCTGTGGAGGCCCAATCATTTTCCCGCGCTCCGGAAACTTCGTCATCACACCCATCGCACCGCACAACCTGAACGTGCGTCCGGTGGTAGTGCGCGACGAATACGTCATCTCCTTCGAACTCGAGGGCCGGGCCAGCAGTTACATGGCCAGTCTCGACGCGCGCAGCATTGCCATCCCTCCCGGCATGCAGATTGCCATCCGCAAGGCCGACTACCGCTTCCGGCTGGTGCGCCCCGAAGGCCACAATTTCCTGGATACCCTGCGCAGCAAGCTGAACTGGGGGCTGGACAGGAGGAACTGAGATCAGTTAAAAATTAATCCGGCCTAATGCACCCTCCGTGAATTCCTCCATGGAATCCCTTCCCGCCACACATCCACCAAAATCCAGATCCAGGCAATGGTTACCGGCAGCGCCTTTACCGCATACGGCCAGATGATCTCCTTCCGCACCCACACCGGATACAAGTCCGTCGAACTCAGGCTGCTGATCAGAAAGACTGCGGCTGCCAGCCACCAAAGCCGGCGCCGCCGTTCTGCCGGCAGACTGAAAAACCACAGCCCGATGCCGCTGACGGCTACGATATAGGTCGCACTTTCTGCTGAACTGCTGAAAATCACCACACTCACCATGAGCAGGGCCGGGATGCTGTAGCCCAATGCCGGAAAGGGCTTGCGCAACCAAAGGCGCAACAAGGGAATGCCCATGGCGAGGGCAGCGGGAGCCAGCATCCAGATATCTCGGAATTCCGGGAAGCCAAACATGCGGCGCATCAGGCCCGGCGCACCGATATCCTGGCTGAGGTCGGTATCCGCGAGGTTCAGGTTCTTGGCGTGCTTCACCTGCAAGGACTCAAACCAGTCCAGATAGGTTTGCCAAACGAAAGCCGGGTCGGTAAACAGGGCAGGGAAGGCGAAGAAAACCAGCAGACTCAACACGAAGCCGAGGGCAAAACGCCAGGGCTTGCGGGTGGCAACCACAAAGGCCAGCCCCGCGATGCCGTACAACTTGATCAGAAATCCAAGCGCGGTCAGGGCCGCAGAACGGATCAGCTTCCCTTCGCGCAACCATACCCAGCTCAGGATAAACCAGGCGGCCAGCATCGGGTTGAACTGCACATTGCTCAGGCTGGTACTCAGTTCGACCAGGCAAAAGAGCAAGATGGCGTTCTGCTGTTTCGTTTCCAGCGGCAGGCGGCGCACGGCATACCAAAGGAAAGCGGCATTCGCCATTACCCAGAGGAAGCAACCGGCGATGGGGTGGAGTATCGAAAAAGGTGCAATCACCACCAGGAACGACGGCCCGTAATGGTTGGCGTCGTCGTATTCCCACCAGTAATCCCAGTAAATGTTCTGCCCTTGCCCGATATGGCGGATGATGCCTTCAAACAAGAGGTAATTGTTCATGCCCCAGCGGCCGGCGCTTACGCGGATGGCGGCAATCGCCAGGGCCACAGCAAACCAAAGCAGGGTGCTGAGCTCGAATTCCAGTCCGGCAAATCGGATGCGGCGTTGGGTGAGGAAGCGGCCGGTTTGGCGTAAGGCGTTGAAAGTGACCATGGCTGGACTGGGAGGGGATGGGAATGCCGGTGCCTCAGTTTCTGCTCCAGCTGCTGCCGTCTTTTCCGTCGCGGATCACCAGGCCGAGCGCGCTGAGGCGGTTGCGGATTTCATCGCTGAGGGCGTAGTTCTTGTCTGCTTTTGCTTTCGCACGCATGTCGAGCAGCATCTGCATCACCCCGTCGAGTGCCTGGTCGTCGCCGGCGCTTTCCGTGCGGATGCCGAGGATGTCTTCCATCCACGTTTTGAACAGCTGCTGCAAGGCCTGGATGTTCGCAGCATCGAGAGCGAGCTTGCCGTCGTTGCAGAGGTTGGCAACCCGCGCAGCCTCGAAGAGCTGGGCGATCACCTGCGGGGTGTTCAGGTCGTCGTTCATGGCAGCCGCACAGGCCGCAACAATGGCGTTTACATCGTAGTCGTTGTGGGCAGCGGCTTTCAATCCGCCAGCCGTTTCGGCAGCCTTCCACAAACGTTGCAAACCCTTTTCGGAGGCCTGCAAAGCCTCATTGCTGAAGTCGAGCGTGCCGCGGTAATGTGCTTGCAGGATGAAGAAACGCAGCGTCATCGGGCTGTAGGCCTGCTGCAACAAAGGGTGTTTGCCGCTGAAGAGTTCTTCCACCGTAATGCCATTGCCCAGGCTCTTGGCCATCTTCTGCCCGTTGATGGTGATCATGTTGTGGTGCACCCAGAACCGCGCCGGATTGTGGCCGGTGCAAGCCGTGCTCTGTGCAATTTCGCTCTCGTGGTGCGGGAACAATAAATCCATCCCGCCGCCGTGGATATCGAATACGTCGCCGAGGTATTTGCGGCTCATAGCCGAGCATTCGATATGCCAGCCGGGATAGCCTTTGCCCCAGGGACTGCTCCACTGCATGATATGCTCCGGATCGGCCTTCTTCCAGAGCGCAAAATCGTTCGGATTGCGTTTTTCGTCCTGGCCTTCCAGCTCGCGCGCTTCGTTGCCGGCGCCGGCTATAAGGTCTTCCAGCACCCGGCCGCTCAGTTTGCCATAGTCGTGGTTTTT
>JBKDBI010000441.1:0-7560 GCA_046314695.1 Bacteroidota bacterium | reverse complement strand
GATGAACCGCAACGGTTGCAATAGACACCGTGCTTATCCCGAAATTCCTTCCACAAAAGAACACATCTTTCTTCTGTGTTGTAAGTTTTGATAAATGTAAAAAAGTCCATATCTAAAATAGCTATAATGCAGGCGCAATATAGACTTTCCGCACATACCCTCAAAGTGGTGTGGCAAGCATCCGACTTATCTGGCCCAAAATTATACGCTTATAAACGTTTAATCTTTATATATACTCACCACACAAGTAAAGCTATCACACCTTTCTCCTTCCTGACCTACTTTTACACCATGGATTTCTCCGATGTAAAAAACATATTCCCTCAACTCGAACCTGAGCTTTTATCGCATTTTAAAACCCTTGGCCAAATCCGCATCTACAAAAGCGGTGAAACACTTATGAAGCCGGGGCAATACATAAGGTCTTCCATGCTCGTACTCAATGGACGTCTCAAAGTCTTTCGCGAAAGTGATGAAGGTGCTGAATTCCTGGTCTACTATCTAGGCCCGGGCGAGGCTTGCGCTGTCAGTCTTGTATGTGCTGTCAAAAGCGAAACCAGCGAAATCGGGGCTCAGGCTGTCGAAGACACCACTGTCCTCACGCTCCCGCTCGACCTGATGGATAAGTGGATGACTGAATACCGAACATGGTATCAGTTTGTGCTTGGAACCTATCGCACACGTTTCGAAGAATTGCTCATGGTAATAGATCAGGTCGCCTTCCGCAGTCTGGACGAACGACTTGAATTCTACCTCAAACGAATGGCCGACGGAACGGGCAGCCGCGACATCTTCACCTCACATCAGGATATTGCACGCGACCTCAACTCTTCCCGCGAAGTTATTTCCCGCCTGCTCAAAAAGATGGAACAGCGAGGACTCGTGCAACTTTACCGAAACCATATCGAATGGAAAGGAGAAATGCATGACTAACCCGCTCGATAAATCATTCTGGGATCAACGCTGGCAGAACGAACAAACCGGTTGGGATCTTGGCGTGCCTGCACCTGCCTTGATCCTGTTCTTCGATCGCCAATATATTCCCAAAAACGCCCGCATACTCATTCCCGGTTGCGGTAACGCATGGGAAGCAGCAGCACTTGCTGAACGTGGTTTCGACAACATTACACTCTGCGATATCTCGCCTACACTTTGTGCAAAACTACAGAATCGCTTCGCCGACAATCCCGGAATAAAAATTATCTGCGCCGACTTCTTCAGCCTGGCCGAATCCTTTGACCTTGTAATAGAACAAACCTTCTTCTGTGCCCTGCAACCAGAGCTTCGATACGATTATGCAAAACAAATGGCAGCCATTATAAAGCCCGGCGGATTGCTTGCCGGACTTTGGTTTTCAGTTGAATTCCCTTTCGACGGCCCTCCATTCGGGGGGAACCCACACGACTATATCCGGCTTCTCGAAAACGAATTCGATATTCTTGAAGCCAGACCTTGCGATGATAGCGTAAAGCCCCGTCAAGGCAACGAATGGCACATAGTAGCCCGCAGGAAGGGCTAAGTGCCGGTAATATCAGAGGTGTCCTCACGTTCAGCTGCACTGATCAAATCTCCAAGCCTGCATTCCAACGCCTTCGCAATCCGCTGCAATACCGAAATCGGTGGATCGCCCTTCCCCGATTCAATACGTGAATAATTCTGCTGCGTCATACCCGTTTTCGATGCTACATACAACTGACTGTAAGCCAATGCTTCCCTCCTTCTTCTGATCTGATGACATATTTTGTTCATGCTACATCGCTTAATAATGCACATTTATATACACATGGTTAATCTTATGCCAACCAACAGGAACAAATATCCACACAAACAACCACTGCTGGTTTGTTTAGCATAAAATAAAAGGACAGGCGGATAAGTAAATCACCCGCTCAACCTTACTGCCCATCAGGGCCGGGAAAACAATCGCTTAGTCCAGCTTGCGCTTCACCAGCTCAAGCTTGTAAACCTCCAGGTAATCACCTACTTCGATATCGTTGAAGCCCGCTACCTGCAGACCACATTCGTAGCCCTTGGTCACCTCTTTTACATCGTCTTTGAAGCGCTTCAGGGAAGAAAGATCGCCTTCGTGCAATACCACGCCATCGCGCAATACCCGCACCTTCGCGTTCCGCTCTACCTTGCCATCCATTACGTAAGCTCCGGCTACTGCTCCAACCTTGGAAATACGGAATACATCGCGCACCTCCACGTTGCCTATCACCTTCTCTACGGTCTCCGGACTCAACATGCCCTCCATTGCCATCTTCACTTCTTCGATAGCCTTGTAGATGATGCTGTAATTGCGGATATCGATCTCTTCATGCTCAGCCAGCTTGCGCGCTGTGAGACCAGGACGAACGTTGAAACCGATTATGATTGCGTCGGATGCAGAAGCAAGCAAAACATCGCTCTCCGTAATCTGCCCTACGCCCTTGTGGATCACATTCACCTTGATCTCTTCGGTGCTCAACTTCAGGAACGAATCGCTCAATGCCTCCACTGAACCATCCACGTCGCCCTTCACAATCAGGTTCAACTCCTTGAAGTTGCCAATAGACAAACGCCTTCCAATTTCGTCGAGCGTGATATGCTTCCTTGTGCGCATGCCCTGCTCGCGTACAAGCTGGAATCGCTTGTTAGCCAGATCCTTGGCATCTGCTTCTTCGCGCAAAACAATGAACTGGTCTCCGGCTGTCGGTGTCTCAGAGAATCCAAGCATTTTTACAGGAGTGGATGGCGGAGCGGAATCAACCCGCTGACCACGCTCGTTGAAGAGCGCCTTGACACGCCCATAATAAGGTCCTGCCACTACATTGTCTCCAACACTCAGTGTGCCCGTCTGAACCAACAAACTGCACACCACACCTCGGCCTTTTTCCAGTGTTGCTTCCACAACCGTGCCTTTAGCAAGGCGATCAGGATTGGCTTTCAATTCGAGCATCTCGGCTTCAAGCAATACTTTCTCAAGCAGCTTGTCCATGTTGATACCCTTTTTTGCACTGATTTCCTGGGCCTGGAACTTTCCACCCCAATCTTCAACCAGTATATTCAATTGGGCCAACTGCTCGCGAATACGTTCAGAATTGGCACCATCTTTATCAATTTTATTGATGGCGAATACCATCGGTACACCGGCAGCCTGTGCGTGGCTGATGGCTTCACGCGTCTGCGGCATCACACTGTCGTCCGCAGCTACTACGATAATCGCGATATCTGTCACTTTCGCACCACGCGCGCGCATCGCCGTGAAAGCTTCGTGACCCGGCGTATCAAGGAAAGTTATCTTACGACCATCAGGCAATGTAACCTCATAAGCTCCGATATGCTGGGTAATACCTCCCGCTTCACCGGCAATTACATTCGTGCTGCGGATATGGTCGAGCAATGAAGTCTTACCATGGTCTACGTGACCCATTACCGTTACAATCGGCGGACGTGGCCGCAAATCTTCTTCGCGATCCACTTCTTCTTCCACATCGATCTGGCTGTCGGCATCTACAAACTCTACCTCAAAACCAAATTCGCCTGCCAAAAGCTGAATGATCTCTGCATCCAGGCGCTGGTTGATAGACACCATTAAGCCCAGCGAGAAACACGCTGTGATTACCTGGTTAACACTCACATTCATGAGGCTGGCCAGTTCGTTTGCCGAGATAAACTCGGTTACTTTAATGATCCGCGACTCCTGACGGCGACGTGCATCTTCCGACTCCATACCGGTGCGTATGCGGTCGCGCTTGTCTTTTTTATGCTTGTCTTTCTGACCCCTGCCTTTTCCGCCGCTTTGAATGCCGCGCATCGTGCTGCCGATGTTCTTGCGCACCTGCTCCTGCGAAACGGTCTTGGTCTCACGGTTGCCTGGGGCTGCAGGATTACTACCACCGGCCGGATTCTCCTTCACCTTGTCAATACGCACCTTCTCGGCACCAATTTTCTTGCGCGGACGCTTGCCCTTCTCACCGTCTGCCGCCGATTTACGCGGCTGCTCTACCGGAAGAACAATCTTGCCCTTGATATTTAACCCGCTGATCTTCTCAAATCGGGTCTCAACCTTTTCAACCGCATTTTCTTCGACGCCTGGTGGTAAAGGTGCCTCAACCTTGGGTTCAGCAACCTCGACAGCGGGAACATCCGTTACCGGAACAACCTCTGCAGGCCTTTCTTCTGCTACCGGAACTTTGACTTCGGGTTTCTTTACCTCGGGCTCCTTCACTTCAGGTATTTGTGCAATCGGAACCTCTTCCGCCTTCGGATCTTCTTTTACAGGCGTTTCTTTGCTCTCAACCACTGGCCGCTTTACTTCTGCAGCTGGCTTCTCCTTTTCCTTCTCCTTCTTCTTAGGACGGGCTTCCAGGTTTTCTATCCTGCCCAATACCACCAGACCCGGCAAATCATCCTTGCGCGGTGCCTCCTCAACCGGCACAACCGGCGTTTCCACTACAGGCACAACCGGTACCGGCTCAGGCTCAGGAACAAATACTACCTCAACAGGCGGCGGAACAACAACAGGTTCAACTTTCTCTTCAACTTCCTCCTTGCGCGGCAAGGGACGGTTCAAGGTCTTCAGGCTCGGTGGTGGAACCGGCTTGTCTTCGTTCTTCTGTTTCTGGATTTGGCGGGACTCCTCGCGGATTGCCTTATCTTGTCTGAACTCGGCAAGCAACACCTGGTACATCTCATCGCTGATTTTCGCGGTGGGCTTGTTTTCCACCTGAAAACCTTTTTTCTGGAGATGTCCCACCAGGTTGGCAGTGCTGATATTCAACTCTGCGGCAACTTTGTTTAATCTATACTCTTTATCCGCCATTCCCGGTTAATCTCGCAAAATTAGCCCCAATTTTCTGCAATACCAACATGCATAGACAAGCAAAAAGGGAGGTTTTCGGCCTCCCTTCTGCATTTCGAACGTTTTTGTCCTTATTCGAATTCCGATTGCAGAATCTTTTTGATCTCTACTATCGTCTCTTCTTCAAGCTGGGTAACACGAACCAGTTCCTCTGTGCTGCGGCGCAATACGTCGCGGGCCGAATCGCATCCCACTTTCTTCAACTCGTCGATCATCCACTGGGCAATCTCGTCGTTGAATTCGTCCAGTTCCACATCGCTGTCGTCGTCTGCGTCTTCGGTTACTCGGTACACATCAATCTCGTAACCGGCCAGCTTGCCCGCCAGTTTGATGTTGTGACCGCCTTTGCCGATGGCAAGCGAAACCTGATCACTTTCCAGGTAAACCTCAGCCCGCTTATTCGTTTCATCGAGCTTGATGTTCGTGATTCGCGCAGGTGAAAGTGAACGCTGGATCAACAGCGAATTGTTCGTGGTATAGTTGATAACGTCGATGTTCTCATTGCGCAACTCCCGCACAATTCCATGGATTCGCGATCCCTTCACGCCTACACAAGCACCTACCGGATCGATCCGGTCGTCGTAGCTTTCAACAGCCACTTTCGCCCTTTCGCCGGGCTCGCGTACAATTTTCTTGATGGTGATGAGTCCATCGAGGATTTCAGGCACTTCCAACTCGAACAGACGCTCCAGGAACTCAGGCGCGGTGCGGGAAAGCACTATACGCGGACTGCCTTTGTCCATCTCAACCCGGTTTACAACCGCGCGCAGCGTATCGCCTTTGCGGTACAAATCGGAAGGAATCATCTCGTTGCGCGGCAGCACAAGCTCATTGCCCTCATCATCCAGAATCATAAGTTCCTTTTTCCAGATCTGGTACACTTCGCCGCTGATGATCTCGCCGATTTTCACGCTGTACTTGCGGAATACCTCGTCTTTCTCCAGCTCAAGAATCCGGTTCATCAGCGCCTGCCGCGCATTAAGGATGCTGCGGCGTCCGAAATCGTCCAGGAAAACCTGCTCTACCGCCTCTTCCCCTACTTCGTAATCGGGTTCCAGGGCACGGGCCTCGGTAATGCTGATCTGCAGGTTCGGATCTTCCACCTCACCCTCCTCTACGATCAGGCGGTTGTGAAACATTTCAATATCACCGGTTTCGGTGTTGATGATGATATCAAACTGCGCGTCGGGTCCGTATTTCTTGCGCAGCATGCTCTTGAATACGTCTTCAAGCACGCGGATCATGGTGGCACGGTCGATGCTCTTAAACTCTTTAAACTCCGAAAAGGAATCGACGAGATTAATGCCGGGCTCCACTGCTTTTTCTTTCTTGGCCATGGGATTTGAATGGGTTAATGCGTAGGGTTATTTTCCAATATGTACCCGCAACTCTTTGATATCAGACCAGGCCAGAACAGCGGGTGTGCCCGGGCGGCCTTTCTTTTCCGAAGGAATTTCCAACTCCAGTGTTTCGGCTTCCAATGCCTTGAAAACGGCTATAAGGCGCTCGCCATCCACCTTCAGGATGTCCAGCTTGCGACCAAGATGCTTAGGCAGTTGGCGCAACATCGTCAAGGGCTTCTCTGCCCCGGGAGATGACACCTCCATCGTAAACTGCTGTTCGCCGGTATCCAACTCGTCCACTCGCCGGGAAATGGCCCGTGAAACTTCACCCAGCCGCTTCATATTCAAACCGCTGTCTGCGTCGATATGAATGCGAATCAGCGTTTCTGTGCTGTTCGGATGCACCCCGACAACAAACATATCTGTGCCTTCAACGGCTTCTTCCGCCAGTTTGCGCAATATTTCGCTGATTCTGCCCATCGCTGTGCCAACAAAAAAGGGGACTTTCCGGGTCCCCTTTCTTTTGGAAAGTGCCGCAAATATACACCGAAATTTCAAATAAGGGTCCGAACTTCCCGCGAGAATATATTTGCCCAACATGGCACCGTTTTCAAAGCACCTACCATTGCTCGCCCTGCTTCTGCTTGCTGCCTGTAAAACCCAACAAGTGCCGGATTACCCCAACGGCATTCCTCCAAAACCCAATGCCGCTACCCTCCTCGAATACAGCAACGACAGCAGCAGCCTCTTTGCACAAGTGCTTGCCTTTCACCCGGAATACACCGCATTTCAGTTGCGCATCGAAGGCAACAACCAACCCGCCGGCCGCCCTTGGCATCTTGAATTGATGGCCGATGCACTGGCCGATGCTCCGGCTATCCTTAGCGCTTTCGAACCACAAGAAACAAGACTTAACAAGCACACGGCACTCTGCATGAGCCGACTACTTAGCGATAGCCTCAACCATCAGGGCAACGCGCAGGTCTCAGTCGAAAAAACCATCAAAGCCTTCGAAGCCACCGGCGATTCTCTCTTGCTCTTCCTTCCCATCCTGAATACGCCTTTCAAAAAATTACGCGATCAGAATTGCCTCATTGAATACAATGGTGCTCAGCGGATCGTTCCCACCGGAGTCTGGCAGGAAAAGCGGGCCCACCTGCGCCTGGGGCCACCATTTCCGGATGGGAGTCCGCAACTGATCTACGCCTGGAACGATTTCGCCGGCCACAACATGGGCCTCGCCCGCTATTGGCAATTCGACAGCCTGCCAGTACTGCCTCAGTTGTTTCCCGGAAACCATTTGGATTATCAGTACTATCGTCCGCTGAAATCTGACGACGGCCGTTGGGAATACCGCAGCGATACCTTCCG
>JBKDBI010000440.1:0-3086 GCA_046314695.1 Bacteroidota bacterium | reverse complement strand
TTTTATTCAAAATTCCGACTGATGGAATCATGCCTGCTTGACGCAGCGCAGGAATCGGGCTGATAGTGCTTATGCGCTGCGGTCGGGTTGCTTGTTCGGAATCTTGGGGTGTAAGTGCATACAGATTGTAAACGGCTGGATTTCAATTGCATAATGTAAATCCGTAGCGTACCCTGGAGCATCTGGTGCACCATGGCGAAATGAGTTGCATCCTGGGTTATAGTATCTCCGATCGTGCGGCAAGCCAGGAATCTGACAATTTGTGCTTGTGGGAGTTCAAATACAACCAGGGTTGCACCGATCTTCGGGAAGGATGGCGTTTCAGACTTTGATGAGCGACGAAAACTGTAACAAAAAAATACTATATTTGTTACAAAAGGGCCATATGAGTGTAGCGACAGAAATAGGGCAGCGGATTTCAGCCTTGCCGCCCGGGAGGCTTTTATTGGCATCGGATTTCGTCGATTTGGGGTCGTCGGAAGCGATCAGATTAACCCTTTTCAGATTAGAAAAACAGGGTGCGATCAAACGGGTCGCGCAAGGTATGTATGTGCGGCCGGTGATTCATCCATTGCTTGGTCCATTGCTGCCAACTGCCGAGGAAGTTGCAGATGCGATTATCCGGAGGGACAAAATACGAACCCTGCCAACTGGAGCTTTCGCACTCAATGCACTGGGTTTGAGTACACAGGTGCCTGTTAACATAGTTTTGTTGACAGACGGTTCGCCGCGGGTGATACAGGTCGGAAAAAGAAAAATAAAATTCAAGAAAACCACCCCAAAGAATCTGATGGCGAGGGGTAAAATCAGTCGTCTGGTAATCCAGGCTTTAAAGGAAATTGGAAACGGATTTCTCCGCGATGAAGAAGAGCAGCGCATTATGGCACTGTTGAAAAACGAGGCGCGTGAAGATCTTATTCACGATATACCACTCGCACCGGTTTGGATTCAGAAAATCATGCGCAAAGTACTTATTCATGAATAGTATTGACTTTTATAGCCTTGATCCGCAGGAGAAGCGGGTATTTTTTAATTCTCTGGCTGAAAAAACAGGTATGACCCCTTTTGCTGTAGAGAAGGATTGGTGGGTAAGTACTACATTAAATTTGGTTTTCCGGCAGCCGGATGCCTCTTACATGGTCTTTAAAGGCGGTACGTCGCTGAGTAAGGCTTGGGGGCTGATACAGCGATTCTCAGAAGATTTAGACTTTGTGTTGGATGGAAAGCGCTTTGGATTTCACGGCGAGTTAGGCAAGAATCAACGCGATAAACTCCGCAAAACAGCTGGTGATTTCATCGATCAGGTTTTTGTCGAAGCACTTAAAACAGCTTTTCAGGAAGTTGGTTACTTGCAGGTACGTGTTGAACCAGATAGTAAACCAGCCAGTGATCGCGATAGAAAAATCAATATTTTCTATCCAAACGTCATACCCATTCAGGGTTATATGGAGCCAAGGGTTCAAATAGAAATCGGGGTTCGCTCGCTTTCTGAACCGAATACCCGGGTTCGAATCATTTCATTATTGGATCAACATTACCCGGAGTTTTTTGTCAGCCAGTTGCCTGAACTTATCCCCACCGTGAATCCGGAACGAACATTTCTGGAGAAAATATTTCTGCTGCACGAAGAGTTTCAGCGATCGCCGGAGAAAATGCGCGTAGAAAGAATGAGCCGGCATCTCTATGACATCATGAAACTTGCTACTACACCTTACGCAGATACTGCCTTGAATACGCCTGGATTGTACGCTAAGCTTGTGTCGCATCGCCATACCTATACGCGTGTAAGTGGTGTGGACTATAATGCGCATCAACCTCAATCTATCAACATAATTCCGCCAGCACCCGTCATTGAATTGTGGAAGGCTGATTATCTGGTGATGCTAGACCATATGATTTATGAGGCTGAACCTGCATCCTTTGATGAATTACTAACACATATCAGTGCGTTGAATGCACGAATAAATACCCTGCCGTGGAGTCTCCCTTTTGAATTTCCACGACCAGAAAAGGCATAAGGCGAACATGGGGAATGCTTGCCTTCCATGCTCACCGCAAGCCCAATGATTCGTTTCGGGTACCATGGTTTTTTATTGCCGCAATTTCGCAGGCGGTGAATCAATGAAGATAATCGGTCAAGCATTATTGCCACAAGTCTGGGAATGGCAAATCCTCCGTTATACCGACCAAATAACTTTGAGGAATTGTTTAGAATGAAAATGATTCTAAGTATTTGCCCGAAAACAAGGGGCTAGGTGTTATTCAAGGATGGTATTCACACCTCCGGCTACCACAGTGTTGCGTCAGAATATTGATTTCTTGAACGGTGGTATGGTCGTTATGACACACCGGCCGATCCGTACCCTCACTCAAACATGCCCGGCCCTTCCGGTCGCGGACTGTAACGAATGGGCCTGAATCGGATCTGCAGGCCGATTTCATGGGTCGCAGGTATGCTGTTGCGCAGGGATGAAACGGTGTTTTCGAAGGAATAGAAAAATACGTATTCCTTGTGCGCAGCCTGGGCATGCAGAATAATCGCGTCTGCCTGGCTGATGCGGTACCAGTTGCGGCGGTAGCCGAGCGAAAAGCCAAATCCGTTGCGCACCAATTCCGTGCTGGCATTGAACTGCGAAAAGGGGCCCTGCCTTACGGCCACAGCCTTGAAGCGACAGGCAGCATAATCGCGGCGGTCGGCGGTGGGCAGGCGCAGGTTGTAACCGCCGTGCAATGTATAACGCCGTGGGATGCGGTTGTCGAGGATGCCGGTATAATCGAACAGCGGCCGGGTGATGTTGTGCATCGCCAACCCCAGCTGGAATTTCTCTGTGAACAAAGCCACACCGGCGCCAAGGTCGATATTTTCCACCTGGTCCACGCGCAAGGGTTCGGCACTGGGCCTTACGACACCTTTGGAATAGTCAATCTGGTCTTCGAAACGCATGCGTGCCAGCGCGATGCCCTGGCTGCGGTAGCCGGTGGTGAAGCCAAACTGCAAGGTCTGGTTGCGGTGGTTGAGCGGCAAATTGTAGGAATACACGGCATTGATCTGGGTGCTGCGGTAACCCGTCGGTCCGGCTGCATCG
>JBKDBI010000439.1:0-2915 GCA_046314695.1 Bacteroidota bacterium | reverse complement strand
CAAGTCGATCGTGATGGTGAAGCCGGCGATCACATTCACAACCGGAATGCAAAGCAGCAGCACATAATACCAGGGCCGGTTGACCAGTTTTGCCCAATGCCACCAGCTCAAAACCGGTACCAGGGCCAGCCAGCCGGGTTTGCCGGCTTTTTTGAACAGCATGAACAAACCGAGGCGGGTCAAGGCATAGAAAACGACCGCTATGGCAAAAAACAGGTTCGCGTTATGGGCTTGCATAAAGTTCAAAATTGCAGTAAATCTTTCATACCAAAAGCGCCTTTTCTCCCACAGGTGAATTCGGCGGCCAACACGGCGCCTAAGGCAAAGCCATTGCGGTTATGCGCTATATGGCTGAGATCGATTCGGTCTTCAGGCGAATTCCAGCTAATGGTATGCGTGCCGGGAACCTCGTCTGTGCGCAGGCTCCGGATCGGTATTACACCTGTTTCGGTTTCAGAGACCGTTTCCTGCCAGCTGTGGTAATCGCGGTTGGCGGACATGATGCCTTCTGCTAACGTGATGGCTGTGCCGCTGGGCGCATCCTTTTTGTGCACATGATGGATCTCTTCCATTTGCAATTTGTAGGCGCTCCGCCCTTCCATCAAACGCGCCAACAGGGCATTGACCTGAAAAAGGATATTCACGCCTACACTGAAATTAGATGCCGTAAACAAAGCTGTTTCATAGGAAACGGCGAGTGCCTGCAGTTCATCGAGCCGCGCATACCAGCCGGTGGTTCCGCTTACGACAGGCTTCCCGGCGCGCAGGCAATACGAAATGTTATCCACCGCCACGGCAGGCTCTGTAAACTCTATGACCAAATCGGCGGTGCTCAGTTCGGTCGTGTTCAGCGGATTGGAACGCGTAAAGCGGGCCGTTATCTCATGGCCGCGGGAAAGGGCAATACCTTCAATAATTTTCCCCATTTTTCCGTATCCGCAAAGGGCAATCTTCATGCTGCAAATATGCGTCAGTAGCAGGCGGCATTACTTTTGTTTCTTCGAAAAAGGGCTATCCTTCCATGAAACGTTTACTGCTTATCGCAATTGCGCTCATTTTCTTCATTTCCATCGGCTTTGCTTGGATCATTTTCGGACCGGCAAGCGGCAAAACTGGTACCGTCAGGATTCCGCGTAACAGCGATATGGGGCAGGTTCAGCAAGGACTGAAAGACAGCCTCGCCTTGCGCAATGCCTGGTTTTTTGAAACCCTCGCAGGCTGGATGCGCTACAAAGACGTGCGGCCGGTGCGTTTCACCATCGAAAAAGGCAGCAGCTTGTATGAGGTTATCATCGGATTGAAACGGCATGCCCGCCAAACAGTCGATGTGGTGGTGCTGCCGGGTCATGACCGCCGACAACTCGCCCGGCAATTATCCAGACAGCTGGCTGTCACGGCCGCAGAATTGGACAGTTGCCTGCAGGATTCTGCCTTCCTGGCTGCATTTAAAGTAACACCCCGCAATTTCCACCGCATCGTGTTGCCCAATACCTACAATGTGTATTATGCAGCCGATGCCCGCGATCTGTTCAGGCAGTTCAGTCAGTATGCACGCAGTTATTGGGTAGCCAAAAATCTGAGCCCCCAACAGGCCGATTCCGCGCTGATTCTTGCTTCCATCGTCGAAAAAGAAACCATCCGCTCAGAGGAAAAAGCGCGCATTGCCGGCGTCTACCTGAACAGGTTGAAGAAAGGAATGAAGCTCCAAGCCGACCCGACGGTGAATTTCGCCATCGACGCATGGAGGGCGCTTTCCTACGAAGACCTCAAGTTTGAATCACTTTACAATACGTATCTCTACGCAGGCTTGCCACCCGGGCCAATTTGCATACCGGGCCCGGCTTCGGTAAAAGCTGTGCTTGAACCCGAAAAGCATGCGTATCTGTATTTCGTGGCAAAAGGAGACGGCAGCGGATTCCACCGGTTTGCGGCTGATTTCAACGGGCATCTGGCCAATATCCGCCTGCGCAAACAGGAGCTGGCAGCAGGCGCAAATCCCTGAAAATCAAACGCTACGGGTATAGCGCTCGGCGATCCATTCGCTTTGGTAGGCGTGTATCCGCAGCCAACCGTTGTGCGATTCGTACCAATCCATTCGTGTGCCTTGCGCCAGGCTGCGCAATACGGTAGCGTCGCCTTTGGGTTCATTCCGCACCTTCAAGGTGGAAGCGGTGATTTCAATTTGACCTTTCGGAACCGGAACGGTGTTTCTGCTAATGAAACGGGCTGAAACCCATTCCTGGTGCGTTGGGTGGATGCGCAGCCAGCCATTTCGCTCTTCATATACCATAACAGGCGTGCTGCGGCTCAGGGAACGCAGTGCACGTGCATTGGCGTCAGCATTTTCGCGTACAAACAGACTGTTGGCATTCACCAAACCTTCCCACAGTAACGCAGGAGGCGCTGTTGTACGGTTGATGAGCGCTGCTACGCGGGGAATAAAATGGGCTTCGGCATCCGCTACTTTATTGCCTCCGAAGAAGTTGGTACCCGGGCAGCTTTTCGTATTACCGCTACCATTGGTACGCAGTCCGCTGTTGAGATCCCACCAATGGTGATAGACTACGGTTTCACTTGAAGGTACCAGGCTGAACTTCTTGCACAGCAAGGCGTTGGCTTCAAGTATTGCATCGGTGTGTGCTGCCGTCATTATGTCTCCTCCGGTATCAAAATTGCCAATATGCTCCATGCAAATGCCATAGGTATTGGCGCCTTTGATACCGCCGGGAATCTTGTTGAAGTCGCGGCAAACCGCAACGCGGCCGTCGGGGAATGTGGTCAGATTCTGGGCGATTTCATTGAAACCACGCTGCAGGTGCGCGTTTTCCATGCCGATCAGCATCGAAAAATGGTTGTTACCGCGAAAATGCGTGTACCCGGGGATATAGGTATGGTGGTTTTGGATCAGCCGGATA
>JBKDBI010000438.1:0-5313 GCA_046314695.1 Bacteroidota bacterium | reverse complement strand
CTGGAGCAGCGCCGCGTGGCGGTTTTTGCGGGTACGATTTTCACGGCCCTGGGCATCGCTTTCTTCGCCCAGTGGTCATTGTTGTCGAATATCACAGCCAGCATCATCCTCTTCTTCAACCATCCGCTGAAGCTCGGCGATACGATCCGCGTGCTGGACAAGGATTATCCTTTTGAAGGGGAAGTGACGGAGCTCGCGTATTTCTTCGTGCACCTGCGCACGGAGAACGGCGAGATCATCACGGTACCCAATTCGATGGTGTTGCAGAAGGCGGTGGCGGTGATAGGCAGGAAGCAGGGTCATTGAGCGCGCGAAGTGCAACGGAGCGCAGTCGAAATGCACCCGGCACATTTCCCCAACGCTTCGCTACAGTCGGGGCCTTCACTTCGTTCCGGCTACTCAATGACCGGGCGGCGGTGGTTGAGCCCTGCCTGCCCCGACTTTTTCAGTCGGGGAAACCTACCCGGTACATTTCCCCAACGCTTCGCTACAGTCAGGGCACGGCGATACGCCTTCACTTCGTTGCGGCTACTCAATGACCGGGCGGCAGCGGTGGCGGAAGCTTGAAGATTATGAAATGCAGTGTGTGGAGTTTCCGGGATTGAACTGGTATCAAAAAAACAAAAAACGCATATCAATGTAACCATAATTGTTCGTAATATTTAAACAAAACGAACACCTTCTCGCGATGCTTAGTGGGTAAAACCGAAGCCGATAGGCATCGAAAAGGAACGCATATTGGTTGGGAAAACGGAGCGGGTTAGTGAAAAAAGAAACGCTCCTTTCGGAGCGTCGGGCCGGAGATGCTATCCCCGGCGATGTTATGTACACAAAATTAGGAAATAGTATGGACTTGTCAATGGCAAAAGAGAGAAACGAACGAGTTATGGTCTATGTCGATGGTTTCAACATCTACTTTGGCATGCTTGAAGCTGGGTATAGTCAATGCAAGTGGTTGAATTTGAAAAGTTTGGCTGAATCACTTTTGAAATCCGGTCAGGACTTGATGGGCGTCAAGTATTTCACCAGCAGGGTCAGCAACAATCCGGAAAAGCAGAAAAGGCAAACCTCGTACATCGAGGCGTTGGAAACGGTTGGGGTTCAGGTGTTTTATGGCCACTACCAGCGAGATACGCTTGAATGTAAACGTTGCGCACACATTTGGCCGAACTACAACGAGAAAATGACGGATGTGAACATTGCCACCCAAATGATTATCGATGCCTATCAGGACAAGTACGATATGGCAATGCTCATTTCTGGGGATAGTGACTTGGTTCCACCCATCCGGGCCATTCACGAAAACTTCAAGCAAAAGAGAGTCTTTGTGGCTTTTCCGCCCAAGCGGTTTAATAATTCAGTGGCGCTTGTTTCCAAGGGAAGCCTGACAATTGGCAGAAAGAAGCTATTGGATAACCAGTTTCCCGATGAACTTGCAAAGCGCGATGGCTATTTATTAAGAAGACCGGTAGAATGGCGGTAAGGCCGGCGGGTGGTTGAGCCCCGTCGAAACCTACCCGGTGTGTTTCCGAATGAAATAGTCGGGACTGCTGCGTTGCACTTCGCAGCGAAGGGATAGGTGAATCCCGTGTCCCGATTTTCCCGACAGAAATAGTCGGGACTGCTGCGTTGCCCCTACCTACGATAGGGGCACGGCACTTCGCTGCGGTTGAGTGAGTGCTCCGCCACCCGGTACATTTCCCCAACGCTTCGCTACAGTCGGGGCCTCCACTTCGTTCCGGCTACTCAATCACCGGGCGGCGCGGAACCATGATTAAAAAATCCGCACTTTTGCAAGATGCAAGTACAGCGCCTGGCATGGATTGGAATGATGCTCCTCAGCCTGTTCATGCATCTTCCCCATCTGAAGAAAGACCTTATCAGCATCCACGTGTGGCGGCAGACGCAGACGCAGGCTACCGTGCGTGCGTTCTATGAGGAAGACATGAATATCCTCCATCCGCGGCGCGATGAACGCGGCGACGGCGATGGCATCTTCCGCATGGAATTCCCGCTGATGCAGTGGACGGTTGCTGCCATCTGGAAAGCTACCGGTCCGCAGCTCTGGGTGAGCCGCTTCTTCATGTTCTTCGCGTCCTGCCTGGCCGCCCTGGCCCTTGGCAGTATGATTCGCAAGCTCGGCGGATCTTCCTGGGCGGGTTTGGCGGCCGGCTTCGGCTTGCTCTTTTCCCCGGCATTGTATTACCACGGCTTCAATCCGATGCCTGATAACCTGGCGCTCAGCCTTTCGCTTGGCGGCATGGCACTGTTTGTTCATGCCGCTGAAGATGGAAACCGGCTCCGGTACTTCTTCGCCGGCCTGGCCCTGGCCGCCGGTGTGGCCTGCAAGCTGCCTTTCGTGGTTTGGTATGCCGCTCCGGCCTGGTTTTTCCTGCAACAGTTGTGGCGGAAAGAACCGGCAGTGCGCGTCTGGACCAACGGATTGCTTTTCCTGATGCCGATCGCCTGGCCGGCAGCCTGGTATGCCTGGGTGATGCCGCACTGGAATTCGCATGTCATTACCCAGGGCATCATCGGCAATTGGGAAAGCCTGCAGAACACCTTCGGGTATATCGTTCACAACCTCGTTTCGACCCTGCCCGAACTGCTCGTCGGCTATGCGCTGATGCCCCTGTTTCTGGCCGGGCTGGTGTTTTTCATCCGCGGGAAATACTACCGCCACCGGCATTTTCCGATGCTGGCGGTCTGGTTCCTGGCCTTGTCTGCGTATTATGTGTACGAGGCGAATGCCATCGGCAAAGACCACGACTACTATCTCTATCCTTTTTACCCTTTCATATTCCTCCCGGTGGCGCTGGCGGTGCACAAGCTGGCGCATCTGCCGCGTTGGTACGGGCGTGTGGCTGTGGGGTTGATCCTGCTGGCGCCGCTCACCACGCATTTGCGCATGCGGGCCCGCTGGAATCCGGAAGATCCGGGGTTCAACGTGAACATCCTGCGCAGCAAAAAGGTCTTACAGGCAGCGGTTCCGGAAAAGGCCCTGGTGGTGGCCGGCAACGATGTATCGCATTTCATCTGGCTTTACCACCTGGACAGGAAGGGCTGGTGTTTTGACACTGACCGGCTGGAAGCAGATTCTCTCCAGTCCTGGCGGAAACGCGGTGCGCAGTATTTCCTTTCCGACAGCCGCAAACTGGAGACCCGGCCCGATATCGCCCCGCAATTGGATCGCCTGGTCGATTCGTTTGGCAATGTGCGGGTGTATGGGTTGAAGGCGGATTGACGCGGGGGAAAACAACCAGCCTTTCTGCAACGCAGCCCAAAAAATTGTTGCAGAAACATATTTATAGTAACGTATTGCCTCTTTTTATCTCCATTAAATCCATGTTGAATATATAAAGTGTAGATTTGGGTGAGTCCAGAAGCCTGCGTAAAATGGTCGTAAACTATGTTTGAGCCATGAATAGACTGAGAGCCTTTGCTTACTGCGGGTTGATCTTTTTAGGGTTTGGCAAAAGCCTGATGGCCCAGCAAACGTGTAAGGAGGTGATTGGATATTATGCCGGCTGGCAATGGTACGACCGCAACAAGCTGATGAATCCGCAAAGCGTTCCGTACCAGAAATACAGTATTTTGACCTATGCGTTTTTTCAACCCCAGGCCGACGGGACACTTCGGATATCTGATCCCTGGGGCGATAAGAATCAGTTGCTGGGTCCGATCAATTGGTCCAAGGCTCCTGCAGGCTACGATACACAGTATGATTTTGGAAATCCGGAATACCATCAACCTGGTCAGAAGCTGAGTGATTATGCCCATCGCGGAGGCTGTAAACTGATGGTTTCGCTAGGCGGATGGACATATTCCGACAAGTTTCCGGGTATTGCGGCCGATGCAAGCCGCCGTGCCACTTTCGCCCGTGAGTGCAGAACGATGGTTGAATTGTATGGGTTGGACGGCATCGATATCGATTGGGAGTATCCGGCGGATGCAAGCCAGAAGCAGAATTTTACGTTGTTGCTGAAGCAAGTTAGGGATACACTGAACGTGTTATCCGCCAAAACCCAACAACCCTTGTTGCTCACCATTGCCGCCGGCGCGAGTCCGAGCCATATCAGTATGGTGGAATGGGATAAAGTCGCACCGCTCGTAGATGTTATCAATCTCATGAGCTACGATTTTTACGGAACCTGGGATAGCCATACGAACCACAATGCTCCCTTGAATGCTGTGGCTAAACATGGCCAAACCGGATTCAGTTGCAGCGAGGCGGTGAAAAACATGCTGGCAGCTGGCGTTCCTGCAGATAAAATTACACTTGGCCTGGCCTGGTATGGCCGTTCGCATATCACTTCGGGCGCTCCCGGTTTGCAAGTGCCGGGAACCGGAAAAGCCGACATGGTGCGATTTGCGGCAGATGAAGGAACTCCCTTGTACTACAATATCCTCGCAGCTCAATCAGACTTCAACAGCTTCTGGGATTCAATCTCCATGGTGCCCTATTTGGTCAGCAAGACCGGCAACACGTTTGTTTCTTATGATGATGAACGTTCGGTTGGCCTGAAAGCGCAGGAAATCCTGCGGTCACGGCTGCGCGGAGCGATCATCTGGGAAATCTCAGGCGATTATATCGAAAGCACCGCCGCACCCGGCACGATCGCTTCTACGCCACTCACAGACACGCTGAATAAGGTGCTTTGCGCTGGTCTTACAACATCTGCTACCCGTCAAAACCTACAGCCCTTGCAGCTTTACCCGAATCCTGTGCGCAATTACCTATCTATCCGTTCAGTCTTGATGCAAGCGGGTCAACCGTTGGCGTATGCTGTCTGCGATTTGAATGGACGCATGTTGCTTCGTGGCTCGTTGTCAGAAAATGAAACAACAATCAGGCTGAGCAAGTTGTCTCCGGGAACTTATTTGTTGCAACTCCGCAGCAGGTCAGGTTTTGAGCAGGCGAAATTCGTGGTGGAGTAAGAGCAACCAAAGGGCGCGTATTAGCCATGCGAAGGGATGCGAATCGTCACGAATCGTGGATTAGAAAATCTTCAGGAGGGTCGAAAGCCTACTCCCGACAGCTATCGGCACGGGGATTTCGTGAGTGAGACATCATATCGGTTCTTGCGACGGAAATACGTGAAGAGACTCCAATCTGAAAGGAATGGTGATCTGGAGGAACGAGGTGCGATGGGTTGGGAAAGGTTTAGGGCGGGAGTTGGCAGGTGATTTCGCCCTTGGGTAAACGGAAAAACCAGATTAGTCGGAAGCGTCCACTATGTACGGAAGATTCCAAGCCTTGCTGACGAACAAACCGAACATGTGTTCAACTTTCTGATTTCCGCTATAGCGGCG
>JBKDBI010000437.1:0-2085 GCA_046314695.1 Bacteroidota bacterium | reverse complement strand
GGTGCGCGTGCCGGATGGAACGGTATAGCTGCGGCAATGCGTTTCGTTGCGGTTGATCTTCTGCACCGGTTTGAGCGTCAGGTTGACGGTGATGAAGCTGTCGCAGGCGCGCGAATTGGAAAGGAAAAGGGTGTCTTTGTAAGTTCCCGATTGGGTCCAGATGTAGCGACCTGAAGGGCTCTTGTATGAACTGCATCCGTTCACGGAAATCGAACCCGAGGTGGAACTGCTTTTTACGGTATAGGCGATCACCGAATCGCAGCCGGCGTAGTTGGGGATGGTATCGTAATACAAGCCGGCGCTGCGGAAGACTTTTGCGCTGTTGGTCGGGCAAAGCACAAACTTGCAGAAAGTGAGCTCCCGCGCTGCCGTACTGGGTTGCCGGAGCTTGACCCGGTGGATTACCAGGCTGTCGCAATTGCGGTAACCTTTCAGCCGGTCGATATAGGTTCCGGCAACAGAAACCGTATTGCCGTTGCGCAACTTCACGCTTCCGCAGGCATTGTAATCGAAGGTAGTCGTGTCTTTCTTGAGGATGGTTACGTTGAAACTCACCACCGAATCGCAGCCTACCCAGTTGGGAATGGTTGCCTGGTACTTGCCGCTCTTGCGGTAAATGGCACTGTTGAGCGGATTCCGGAACGAATCGCAGGCAATGATGGTTTGGCTGGCACTGCTGTTCAGGTTGATGGTGACATCGATCGTCATGATGGAATCGCAGCCGCGGTAGGAAACAATGGTATCGTTGTACGTTCCTGTCCGCGTAATGATGCGCTTGCCCGAAGGCAGGGTATAGCGCAGGCAACTCTTGATTTTCAGCTTGGCATATACCGCCGTATCGCAATAGCTGCGTCCCAGCACGAAGTTGGAGGTATTGCCGTTCAGGTTGAAATTGGTGAGTGTCGCTGTATGGGAATTCCTTGAATCGTCGGTGATGGTTGTCAGGCTGGTATTGTCGTCGTAGGCAACACCGTCTTCGTAATGCAGCTGCAATACCAGGCCGGTAGTTGAGGAAGGATAGGTTTGGATCATGCCCTCCTTGATCTGTTTTGGCGTCCGCGCAAAATTCCAGATCCGGGTTTCCTCGAGGATACCGCCGTAGCCTGTCACATTGTCCACAATCCACACATCCGCAGTACTCGATGCGGAGGCGATGTTGAACGTCTGGCTGGATGAATCGGTGCAGACACCATCGATAAATATCCGGATTTTGCTGCCGTCATAGGTACAGGCGATGTGGTGCCAGGTTGAATCCAGTAAGGTTGTAGCGCTGGTAAGGGAATAGCTGGCCGAGCCATCCGAAAGCTGGATATTCACCTGCTTTCCGTTGCCTGTCCCGAAACGATATGCCTTGCCCTGGTTCCAGATAATGGGAGCGCAATCACCGCAAGGCGATGAATTGAAATTATCGACGTAAACCCAGGTCTCCAGTGTGATGCGGGTCATGGAATTCAACGCCGTTGTTCCGGTTACGGGCACATAATCGTCCACGCCGTCAAAATGCAGCGCCGTTCGTTGGGCTTGCACATGTAAAGCCAAGCTGCAAAGCAGCCCTGCAATCATTTTCGTAAGGTTTGTTTTCATAGCATCAAGATTGCTTTAAAAACAAGCTTCGACAAAAGAATTTGACTTTCCTATGATATTGGTCAATATCGCCGCGAAAGCCTGAACAACAAGCGGATATTTTTAGCGAAATCCGCGCGATTGCGACAACGCGTTGCGGAGGTCACGCATGGCTTCCACGGGCATGCCCTCATTTGCCCAGCGCGTTTCGAGGTTGCGCAATTCATTTTCGTTTAACCAGGCTTGTGCCAACACACCGCCCATTTTGCCAAAGCGGAAAAGCTCCATCCGCTCTTCCACATCGCTCACCCAGAGAGAAAGCAGGTGCCCGGCTGTTCCGACCATTCCCTTGCGGTAGAGTGCTTCCATCAGCTTCACGGCTCCGTCGTTGCCGTAAAAACCGCCTGCGGGATACAATTCCAGCGCCTTTTGCCCGAGCAATTCGGCTTCCGGTGTATTGGGCCTGACGGCATGAATGGCCTCGGCCATCGTCGCGGCCAATTGCCCGGCGAATAAATCGGC
>JBKDBI010000436.1:0-2657 GCA_046314695.1 Bacteroidota bacterium | reverse complement strand
GGCAATTCGCGGATAACGTGCATGCAGTCGCTGTTGTAGATTGCGTAGGTGTCTGTGATCTGCTGTTCTTTTATCATGGGTTCAAAAATTTAGGTAGTGTGAGTGATTTGTCAAAGCCTTTTGTTTCGATCTTAAAACCGTCGTTCACCTGCTTTGTAAGGTTTTCAAACATCCGGATTGCCTTATCCTTTTTTACCAGCAGGCTATCCATTATCTTAATTTGGCCGTCCGACAGGATCAGGTCAATAAACACCTCCCGCGTCTGACCAAAGCGCCAAAACCTTCGCACAGCCTGGTAGTATTGTTCGTAGCTGTAGGTTGGGAAATATGTCGCATGGTTGCAGTGCTGCCAATTTAGGCCGAAGGCGGTAATACTGGTCTTCGTAATCAGCTTTTTAATTTCGCCGTTACTGAATGCCATTAAAATATCCTCTTTTTGGTCTATCTTCATGTTACCCTTAACCTCGACCGCGTTCGTGTCAATTTTACCAATCAGGTCGGCCTCATCGTTAAGATTCACCCAGTAGACAGACGTTTCGTGCTGCAGCGCTTTTTTTACGGCCATTTCACAGCGTTGGTTCAGGGTTGCCCGTACCTCTGCTTTTATCTCTGCAAAGCTCAAAGCAGGGCGCGTAAATAGGCTCGTTTGCCCATTGACTATTAACGGCGTTTCATTTCGCAGCACGGTTTGTATTTCGTGCAATTCCGGCAGATTGTGACGCCCATCGCTATAACCCAGGTCGGACGGCTTTTTGCAGGATATTGACCAACTGGTAACCCATCGCCAAAAATCGCGATCTGCGTGCGGTTTTAGATACCATTCAACCCCGCGATGCGCTGGATCTATGCTGTTGTTGTTGTTCTTAAAAAACTTACCCAGCATATCCATATATCCCATGTACCCTAAGGCCTCGGAGCTTGTGCCTAATTCGATGTAATCATTAGGCGAAGGGGTAGCAGTGAACAGGAACCGGTATTTTACTTTTTTGAGAAATCCGGTTATCTGACTTTTGATAGCCCCGTCAAAGTTTTTCAGGATGCTTGATTCATCCAATAGCACGCAGTCGAAATCCTCAGACCGAAACTTTTCCAATCGCTCGTAATTGCACACCACGATATCCGATTCAATACGCCCATCCTTGGAATAGCTTACTGAATCTATCCCGAACTTTTGCGCCTCTTTGATAAACTGAAACGCAACTGCCAAAGGGGTAATAATTAGCACCGGCTTTCCGGTGTGCATCCGGTAATTTACAGCCGTGGTAAGTTGGATAATCGTCTTGCCTAATCCGGTATCCAGAAATACGGCACAGCGGCCTTTGCGGATAGCATATTCGGTGACGTGCTTTTGATAGTCAAACAGCGTGTCCGGCATCCATCGCGGCTCGATACCGTGGTCTTCCCCCCGGTGCCGCTTGCTTTCGATAAATTCTTCGTATGTCATTTGTGTATCATTTGGTTTGTATCTGTCTGTCTATATTTTCCCCCCGAACAAATCCCGCTCAAAATACCTGACGGTATAATCCTGTTTGTCCCGCACCGCTTCGAGGATGCGCGGCTCTATGCCGCCGGCATACTGCAGCCATACAACTAATGCCGGCTCCGATCGGTTCATGGACTGCATGCGCGCGCGGGCCTGCCAATAGCTGACGGCTGCGAAGTCTACGTTATACATAATCAGCACGTCCGCGCTGCTCAGGTTCACGCCTTCGCGCCCTGACTGTATCTGCAGGAATATGCGCGCCGCGCCGCCCGATTGATTGAACTGCTCGGCGGTGTCGCAGCCCTTGCCCAACACCTGCTCGATTGCTTCGCGCTCAGCCTGGTACTTGTAAAACACCGCAACCCGTGCCGCGCCGTATCGGTCGGCTATCCATTGCGCCTTCGATGTGTCCAGCACAAGCCGCCGCCCGCCGTCTGTTATAACGGTGCCGCCGCATAGCTGGTGCGTTTTACCCAGTTTTTTAACCGCCTCGCTGCCTTCTATGGTATCGCCGTCCTTCATAATGATGACCCCATCCTTACGCAGCAGGTCAATCCCGCGGCGGATGATGGCCGGCATGGGAACGGTTTCCACCTGCTCCCGCACCACACACTCAAACCCCGCTTCCTCTTGCGTCCATGTGATCAGGTACGGCTTAACCGCATCCATGACCGGCCCGGCTGGTACGTCATCATACACGGCCACCTTCCGCTGCCCGAGCCAACGTTCAGCAGGTTTGCCGTAGTCCTTATGCCATTGGTAGAATGTCTTATAGTTAGCCCACGGGCCGCCGCCAGATGCCCAGAACTGATGGAACATCTGCGCATAGCTTTCAGGGGTCGGGGTGCCGGATAGGTAGATGACCGCCGGGCGCTTTGCCTGCCGGGTGCATATTTCGCGGATCCGTTCCGCCCGCTGCGACGGCTTCGGGTATTGGCCCAGGCCATGCGCTTCGTCTAAAATCAAAACGTCATAATCCACGGGTTCCAGCTTGTGCAGGCTCTCGTAATTGGTAACTTCCAATTTGTACCCCTCTATGGCCTGCCCGTTCAGCACGTCGGAATAATCGAAGCGGATGCTGTCGAGGGCTTTCAGCTTGGATACAAACAGCACGCGCCGCGCTCCGTATTTCGACGCTGCCATTAGGGCCGTAATTGTTTTGCCCGTGCGAACC
>JBKDBI010000435.1:0-2591 GCA_046314695.1 Bacteroidota bacterium | reverse complement strand
TTTCATGGACGACTTTTATTTTTTCCGGCAGCCTTTTGATTTCTACTATTATTATCTGATTTATCTTGTTTTTATCCTGTATGTAATATTCAATAAGCAAACCATTCGCCTGGTCCCGAAATGGTTCCTGAACTTCATGCTAATTTTATATGTGACCAGTTTCATGGCTAACGTTGCATACGGTACGCTGGGTATTCACCTGCTTAAACAGGTGCTCGGCATCACCTATTCGGCGATGGCATATTATTTGTTATTAAAAACGAACGACTTCAAGATTGAAGATCTCTTCAATCGCTACATGCAAATCGCGTTCTATGTAGCGTTGTGGGGCTTGATAACTGAAGTATTCCTCTTGCAAGGTATCGCCTTGACAGGCAAAATAAAACCAACCAGCAACGGTTTTTATCGCATTTATTCGATTATGGGTGAACCCTATTTTCTGGCTGTTGCTCTTTTGCCGGCGCTGTATTATCAAACCTTTCGCTTCCTGAATGAGAAAACCTACCGCGCATCTATGCGTAACTGGGTGCACCTTGGTGTAATCGGTTTGTGTTTCTTGTTCACCTTCTCGTCCGCAGGCTATATTGGCCTTGCACTCATAGTTGTCATGTACATGTGGAGCGCTGACTACTTCTCTTTGCTGAGGGGACAGGCCCGGCTGCTGATTGCACCGGTTATCATCGTTCTTGGTATTGCCTTTTACAATAACCTTAAAGACGCCCTCAGCGAGTTTCAGGAGCGAGTGGATGATACGCTGAGTCTTTTCCAGGGGGGTGAGGTGGATGTGAAAGCCATTTCAGAAGTTAACTCAAGTACCTTCGCCCTGTATACAAATTTTATCATCGCCAAGGAGTCGTTTGTACGCAACCCATTTTTGGGTTCAGGCCTTGGTTCACACCCGGTGAACTACGATATCACTTTTGCGAAGTACTTCCCTCCCGACTTCATTGAGCGTTTCGGTACCTTTAACAAGTTTGACGCGAACAGTCTTTTCCTCCGGCTTATGTCTGAAACCGGACTATTGGGCTTACTGGCCGTTTTTATATTCCTATGGCGTTTCTTCATGGGAAAAAAATACCTCCGCAACCCAAGGTTCCGTTATCTGAACATCATCAACCAGAGCATTTTTATCCTCATTGTTGTGCGGCTGCTGCGCACAGGGCATTATTTCGGAAACGGTTTCTTCCTGTTTATTTTCATGTATTACTATACCCGGAAGATTGCAGAAGGAAAGCACAAAGTTTCCTGGATTGAGTACCAGGCAAAGCAACCTGCAGTAAAACAAACTTCGGTTAGCATTTCAGCGCCTGCAAAGCCTCCAGGGTAAGCGTTGCGACCCGCGGCCAGAAAAATCTGCTGACTTTTTCACGCGAACGACGCCGGAGGGTGTCGAGGTTGTTCCCTGTTGCGCGACAAGAGGCAAGGATGGCTGCTTCCAATCCTATCGAATCGCCGGGCTGTATCAGGAAACCATTGCTTTCGTCTACCTGCTCGGCCACGCCACCGACATCGGTGGCTACAACGGCTAAACCACTTGCCATGGCCTCGTGGATAACCGTTGGCATGCCTTCTGACCAGGATGGGCAGAGCAAGACATCCGAAGCTGCATAGATCGTTTGGATCAGCTTTTCATCGCGCAACGGACCATCGTAATGCACACGGGGGTCTCTGTGCTGCACATGCGCCGGTATATCTCCAATGAAGCGAAAATGCGCTTCCGGACTTATGGCAAGCACCCTGGGGATTACTTCCTGCAGCAATTCTATCCCTTTCCGCCATTCATAACGCCCCACAAACAGGAAATGGCGCCGATCAGTACTGTTGCGAAAAGGGGTTTCGCACCATGCGGCTTCAATGCCAACGGGAAGGGTGAAAATACGGGCAGAAGGTGCCTGGGTTCGGATGATATCTTCCAGTTTACCGCCCAGCGAAACCACGCCATCCGCTTTGCGCATCAGCGTCCGCGCCGGCTGCCGCAACATGGCCGCCTGCAAGCGGTTTCGGCTGCCTTGTAAACGCTGGAACATTTCCAGGCCGTGAAAATTCAGCAAGACCGGAAAACCGGTAAGGGGTTCGCTGATGAGCTTCCAACCTGCAAAACCCTGCACGTAAATGGGCGCCGGTGGATGTCCGGATTGCATCAACGCATCGCGTACCAAGGCGCTGTAGCGGTAATTTTTCCAGAGATAGTGGCCGGGAAAAGGCAGAGAAGAAGGCCAGGGAACCGCAATCAGCCGGGGTTGTGAAACCTCTTCGACAAACAGGGGCTGCACCTCATCGTCGCGGTGCGGATGAACAAGCGTCAGCTCCACGCCGGCGCGCAAGAGGTAGCGGACCAGCATGGTGGAATGTTTCTGCATGCCGCCAATCTGCAGTGGAAACAAGCCATCGCAAACCAGAATCACCTTCATAAACCGAGGATATATTCCGCCTGCTTCGTCCACACAAAACGCTCCCGGATCTTCGCTTCGAAATGCGCTCCCAGGCGTTCGCATAATGCCTTATCGGCCAGCAAAAGCCTCAGGGCATCTGCCAGGGCTTCCTTGCCGGGTTGAATCAGTATGCCGTCTTCGCCGTGTACCATTGCGTCT
>JBKDBI010000434.1:0-2768 GCA_046314695.1 Bacteroidota bacterium | reverse complement strand
GCGCATGGCTCGGCGATGAAATCCGCGTGCTCAGCAGTTGGGAATGGTACGGCGTGAACTTGCCGGTTGCCGTCCTGGTTTGGCTGATGATTTATCCGATGATGGTGCAGATCGACTTCGGTTCGCTCGCCCAGGCATCGCGCAACTGGAAAGGGCTGGGCCTGACGGTCGCCATCAACTGGGCGATCAAGCCTTTCACGATGGCCTTTTTCGCCTGGATTTTCTTCGAACATTTATACAGTGCATGGTTGAGCCCGGCACAGGCGCAGGAATACATCGCAGGGGCCATCCTGCTGGGCGCTGCACCATGTACGGCGATGGTTTTTGTCTGGTCTTATCTTACCAAAGGCGATGCGGCCTACACGCTGGTACAAGTGGCCGTGAACGACCTGATAATTCTGGTTCTGTTCATACCCATTGTAGGGTTGCTGCTGGGCATGGCCGATATCAGCATCCCCTGGGGAACACTGGCCTCTTCGGTCGTCATCTTCGTGGTCATTCCGCTCTTGTTCGGCTACCTGAGCAACCGTTACCTCAGGAAACTGAAAGGCGAGGCCTGGTTCACCGAACGTTTCCTGCCTGCGCTCAAGCCGGTTTCCATCCTTGCCTTGTTAACCACCCTGGTATTGCTTTTTGCCTTTCAGGGTAGAACCATCCTCGATCAACCCTGGAATATCCTGCTCATCGCCATTCCGCTCACCATCCAGACCTATTTCATCTTCTTCCTGAGCTGGTTTGTTGGCAAACGCCTCAAGCTGGCCCACGCGATATGTGCACCGGCCTCGATGATTGGTGCCAGCAATTTCTTTGAACTGGCGGTGGCGGTGGCGATTGCCTTGTTCGGACTCGATTCGGGTGCTTCGCTCGCTACCGTTGTCGGCGTGCTGATTGAAGTGCCGGTGATGTTGTCGCTCGTTGCCCTGGCCAATCGCTGGCGCTATTGATTCCAATAATCTGATTCCCAATGAAAAAGAAAATACTCGTACTCTGCACCGGCAACAGCTGCCGCAGCCAGATGGCAGAAGGTTATCTGCGTCATTTTCACGGCGATGCCACCGAAGTTTACAGCGCCGGCGTTGAAGCCCACGGCCTGAATCCGCGCGCCGTGCTGGCAATGGCTGAAGACGGCGTGGATATATCCGCCTACACTTCAGATCTGGTAGACCAATACCTGGGCATGGATTTCGACCATATCCTCACGGTTTGCGACCATGCGAAAGAAGTTTGTCCGTATATCCCGGGCAATGCCGAACGGCATCACAAGAACTTCCCTGATCCGGCCAAGGCCACAGGATCAGAATCGGAGATCATGGAATCATTCCGCAAGACAAGGAACCTGATCCGCAGCTATTGCCGCGATTTTCCCTTGTAAAGAAAACGATCGCGTTCCTCAGTTTTTCTGCAGCATCGTGCGGTAGCGCTGGTCTCCCAGGCTGAACTGCAAGAGGTACAATCCGCCCGGAATCAGGTCGGTGCGCAATACCGTCTGGCCAGACTTGCGTTCGATTTGCATCTGCAATTCCTGACCGAGCAAATTGAACAAGCGCACATCCGTCGCGCCCGAAGGAGCAATGAACAATGCCTTGTCGAACGGATTCGGATACACCCAACCGGGTTCAGCCAGGCGTGTGATTCCCGTTCCCGCGGGCAATACCTCCAGGTACAGGCTATCTGCAGCGCTGCAATTGGTTTCGGCCGAGGTAACGCGCACCCAGATCAGGTGGCGGCCCAGGCCCAGGAAGCGCGCTTCGATGTTGCGGGTGCTGCCGACATCGCCGTTGTTCCATTCATAGGCGTCGAAGCGGCCCGGCGAAAAACGGATAGTCCGGTCGATATTGATGGCAGTGTCGCGTCCGATATTGGGTTTGGGCAAGGGAAGCACTTCCATGTCGAAGGTGTCGCGCAGGGTGCAGAAGGTTGAACTTTCGGCGAAAGCCAGTGTCCAACGGCCGGCTTTGGCGGGGAAGAAGCGCTCCTTGTTGCTGATGACCCTGCTCAGGATCGGGTCTGTCGCATCGCCGTTGAAGGCCACGGCTGTCCAATTGAAGTCGGGCGTCGCGCTCTGGACGCGCACATAGGGATTAAGACGCAGGGCAGGACTCAGCGCGCATGGACTATCCACTTTCAGGATGTTGTAGGTAGGTGCGGCGCGCAGTTCAACCGTGAAGCTGTCGCGTCCCAGGCAGCCGGATCGGCGGTCGCTGGTCTGCATTTCCATGTAATAGATACCGCGCGTGACATAACGACCCAGGTTGTCGTTCACCACACTGTACAGCGGCCCGATCGGTCCGGCATAGCAACTAACCAGGTAGCTATTCTTGATGTTATCCTCATTCTGCAGCAGGTTGAAAAGCGGATACACTTCCGTTTCGCGGCAAAGGGTATCGTTGCGCAGGATGCTGTACGGCGAGGGATTCACATCCACGATGAAACCGCCTGTCACGGGGCATCCGGCCGAATCCCTGTAATCGATCTGGACGCGGGTACTTTGGGTGCCGGGACCGCTGAGCGGTATGCGCGCGGAACTGAAATAGCCATTGGAGCGTTTTTCAACCAGGCCGGCCAGGGAAGAACTGAAGCTGGCAGTGGACGGGTTTGCGTTGGTGATTTTCGCCCAATCGAATTCGGTTCCTTCGCTGCAGAACACCACTGAGGGCGTTTGATAGCTCAGTTGCGGCAGATAGGAGCCAATGGCGATAGAAGTGCTCGCTTCGCAGGCCACTTGATCGATCACCCGGAGCCGGATGAGGGTATCGCGGACGGGCGTA
>JBKDBI010000433.1:0-2680 GCA_046314695.1 Bacteroidota bacterium | reverse complement strand
ACATGGCCATTGGCCAGTTTCATGGATTCAAAGAATCCGTCGCCGTAGCGGTAGATGCGGGAAGCCGGGGTGATGATGGGTTCGTCGGCGCCGCAGATGGTTCCGTTTACATTGTAAAGGACAGGCAAGGCTGGATCAGTCCGGGTAACGTGAGAAGGTGAAGACCGTTCCGTTCTCGGTGAGGCGCAGCTTCTGATACGTCAGCTTATCGACCTTGAAAACGCGGGTCGTCATCTGCGGATGATAAGTCAGATTCAGGCATTTCCTGCTTCCGCAGCGCGACATGGTCCAGTGGCCTGTAGCGTTCTTATCTGCAACGCGCAGGTGGTAATCGAACACCTGCACCTCGAACTTGTGGAGGTTGAGCGCGTCGCCGTAGCCAACAGGGATCGCTTTCGCAGTATCCTGTGATTTGATGGATTTGTAGTACCAGGTGCCGGTGATTTTCCGGGCACAGCCTGCGTTGCCGATGAGAATAAGGCCCAAGGCCAACCAAATCCAATTACTTTTTCCTGCGGTTGATTTCATCTCTAATGCCTGCGGCTTTGTAATAATCTTCTTCTTTTAGGGCGTCTTCCAGCATAGCTTCCAGCTCGTCGGTACTGAGGATTGCCAGGTCTTCGGTCCATGTCTTGGGCGCTGGCGGGCGATCGTCTTCGCCCATGCGCGCTGGTCCGGCACCGGTTTCCTCCTCCTCGTCGGGCTTAAAAGCAGCTTCAGAAAGAACAGCCTCTTCGGCGAATATAGGAGATTTAAAGCGCACAGCCATAGCAATGGCATCGCTGGTTCGACTGTCGATCACTTCTTCGGCACCACTTTCCGAGCGGCAAACGAGGTTGGCGTAAAACACACCTTCTTCCAGCCGGGTGATCACCACGCGCAGCAGGCTGATGCCAAAATTCTGCATCAGCGTGGCGAACAGATCGTGTGTGAGCGGCCGGGTAGGTTTGATATGTTCCAGCTCGATGGCGATGGCCTGGGCTTCGTAGCCGCCGATCATCACCGGAAGTTTGCGTTTCCCGTTTTTTTCAGCAAGGATGACAGAATAGGAACCCTGGGCGTGGCCGGGTACCAACGAAAAAACTTCCAGTTCAATGGCAGGCATAGCGCGGTATCAATGCTGAGAAGCTGAACGCGCCGCTTCGATCAGTTGCGGGAGCACATCGAAAGCATCGCCGACGATGCCGTAATCAGCAGCCTTGAAGAAAGGCGCTTCGGGGTCTTTGTTGATGGCAACGATCACCTTCGAACTGCTCACGCCGGCCAGGTGCTGGATGGCACCTGAAATGCCAATTGCGATGTACAGGTTCGGCTTGATGGTGATACCTGTCTGGCCTACGTGTTCGCTGTGCGGACGCCAGCCCATATCGCTCACCGGCTTGCTGCAGGCAGTGGCCGCGTTGAGGGCAGTAGCGAGGTCTTCGATCAGGTTCCAGTTTTCCGGACCTTTCAGGCCGCGACCTGCGCTTACAACTACTTCGGCCTCGGTCAGCGGAATTTTACCGCTAACTTTATTTACCGCGACAGATTTCAGGGCATCGTCTGAGGCTTCAGCCGCAAAATCCATGGTTTCGATGCTCGCCGTGATGGCTGTTTCCTGCACGCTCACCGAGTTGGGTGTCAGCGCGTAGATACAGATAGCTGTTTCTGGTTTCACCCAGGCGAAAGCTTTTCCGGAGAAGGCGCCGCGTTTCACCACCGGTTCGCCGCTTTCCGGATAATCCACCACATTGCTGATGAGGGAAGCACCGGTTTGCACGGCGAGGGCGGGTGCGATGAGCTTACCGCCGTAGGTATTGCTGATCACGATGGCCGAGGCATTTTCGTTTTTGGCGGCTGCTGCCAGGGCACGGGTGAGGTAACGGCTGCTGTTGCCGCCATTCACCACCAGCACGCGGTTTGCGCCTGCTTTGCCAAGGCTGGCAAGTTCGGCTGCGTCTGCCTGCACGCTGAGGGCGATGACTGTATCGGCATTGCGATCGGCCAGCACGCGGGCATAGCTGATGGCTTCGAGGGTGCTTTTCTTGAAGCGACCGTCTGAATTTTCTGCGTAAACGAGTATGGGCATGGTGCGGGTCAGATTACTTTGGCTTCGTTGCGGAGGCGGTGGATGAGGTCGGCGGCGCGCTCTGGTTCAATGAGTTGCACACCTTGTCTGGGGGCTGGCAGTTCGTACCGTGCGAAGCTGGTGCCGGCAGCGCGGCCCGAAGGCTCAACCACCTGCAGGGGCTTGGTGCGGGCGGCCATGATGCCACGCATGTTGGGGATGCGGGGTTCGCAGAGATCTTTCTGTGCGCTCATTACCATAGGCAGGGCGCATGAAACCGTTTCGCGTCCGCCATCGATATCGCAGTCCAGGGTGGCGGTGCCATTGCTTACATCGACGGCAGTCACCACATTTACGAAAGGCAGGTTGAGCATTTCAGCGAGGAGTCCGCCGGTGATGCCGCCGTTGTAGTCGATGCTTTCGCGACCGGTCATGATCATATCGAAACCTTTGTCGGCAGCCCAGGCTGCGATTTCAGCGGCTACGCTCTGGGCGTCGGCGGGTTCGGTATTGATGCGCACGGCGTCGTGGGCGCCGATGCTGAGTGCTTTGCGGATGGAAGCTTCGCTGTCGGCCGCACCAACGTGGATTACGGTCACGGTGCCACCGGCGGCTTCTGTCAGTTCAAGTGCG
>JBKDBI010000432.1:0-8016 GCA_046314695.1 Bacteroidota bacterium | reverse complement strand
AACAGAAAAGCCCCTCCCGACTACCGGGAGAGGCTTTTTCAAAAACCCGACACGTTTGTCGGATTTTGAATCTTCAGCTGACCTTACATCGCCTCCGAAATTCTGTCATACCATCTCATTGGATTAACCTTCACGGGTTCGGCAGGTATGTCGCCAGACGTTTCCGACGGCATCCTTTACCTCGTTGAAGATTAGTAAATAACATCTAAACTCGGTATTAAGTAACGGTGTGCTGCTTCGATCGTTTCCGGAGCTGTCACACCGTTACGTTCTGGTTTACCTCGTCCGGAGCATCTTCTTGGTTGCATTGTACTGCGGGGTCTCAATCCGGTAGTACAACATCGCCGAGCTTACTCCTACTTTATTGGCATCGAACAGGATGCGGTTGTAGCCTCTTGGGTAGAAACCCGTTTCGGTAAACAACGTGCGGCCGTTCTCTTCGAATATAGTCAATTTAACATCTGCAGCTTCTGGCAAGTGGAATCCGATTACCGTCTTGTCCAAGAAGGGGTTCGGTTGGTTTTGATACAACTCAAAGCCTACATTGGATACTGTTTCGCTGCCGTTCACCCCGGTGAATCGAAGGGCCACATCGGTCTTCTCTTCCTGCAGGTTGTACGCTTCTGCTCGGGTAATCGCACTGGACACGCTCAATAAGTCGCTCAGTTTTCCGCTGATATTGCTTCTGAACTGGATCTTGAACTCTGGTTTGCCGTTGCCATCCCAGCTGCTGGTCACTGCCTTGCGGTCCGGGAACATCGCAAAGTGCTCGTCGGATTGCAACTCTCCAGGATACACCATCAGCAGGTCAGCTTCATTCAACTGTACCGTTAACTGGTAGCCCAGGATGTCTTCGGTGCAGGCGAAGGTGGCTGTTACGATTTCTCCTGGCTTCACTTCCCGATCTTCCACTTCGAAGAACACCGTTTTGTCGGAGCGATCATCGGAGCTCATCAAGTTGTTGGGCACGTTGGTGTTGTCGATATCACCCACTTTTACCGCTACAAAATCCTCTTCCATCATATCATCCATCGCCTGCTGGTAGCTCTTCGTTTCCGGGAACGTTTCCTGGAATGGATTGTCGATGTTCGGGAACATATAGTTCGCATCGACAAAGCGCCAGGAAGAGTTGTTGGGCAGGGTGTTGTACGTACCCATGATCAACTTCCGCAGTTCTACGATATCGAAGGTGGTTACCGTTCCGGACTTATTGGCATCTGCTGCAATCATCTTGTAGGGGCTATTCATCGGCTCCAATCCGAGGATGTGGCGGCTGATCAGCACCAGGTCGTACGTATTCACCCCATTGAGCGGGTCATTGTCTTTGGTGGGTACCAGCTGACAATCGGCGGCTACAGGCAGTACATTATTGAACTCGAATACACCGTTGCTGTTCGACAGGTTGAACACATTCAGTGATGGCAATCCGTTGCTTTGAGTGCTGGATAGGCCTACGTTCGCTTGTTCTACGCCATGGCCGTTTTCGGTATTGATGGCACCGGCTACGCTCAGGCTTTGTCCGCAGGAGCCCAGGTTATCCTGGATGATCACATACGTTTCGCAGAAGTCGGCGTTACCGCTTTGGTCAATCGCCCATACTTCCAGCAGCTGTGTACCCAGTTCTGTGCAGTCGAAGTTCACCTCTGTCTGTGGGTTACCGGTAGCATCCGTTGGGAAGCCTACACCGGTTCCAGATTTGCGGATACCGATTTCCAGTTTATTGTCTGGGCTGCGGTTATCTTGTATTTCCTGGATCAGCTGAGATGCGAAGATCGTGCTCATTCCTGTTTGCATGATATTGATGCTCAGGCCATTCAAGCAAGTCACTACAGGTGCTTTAATATCTTCCACGCCGATTTGGTATTCTGCATAGCTTTCATTGCCACAACCATCTTTAACGAACCACTTCACAAAGTGTTTGCCGTAAGGCAGCTGCGGTGTTACATAAACGTCTGGCGTCACTTGTGTGTTCCACTTCATCGTCGCAGTAGCGAAGTTACCGATCGTGGAGGTCTGCAAGCTCCAGTTGTACTTGCGGTTAGCGGGCACGGTACGGTCATCGAACGTAGCGGGAGTACCGCCGCTGTAGGCTGGATTGCCCACATTGTTGTAGTTCACGGTACCTGGTGTAGGCGGTGTTTGGCTGCTTACAACAGTCTCTGCAATTCCATCCGCATTCAAGTCCAGGAACAACTGGTAGCGGAAGGTCAGGTTAGCACCAGAGCAAGCGTCGGTTGCTGTGATCCGGATTTCTGAGTTAGCCTCCGGAAGATCTGCTCCGTTCACATCATGGAAGATCGGGTCATTCCAGTACACTGGATCGTTCTCTGTGAAATCAGCTACTTCTACCGGGTACAGCGGAGATTCTACCTCGGGTTTCTCCGAATCCATGATGCGAATGATCTGCTTGTAGCGGTAAGCATTCACATTTGGATTGTAGTACGTCGAGTAGTTGGTCGGTGCTGGGTCGTTTGGATTCACTCGTACCACAGAAGGTGCCCAAGGCATGGGGGCATTCGATGCGGATACGACTGGACCAGGCATATTCGTCGGGTGATTTACTGTTGTATTCGGGTTCGGATTCGGTACATTGATCATCCCTGCGTTCGGGTTGTAGGTGCAATAGTTCACCACCATCCATACGCGTTCGATCTTCATACAAGCATCCGGAACCAGGGTATAAATCTCATCGGTGTAGGAAATAGCCATCAACTCGCAGTCTTGACCACCATAAACCACCGGTTCACCGTACTGAGCGGTTCCATTACAGCTGGTAACCAATACATCGTTCGGGAAGCGAACGTAGAAGTCCTGGTTATAGCCCACTGTGATGCGCTGTGTGCAGCTGTTGGAGTTACCAGAGCAGTCATATGCACGGAAAGTGCGAACGATGGTTCCCCGGTTACACACCGAGTCAAAGTTCGTGTAATTGACATTCGTTGTCACCTCTGCCAGGCAGCAGTTATCCACCCCACTGGCTTGGCCATGTGCTTCAAAAGTAGGGTCAAAGCTCTCGCAAGACACTGTAACATTCGCAGGCGGAACACAGACTGGCTTCAGGCGGTCTTCTACCAATACTTTGATCGTACAGTCATTTGAGTGTTGCTCTTCGTATGAAAGGGCTACTGCTCCCGGAACTGGAACCCGGTCGTACACCCGCAGGATCACATCGATCGTCTGACCGACGTCATCGCAGCAGAAATTCACCGCTTCGTAGAAAAACTCATTCGATTGGCAAGTATTCTCATCGGCGCGACGCACTTTGAAGTACACATCGCTGCAGTTATCGTATGAACCATTGTCGAGGGTATTGGCGTAGATGATGGCGGAGCCATTGATGCCCAGGGCCACCTGTGTAAACTCGTCGCATGCTGCCAGTGGGGGCGTATCATCTTGCACTACTATCTTGAAATTACAACTAGACACTGCACCACAACCATCTTCTGCGTAGTAGGTTACCGAGTGCGTACCCAAGTCCAAGCAGGGAGAAAGGGGATAAATCACCAAGGTATCTCGATCATTCAGGTTATTGCCCGGGAAATTTGTTGGAATCCCGTTGACAGAACGTACTTGAAGGGTATCCCCCGTGTATTGGTGGGTGGTCACAATAATGGCAGAGGCATCGCGTACATACGAGCAGGCATCTTCCATGATCACATCCGGAAGGTCTACCGTGGCACAGCAGGTCGTTGGGTCAGTACTTACCACCAGGGTATCTGGGCAGGTAAATGCAGGACCAAAGTTATCTTCTACCCGGATAATCTGTACATAGTTAATCGGGTTGATGTTTGGAGGCGTAGCAGAGTAGCCATTGCAAAGGTCCAGAATGGTCCAAGTACGGATAATGGATTTTTCACCAGCACAAACCGATACTACCTGATCCGTTTTGGTTACACTCACCTCACAGCTGGCGCTGCCAGGAAACAAGCGGAATTGCTGTCCGAACGCTTGTACCAGCGGTGCACCGGTCGCAATGGGTTCCGTGGAAGGGGCGTTACAGCTGATGGTGATGTCTGCTGGCAGCTGAATGGCGCTCAGCGGAATACGCTGCAAGTACAGGTATTGGGTGCAAGAGGCTGCGTTGTTGGACGCATCTTTTACGGTCCATACCCGCTTCAGATAGCCGCTCAGGCCACTGATACCATTGAATGTTTCGGTACAGCCTACATCTACCCAGGTATCAAACTTCGTGAGGGTCACATTGCTACAATTCTCTACAATGGTTGGAAGTGCGTGGGCGATGTTCAGGGTTCCAAACAGGTAGTTTGGATCGTAATTCGTCACTGCACAGGGCATAAATACGTTCTCGCACGTAATAACAGGTGGCAGGTTGTCTTGTACCACCAATTTGGTGAAGGCTATATTCCCGGAGCAAATATCGCGGGTGCGGGCAGTCAATGGAACGCCTACATGTTGGCCGGTCACCGTATTTCCTATATTGATACCTTGAGTGGTAAAAATGGATACTTCATAAAGTTCAATCGGTCCGCAAGCTTCCAGCAACATGCTGGCATTGATGGTCTTGCTGCAAGTCTCGTCCAGGGCTACAATTACTTCATCGTGGGCAACCATGGCAACGCCGTTGCCATAGGTAATCTTCATTACATCGCTTGCCGAAGGACAAGGACCCGTGGGGTCATTGCTCGTCAGGGTCAGGGTAACCTCACCGATAAAGTTGGCCGGTGGGTCAAAAACCGCTGTCGGAACGGTATTATTGGGTAAAAAAGTACCGCCAACGGAGGAGGTCCACACGGCGGAGCTTGCGCCACCGCCAACAGATCCCGCCAGTTGGGCGTTCACATTTCTGCATAAAACTTGATCCGGACCGGCATTTACCAAGGCATTAGGGTACACCTGCACCGTGGTGCTGGCAGTGACCGTGGCGCTGTTGGAGCCAGTAACCGTGACAGAATAAGTACCGGAGGCCCCAGTGGTCGCCTGGTCGATACTCAAAATTTGGCCAGCGCTGATTGGACCCGAAGGACCCGACCAGGCATAGGTGTACGGAGGAATACCGCAAGAGGGAGTTGCGATGAGGCTTAGGGCCGATCCCGCACAAACCGGGGAATTGGACCCAATGGTGGCCGTAAAGACCGAATCTGCCAAGGCAGCGTAGGAGGTAAGGGCTTGAGAAGACCCTTCCGTGGTAGTCCCCGGCTCGACGCTGGGCGACCACAAGCGGAACGCCAACATCAGGTACAGGGGAATTAGAAATGAAAAATAGCTTTTCATAATCGAAAAAAATTGTGAGAGATGGTAAATAATAATTATATATATAGCATTAATAGTTAATGAATATCAGCATGAAGGTCCTGGCTACCACGGCCAGCTTGGGAGAAATCAATGATTAGGGCGGATTCCGATTCCCATACCTTGTACACACCCGGATGGATCCAGCCGGACTTCCAGCCCAGTTGCTTGCACATCCGAGGAGAGATGCGGTAGGGTTCCAGCACCTGAAACACCCCCCAGCCGAAGTGCTGTTGCAGCAGCTCAGCGCTCAGCGTGGACTTATCGAAGGCCAGTCGAATGGCGCCATTGGGATTGGGGAGCAGCAGGGTGCTGATGCGCGGACAAGGACAATCCGGGTATTCGCCGACGCCCATCACCCGGCAAATGCCGACACCATTGCAGCGGGCACTGGGGGAACCCAAGACCACATCCGATCGGAGGGCTTCGGTCAGGTGTAAAACCGGTGGGTGAAGGGGAGTCGTGAGGGTCGTCGCAGTCGTCTGTTGTCCCATAATGTATATCTTTAACATCGTGTTGTATAGCGGTGTATTTTCCTTTTCTGGTGACAAAGGTGCAGCAGCCAACCCGCCATAACCGGGACATTTTATCAAAAAAAGATAAATAAAAAAGAAGATAAAAAGGAAGATAAAAATAAATAAAGTGCTTATTTACAATATTTTATAAAAACTTAATTTACGACAAAAAATGTAATTTGAAAGGAATATTATTTCCTTCAACTTACTACATCGCATATCATTTTACACTTACTAGTTGCGACGTCAGCACTTGGACAGGGGCAAAGAGCCCTGGAACGCGTCACCCGTTTTCGGAGGTCAGAAACGGCCTGGATTCGGTACTTTTGCGGAAAGAACGCCTAGGCATGGAAGAAAGAGCAGCACAGCAACCAAATCTCCCCGAATGTTTTATTCCCTTTACGGAAGAGTTACCTCCTGCAGAGCGACCTGCTCGGTTCACTTTTCCATTTCAGTACCAACCCCACCCATGGGCACTTTATGCGGCACAAGCACTCCAGCAAAAGTTGGACTCTGCTACCTGGCAGCACAACTTTGATGTAGAGAAAGCAGTAGGCGACTATGGGAAAATGTTTGGAGTATTAGTGGTGGAACACGCCTCCGGACAACTCGGCTATTTGGCAGCCTTTTCCGGAAAAGTAGCCGGCCAAAACCACCACCCTGGATTTGTACCACCGGTCTTTGACGTTCTCGAGGAAACCGGATTTTTCCGAAAAGAAGAAAAACAACTCAATCTGTTGAACGAGCGAATCTGGGTTTTAGAGCACAAGCTCTTAGGCACTTCTTTGGAGCAAACCCTGAAAGATGCACAACTTAACGCCCAAACAGCGATTCAGGCACTGCAAAAAAAACACAAAGAAGCCAAAGCGCTCCGAGATGCGAAACGCTCTGAAGCGCCCCTAACGCCCCAAGTTGAGCAACAACTCCAACATGAAAGTGCCCGGGATCACTTTGAGATGAAAGACTTAAAACGAACCTGGAAAGCACATATTGAGACGCTTGAAGCCCAATTGAGGGTACAAAAGGAACCCATTGAGCAACTCAAGCAAGAACGCCGCCAGCGTTCTGCTGAGCTTCAGCAACAGCTCTTTGAACAGTTCCGATTTTTGAATTACCGAGGGGAAGAAAGCAGCCTCGCTACCATTTTCTCGGAGCAGGGAGGCATCCAGCCGCCTGCAGGTGCAGGAGAGTGCGCGGCGCCCAAACTGCTGCAATACGCCTATTTACATCAACTCCAACCCCTCTGCCTGGCAGAATTTTGGTGGGGACAGTCGCCCGTCGGAGAGATCCGGCTACACCGCCACTATTACCCAGCCTGTAGGGGAAAATGCGCGCCCATCCTTGGGCATATGCTTCAAGGTCTGGAATGCGACCCTAATCCACAGCAACAAAGCCTACTCCCAACTGATGCCCTCGAAATTGTATTTGAGAACAACGATTTGCTGGTCATCAACAAACCAGCCGGACTGCTTTCCGTTCCAGGAAAAGAAACCGCCGATTCCGTTCAACTCCGGATACGAGGCCAATTCCCGGAAGCCCTGTTGGTCCACCGCTTAGATCAACACACCTCCGGTTTGCTGCTGATCGGGAAAAACCTGGACAGCTACCGGGTGTTGCAACGGCAGTTTTTGGAACACCGCATTCAAAAACGCTATATCGCCCGACTGGAAGGCATCCCTGCCGCCCTCGCGGGCACCATCGATCTCCCCCTCCGGGTAGACCTGGACGACCGCCCCCGGCAGATGGTCTGTCCAACCCATGGGAAAGCTGCCCGTACCCACTGGAAGCTGTTCAAGGCCGAAGAACAGACTGCGCTGGTGCATTTTTTTCCCGTAACCGGTCGGACCCATCAACTCAGGGTACACGCTGCTCACCCACAGGGACTCGGCATTCCCATTCTGGGAGATAGTCTGTACGGAACTGCCGCCGACCGACTGCACCTACACGCTGGCTACCTGCTGTTTTACGACCCAGCCACAGGTGCCGAAATCCGAGTAGAATCCAAAGCACCTTTTGAGCCTTAGGCGCACTAAAAAAGGCCATTACCCTACCGCCAATAAGTTAAGGAGACCAATTGTCTGACAAGGCTCTTGGTATGCCCGGTCAAATGTTCCTTTTTTTGTTTGATTTCATCTAGACGTAAGTGTTTGTTGGAATACAGGTGAATAACTTCACAGCGGTTGGGAGCAGCCCTATAAATAAAGTGCCTTGATTGGGGGAAAATGCATTAATCCAAGGGGCGTAGCCCTGC
>JBKDBI010000431.1:0-10594 GCA_046314695.1 Bacteroidota bacterium | reverse complement strand
CGGGATATAGGTGTAGCCGGCAAAACGCGAAGTCCACCAAAGGTCCAAACCGGCCCGTACCTTCAGCACGCCTTTGAACCAGGTGCCCGCGTAACCGAGGTTATGCCGGCCCGCCCATTCCGGCACAGGCATTGCCGCAGGCCGGCTGCTGCCCAGGCGGTGCAGGTGGTGCTGCATGAAAAAATGCTTGCCTGAAAAACCAAGTTGCAAATGCAGGTCTGCATAGCTTGTGGCAAGGTCTGCCTGCATCGGCATGCCATTGGCGGCCGTGTACACCAGCCGATCCACGCGGCCGAGCCGCTGCGACAATCCGGCATTGAAACGTGCCTTCTGATAATGCAATGCCGGTTCAATATCGCTGATCAACATGGGCCGGAAATCGTTCTTCCAATGGTGGCGGTTGCTGTAGAAGAATGATTCGGTAAAAGCAGCCCGACTCTGCTGCTGGGTGGCCTGCCCGGAAAATTGCCAGGCACCCCGGCGCCAGCGGGCTTCTGCGTCCAAACGGTAATCACCGGCATTGTAGCCACTGGTAAACTGCTGCCACTGAAGCTGCCAGGCGAGCGGCCTGTTATCCGCCAAACCCTGGCCTAACTGTGTGCGGTACCAGGTGTTGTGGTAATTGCCGGCGCGCATGTTGAAGCCACCTGCGCGCATGGAAGCAGAACCAACAACCAGCAATGCTGTCAGGCCTTTGGTGCTGCCTTTCCCGCGGTAGTCGCTGTAATACAATCCGCTTTCCTGTTCCAGGCTGCGGAGGCGAAAACTGTCTTCGAATGCACCCGGCCCGCGCAGCGGCTGCAAGGGATACAGGGTGTCCTGTGGCAGGTTGTCGCTGTATTCCAGTTGCTCCCGGCTCCAGCTTAGGGTGTTGAAGAGGAAGAGCGGCGAAGCGGAGTCCTTGCCCAGGCGGTAATCTTGCCGGTAACTGTGCAGGGTATTGCGGTACGCAGAGCTGGCCGAAGTGCTGCGGGGAACAAAAATGGGCAGTGTTTCGTTGAACAGCCGCGCTGAATCGGCCAGGCCGTAGTTCTCATTGCGCCTGAAGCGGTTCCAGTTGGCCGTGAAGCGACCGGTATACCTACGGTTGGGGCTTCGGTACATGCTGGCAAAGCGGAAATAGCGTTGCTGATGGGTGGCATATTCATACAAACCCTCGCTTTGGAGACTTTGGTAGTCGATCGCTGCGTTCCAGCCGGGGGTGATGTTCTGGGTGTGAAAGGCGTTCAGGAAAATCTGCCCCTGCGTGCCCTGGCTGTAGTGAAAACTGCTGAAGGGATTGCGGGCGATATAGGATGCTTCCAGCGGACCGCGCACCAGCGCCTGATAGGCGTTGAAACCGCTGCGCCAGCCCGGCTGTACTGATGCGTTGGGCAGCAGGTTGATGCCCGGTGAACCGGCATGCCCCAGATCTTGCCAAACCTGTAAACGGCGGTGCAGCGGCGAAAAGAGGTGTACTTCGGCGAAGCCACTGTCCAAAGCCCTGGTCGAGTCTATGGCCCAAAGCAGGTTTGCGCCTCCCACCTCCAAAGGCCGGTATTTCATTCCCGAACCGCTGCTGTCTGCTGTCTGTTCCTCAGGGGCCTGCGCCAGCAAATGGCCCGTTCCGGAAAAGAACAGGGCGAAAAGGAAGACATAAGAGCGGTGTCGGCGCATGGAAAGGTTGCAAAGTTCATGGAATTTATGGTACTCCGGCAAAAGCGGCCGAAAAGTGCATAAACGATAGTCAATTAATCAGCTGCAGGCCTGAAATTTGAAGCCTATGCCCACCTGGCTTGGTGCCTTCATCGCTTTTCTCTGGAGTCCTTTCAAATTCATGTTTGGCGTGGCGACTGTTTTTCTTACCGAAGGTTTGCCACCGCTGGCCGGCTTTCTCATCACCCTGGGCGGCAGCATGCTGGGCGTATTCATCTATGTCTATGCCGGGGAATGGCTGCTGGAAAAATGGCTCGCCCGACGCCCGCAGCGCAAGGTGTTCACCAAAAGTACCCGCCGCATGGTCAGGATCAAAAGAAACGGTGGGCTCTGGGGAATCGCACTGCTCACTCCCATATTGCTCAGTATTCCCGTTGGCTGTCTGCTGGCCATCACGATGGAACACCACCGCATGCGCATCGTGCGGATCATGTTCGTCTCGCTGCTGATCTGGGGCGGACTGATCTTCAGCCTCAAAGCGCTGTTCGACATCGATATCACCACCTGGTTTCAACCATCATAAACTGACCCATCATTGAGCGGAAAACTTTACCTGGTACCCACGCCCATTGGCAATCTGGGCGATCTGACCTACCGCGCCGCTGAGGTATTGCGGAGCTGCGATGCCGTGCTGGCGGAAGACACACGCGTAAGTGCCCGCTTGTTGCAGCACTATGAAATCCGCACCCCGCTGGAGTCGTTCCACCAATACAATGAGCACAAGCGGTTGGAAAATGTGCTGCAGCGGCTGGAAAAAGGTGCTGTGCTTTGCCTGGTGAGCGATGCCGGTACTCCGGGCATCTCCGATCCGGGTTTCCTGCTCGCCCGTGCCTGTCGCGAACGCGGTATCGCCTGCGAATGCCTGCCCGGTGCCACTGCCTTTGTGCCGGCCCTGGTGCAAAGCGGTTTCCCGATCCATTCCTTCGTATTCCATGGCTTCCTTCCCCAGAAAAAAGGACGTGACAAAATGCTGCGCCAACTGCTCAGCGACGAGCGCACTCAGGTGCTGTATGAAAGTCCCTACCGCCTGCTCAAACTGCTCGAGGCCCTGCAGACACTCGCACCCGAGCGGCCGGTAAGCGTATCGCGCGAACTGAGCAAGCTGCACGAAGAAACGCGCAACGGGCTGCCGCATGAGCTGGCCGACCACTACAGGAAACAGGTGCCGAAGGGAGAAATTGTGGTCGTTATTGCATCGCTGGCGGTATTGCGCACCGATGCAACGGAAGAAGAGGAAGAAGACACAAGGCCTTAACCTGCAGCTGCGTATTTTTGGAGCCGTCTGCATGAAATTTAGACCCTGGATACTTGCACTTGCCAGCGGCTCGCTGCTTTGGCTGGGCTGGCCGCCTTCTGGTTTTCCGGTATTGCTGCTGTTTGCCTGGGTTCCCTTGTTGTGGGCTGAAAGAACCGTGCCATCCCATGGCCGCTTCTTGTTGCTGTGCTTCCTGTCCATGCTGCTTTGGAATACCGGCAGCACCTGGTGGGTCTGGTATGCGAGCCCCGGGGGCAGCATCTTCATGCTCCTGGCCAACAGCCTGCTCATGACGGTCGTCTGGGCATTGTTCCGTTTCATCCGCAAACAGCGCGGTGAAATCATGGCCTATGGTTCCCTTCCCTTGCTGTGGCTGGCGTTTGAATACTTTCACCTCAACTGGCAAAGCGCCTGGCCCTGGCTGAACCTCGGCAACGGGCTCGCCATGGCCGGCAGCTGGATTCAATGGTATTCCGTCACCGGAACACTGGGTGGCACCTTGTGGATCTGGTTGTGCAATCTGTTTGTGTTCCGCCTCCTCCTGCAATACCGCAACCGGGGCAAAGCCCAGTTGCTGCGCAGCCTCTTGCGGTTCGGGCCGGCACCGCTGCTCGTGTTCCTGCTTCCCATCCTCCTTTCCATGGCCATGCGACCCGACGAAGATGCCCGGAAAGAGCAGATTGAAGTATTGATCCTGCAACCTTCCTTCGATCCCTATCTGGAGAAATTCGAACGGGACCCTGCCGATCAGCTGCGCGAAATGCTCGATACCGCCGCGCGGCATATCACCCCTGAAACCCGCATTGTGCTGATGCCGGAAACTGCCCTGGTAGGCAACCTCGACGAAGATGCACTCGCCTCCGAGCAATTGATTCAGCTCTGCCGGCAGTTCCTCAGGCTATACCCGCAATGCGCCATCCTGGCCGGAGCGGATACGCGCCTGGTGTACATGACCGAACAGCCGCCCACGCATACTGCGCGCCCCACCGAACATCCGCGCATCTGGGTAGACTACTTCAATACCGGCCTCTGGCTGGATACCACCCGTGAAATCGGCCTCTTCCACAAAAGCAAACTGGTGCCCGGCGTAGAAAAGATGCCGTACAAGGAATACCTCGGCTTCCTCGAAAAACTCAGCATCGATATGGGTGGCACCTCGGGCAGCCTTGGCTACGACGACACCGTGCGCATCAGCGGGCGCGGAGAGCTGAAAGTCGGCACTGCCATCTGTTACGAATCGGTTTTTGGGGAATGGTGCGCCGGCTATACGCGCCTCGGTGCCAGGCTCCTGGCCATTGCCACCAACGATGGCTGGTGGCAGGAAACAGAAGGCCATGTGCAACACCTCCATTACGCCCGTCTGCGCGCCATCGAAAACCGCCGCTGGGTAGTGCGCAGCGCGAATACCGGCATTTCAGCCGTTATCGATCCGGCAGGCAATATCACCCAAAGTCTTGGCTGGTACCGCAAAGGCGTCATCAAGGCCCGGGTGCCGCTGCGCGATGACACTACCTTCTACACCCGCCACGGCGATTACCTGGGCCGCCTGGCTTCGCTCTTGGCCGCCGTGCTGATTGCCTGGGCCCTGCTCGGCCTCATCCTTCCCAAGCGGCGTATTATTCAGGCAGCGGCATGAGTGCGTCCGCCGTTTTGCAGCAGGTGCTTGAAAGCGGAAAGGTGCAAGACCGGCAAGGCAGGAGTTATGCGCTGCACTCGCATATCGATGCCGCCAAAGGCGCTTTCCTGCAGCATTGGATCGCCCGGGTGCAGCCTGCGGCAGCGCTTGAAATCGGTTGTGCCTTTGGAATATCCTCCCTGTACATACAGGAAGCCTTGGAGGGAAAGCTTGCCATCCATACCATTATCGACCCGCAACAGGAAAGCGAATGGCATGGCGTCGGGCGTTACCTGTTGGAGTCAGCCGGCTGCCAGCGCCTGGTATGGATGGAAGAAGGATCAGAAACAGCCCTTCCGGCCTTGCTGAAACAGGAAGCGCGTTTCGACTTTGCCTTTATCGATGGCTGGCATACCTTCGATCATGTATTGCTCGATTTCTTCTACATCAACCGCATGTGCAAAACCGGAGCGGTGGTGGTATTTGACGATGCTGACTTTCCGGCTGTGCGCAGCCTGCTCGCTTACCTGGAGCAATATCCGCACTGGGAGCGCGTGGATGTGCTGGAATGGCCGCTGAGCCGTCAACGGAAGCTATATGCTAAAACAATTCAGCTGGCGGCGCGTGGTATATCCGTTTGCTTTCCGCGTGAATACCGCGACCATATCTTCCACCAACATGCCCTGCGCCCTGATAAGCCCCTGCGCGATCCGGCCCGCATGGTGGCCTTGCGGAAAACGGGTGAAGACGAGCGTTCGTGGGATTGGTGGGCGCCTTTTTGAAAAGGAGGATTGACCTTAGTGCCCCGCGAACACCTTCCAGGCCGGCAGGGCTTGCAGCTGAAAATCCCACAAGGCCTGGTTTTCCCAGGATGAACCGGGAATCTCCGGCATCGCTACCCATTCAGCACCCCAGTAACAAAAACCAAGAACGCCGGGCGTTTCGCGAACCGTACGGTCTATCATCTGCATGAAGCGCAATTGTCCGGCAGCGCTGGCTCCGTACGCCGGAATACACTGCGACTCCAGTCCCAGCACATTGTGGGTCTGGTCTTTCCAACCGAGGGTGAAAGGATATGCGGTCTCTGCAAGCAAAACAGGTTTTCCGATGCGCACGTGCAGTTTGGCCAAACCAAGGGCAAAATCCGCGGTGTCCTTTCCATGCCAGATTGGGTAATAGCTCAATGCCGCAATATCGTAATCCAGTGATGCACGCTGTTGGAAGAACCATTCGGCGGCATCCAGGCCGGCATAGTGCAGAACAATCTGTGTTTGCGGACTTGCCTTGCGCGCTGCAGCGATGCCCTTGCGCAACAAGCCATGAAAACGGGCGGTATCAGCAGCTCTTCCATGCGGCCAGAGAAACCCGGCGTTGATCTCATTACCTATCTGCACATAATCAGGGCGTGCGGCAGCCATCCACCTTGCAGTAAAAGCAAATACACTATCGCACAGTGTTGGGTAATCGAGTGCTTGCCAGGCAGCGGGTAATCGCTGTTGTGCCGGATCGGCCCAGGAATCTGAATAGTGCAAACTCAGAATGGTCTTCAAACCCAAGGCCCGCGCTTCTGCGCAAATCTCCACCGCGCGGGCAGGGCTGTGAAATCCGGTTGTATCGGCATTCCAAACCCGCAATCTGATCAGGTTGACGCCAGCCTGCTGCATCGCCAGGAGCATATCCTTGGGTTCACCCTTGCCGATTTGCCACAATCTGCCGCTTTGGCGAATGGCCGGCAGGAAGGATACATCCACCCCGCGAAGCATGGTGTCAACCTGTTCCTTTGGCTGTGGATCAGCCCCGCGCCGGCAGCCTACCGCCAAAACAAGGAATATGAGGAGGGGCAAAACGATGCGCATCGTACCAAAGACTGTGACAAATATGCTACCGAACGAACCCTATTCCGCCCCGTTCGTTCTGATTTCGAACCAATAAATCAGTTACAAGACTCCTGCAATGGTCTAACCATGCGCGAAAGCCAGACGCGACAGGCCGTATCGCAGCAGCAGAAAAAAGCATGAATAAGAGAAACAAACAGCCCTAACCGGCATTATCCCGGCCCTGCGGGGGAAAGCGAAAAAAGGTGCTATTGGAGCGCTGAAAGGCGTTCCTTCCCTTCAAACATCATCTTTGTTGCCCTTGACCTAAAAAAACTCAAACCCCGAACGAGCCGCCGAGACCTAAACTCAAATCGGGTTTTACTCCAAACAATAGGGGGCCGATACAGTGTCCTACTCGTTTTACAATTCTAGATGACTACTTTTAAACCGCTCAGAGAGCACCCCCCTCAATTACTCCTGCGTTTCTCCAACCAATTTTGGGTTGATACTTTACGTACTAAACGGTTCTGATCTCAATAAGTGATGTGAACTATTTTAAAAGTATTTCACCCCATGTAGTATAAACTAGCAACTTATATAAAGACGAATATTCAAGCTCCCTGTTTTTCTTTATAAAGACACCACTAATTACGATATTCTCTTTATCTAGGATGCGCTGTTCTATTGGTGCAATACGAATCAAATCACCTTTTTTGATCACAGTATCGGAATGGCAATATGAATAAACCTTATAAATCATATCCGTTCTGACATCCATACAGAAGCAAGTAGAGCAACTTTTCAAAGTATCATTGCATTTCTGAGCGGGAGCATAACCGAGTATTATTACCGACACAGTGTCCTTAAGTTCCACAAAATTAGTAATTCCATTAATGTCATAGTTCGCGTTATACTTTTTATGTTGTGTACAACATCCTGAAACAATGCTTGACAATATCACTAAAATATATTTTGGCATGATATTATTCATTTACTTGCTTCTCAAGGCGTTATAATCAGAATTATAGCTCGGATGTAGGCCTATCCCATCTTTAACTACTTGTTGCGTTAATATTCTTATTTGCATTGGTCTCCCGTCAGGAATTGTAGCCGAATTTATTAATACAACGCTATAATGCGTACGTAACTGTACTCCGTACTGCGAGCGCATTTTATTCTCTCTGTCCATTGCCCGAACTTCATCCATTGGAAGTGGCGGGATACTTTGTGGACCAGATTCACCTCCATAACTACAAGTGTTAGTAATGGAATTACAGTTAACAATTGGATAGGTAAATGTTCTATCCGGTGTTTGCCATACTTCGTCTGTTGAAGCATTATTCTCGACGTCTTCAGCATGACTTAACTCGTGGCCAAGTGAAATCCATCCTCTCGTACCCATAAAAGTACCAACCCCGTTGTATTTTAAACCCGTAAAACCAATATCACCGACTTTCCAATCTAAGGGTAAATCCGAATCGGACCTAACCTTTGTCACATTTACATCATGCTTTCTAATAGTGTATTGATTCTTACTCGAATGCAATTTATCGTATATTCGCTTACCCTCATCAGTTGTTTGCATAATTTCAAGAGCTTTCATTGTTCTATTTATAAATCCCCGACTACCTGCAATTACAATTGTATCCCCCATTGGGTCCATAAACATAATTGGACAATTCCCAAGAGTAGAGTGCGTACTGATACTTGCATTGGGTTTAGGATCTATATTCCACCTTCTCCCCAGCCTATTATCATACTGCCAAAACTCTGCCGTATAGCTGTTCCCTCTTCCTGACACTTCATTATCCGTTTCCTGAGAGCCAAACCCCCACCGATACCCCATCCCACCTGCAAATTCCCTGCCCTGCATTTGCATTCCAAAGGGATAATAGCCAGACACACCGGAATGCGGGATAAAACTGATGTTGCGGGTGTTGGTGGTAGGCATTCAGTTCTACGAAAATACAAATTATCCGTGGTTTTGCTGCGCTGCTTATCTACTTGAAATTTGGCTTTGCCATCGTATCAATACCAGTTTTTATTTCGGCACGCTTATGGATAACTCGCTAGGCTCAGGCTGAACGAGAAGAGCAACTGAAGCACCTTGTTGGGAGATAGAAGCTGTGGATTGCGGAGCAGTGTGACATTGCCGAAGAAGTTGTTTAGTTGACAATATTAACAAATTATTTCAGCATTTGAGTCTTCTCTTTTATTCAATTTACTCAGCTATTATCACGAAACTAAGGCTGGTCTAATCTTGCTTCTCTGGCGTCGTGACATACCTCGGAATTAATTCTCTTCCAGCTCCTCGGTTGTACATTCTTTTTCATGTCATCTATTCTGATAGCTTCCGCTTGACGATCTAAGACAAGGGTACACAATGACCGTGTCTTTTGTCATATTATGAGTGAATATAGGAATACTAGGTACATTTACATTCAAGTTTATGTCAGAAGCTTTTACATATACAACTTGCTCCTTCCTTAGCATATCAAGATCGTACTTGCCATCTATTGATAGAGGCTTCAAAGTTTCTGAATCCTGAAAAACATGATAAAAGTATAAATTCTCTTTGCCATTAAAAGGTTTCTTGTAAATGTTTATTTCAGGATAACCCAGCGTATCTCCATTACATTTATTCACTATTTGAAGCGAAATATAATGACAAGAATCCTTTTTAAGCGACGAATATACTTTTCCGCGACATGAAAAAAGGAACAATAAAACCCAAGTCAGGGCCAAACTACTCAGACGGGACATAGTCATCAACTGAAATTTCAGAACCAATAGGTATCGGCAGAATATTTCTTACCATTCTTTCTTGGAATATTGAGGCTTTTTCCCAGAATTTCCAGACTTTGTATTCTGGATTTGGAATAGCGACATTATACTTCAAATCGTATGGCACCAACTTCAAAAATTCCCCTTCTCCATCAATTTTGAATTTACCGTTGGCTACTCCCGGCTCAGCATACACCATCTTACCAGTGGCGGCAATAATGGATACACCCGTTTTTAAGGCGAATTCACTTGCAATAGATATATTTCTATCATAAGCGACTTGCGCAATACCATTATTTGCCGGATTGCAACCATTAATAAATATTGTAGCGGCGTGATTGAATTTAATCGCTCCAACGGACATAAGTTGTGTTATATCATCAATTGTAGATGAATACACTCCTCTGCCGTCTCGCATATAAAGCCCATTCGGATCGGAATGAAGAAAGAACGATAGTTGAGTAATTCCGCCATATTTAGCAGTCTCCTGCTTTAATGCGCTAAGTACATCATCGGCCGTAAAAACCTGTGAAGCATGATACCCGTGTAGTTTCTCCAATCTCTGGGCTTGTTTCTGAAACTCCCTTACATGTGTAGCGTTATACGCGTTTCCTCGACCATATTCACTAGGTAAAACAGCACCAGCTAGTGCAACTTTCTCCAAACCTTCAAATTCAATTGCATTAATTACTTGATTTTCACTGAATGCATATGGTGAAATACTCTCATAGTCTGCGGATAATGGATCTAAACTCCAAAATCTAGATAATCGACTATTGTGAAACCTGAATTTAAATACAGAATAGCTAGACTCATCGGTTATTCCATTTTCATTCTCTTGTGATTGAAACCCCCACCGATACCCTATCCCACCTGCGAAATCCCTGCCTTGCATTTGCATTCCAAAGGGATAATAGCAAGACAGGCCGGAATGCCGGCTGGTATGGCTGTTGCGGATTTTGGTGGAAGGCATCGGGTTGAACGAATATACAAAAAACAGCTCTTTTCTGTGTTGTTAAGGCTTTCAATTAGCCCACCAGGAAGGTCGCAGCTTTGGTGGCATCCACCGTGGCTGCCTGATCCATTCCTTCCCCGGAACAAGAAAGGGTGTGTAGCATCTTTCCTATGGTGTGAGCGGCCTGTCGCCAGGAATGCCCACGATCAAGGCCGGTTCTGATACCATGACACAAAGCTCCGGCCTGCTCGATGGTGGCTTCGTCCACCAATGCGTTGCCAAAAGCCGGGTGACAGCTCTGATGCATGTCATCGCGCACCCTGGAAAGGCGTTCCTTCCCATCAAAGATGAACTTTGTGGCCCTTGAGCTTAAAAAACTCGAACCCGGAATAAGCTGCCGAGCCCGATACTAAAATCGGGTTTTAATCCAAACAATAGGGGGCTAATACGCTGTCTTCTGCGTGCCCCTAATC
>JBKDBI010000430.1:0-2128 GCA_046314695.1 Bacteroidota bacterium | reverse complement strand
GCGCAAAGCGCCGTCGAGGTTGAGCCCCTGCAGGTAATCGCGGCTGAGCAACGACCACATTACGATGCGGTAATCAGGAAGGAGGATACGCGCCTGTGCACCGGTCATTCGGCCGTAGGGCGGGCGGAATAAGGTGCTTTCGATATGTCTGGCGGCGGCGGCCACGTTGGCGATGTATTGGGCCGTAGGCGTGTTCCAGCCCTTCAGATGGTGCATGGTATGGTTGCCTGTGCGATGGCCCCGGCGCAGGATTTCGGCGTAGATATCGGGATACTTCCGCACATTGTCGCCTATGCAGAAGAAGGTGGCTTTGGCGGAGAAGGCATCCAGCCAGTCGAGCACCTGCGGCGTGATATCCGGGTGCGGACCATCGTCGAAGCTTAGGTACAATGTATTGCCGTCTGCGGGCGCAAACCACTGGCGCTCCGGAAAAACCTTCGGCATCCAGGCCGGTATATCAGCCAACAGCTTCAAGCGCGTTTCACCATTTTGTAGTGGGGAATCTCACACTCATAGAAGAGCTCTCCAACCGGCTCAAAGCCTTGCCGGGCATAGAGATTCATTGCCGGCACCTGGGCGTGGAGGTAAACGAACTCCGCATCGGCCGGCAGGTCAGACAATACCCTTCGCAACACCGCCGAACCAACCCCCGCCTTCCGATACTGGGCCAGCACCGCGAATCGCTCCAGTTTCACCCCATGTTCCGTGAAACGCCATCGCGCGGTGGCAGCAGGCAGCCCGTTCACCCTGGCGAGGTAATGATGGCTTTCTGCTTCGTATTCATCGTATTCTTCTTCTTCGGGCACAGCCTGTTCCACCACGAATACCTCGCGGCGGATGGCAAAAACCTCTTCCAGTTCCGATGCATCACGCACCCTTTCTACTGCGATTGTCACAACCTTGGCTAACCATCAAAAATTGCTACTTTTGCCGACAATACCAAGACATGTCTAACCAGAATATCGTTTCACTCCTTGGTGACCAGGCCGAGTACCTGCTCAACCACGAATGCAAAACTATCTCCAAAGAAAGCATCCACCTGCCCGGCGGTGATTTCATAGACAGGGTATTCGCCCAGAGCAACCGCAGCCCCCAGGTGCTCCGCAGCATTCAGTCGATTTACGACCATGGCCGCCTCGCCGGCACAGGATACATGAGCATCCTGCCTGTGGATCAGGGTATTGAACACAGTGCCGGTGCCAGCTTTGCCCCGAATCCCATCTTCTTCGATCCGGAGAACATTGTGCGCCTTGCCATCGACGGCGGCTGCAACGCAGTGGCTTCTACCTATGGCGTGCTGGCAGCCTGCTCACGCAAATACGCCCACAAGATTCCCTTCATTGTGAAAATTAACCACAATGAATTCCTTACCTACCCCGACAAGTTCGACCAAATCATGTTCGGTTCGATCCGCGAAGCCTGGAACCTCGGCGCTACTGCCGTAGGTGCCACCATCTATTTCGGCAGCCCTGAAAGCAACCGCCAGATCGTGGAAGTTGCCCGCGCTTTCGAAATGGCACACGAACTGGGTATGGCTACCATCCTCTGGTGCTACCTGCGCAACAGCGACTTCAAGAAAGATGGCGTGGATTACCACACCAGCGCTGACCTCAGCAGCCAGGCCAACCACCTCGGCGTAACCATCCAGGCCGATATCATCAAACAAAAGCTCAGCACCAACAACGGCGGTTACAATGCCATCAAGTTCGGTAAAACACATGCGAAGGTGTACAGCGACCTCAACACCGATCACCCGATCGACCTCTGCCGTTACCAGGTGGCCAACTGCTACATGGGCCGCGCAGGTCTGATCAACAGCGGCGGGGAGAGCAAAGGTGCCAGCGATATGGCCGAAGCAGTGAGCACAGCCGTAATCAACAAGCGCGCCGGTGGTGCCGGTCTGATCAGCGGCCGCAAGGCTTTCCAGAAGCCTATGGCCGAAGGCATCAGCCTGCTCAACGCCATCCAGGACGTATATCTCGACAAAGGCATCACGATTGCCTGATACTTTTTCCCGTAATTCGTTCCATCATGGAATTTGAAGAAGAGGATGAGAATGAAAAGTCGAGCTGGTTTAAACGGGTTCGCGAGAACATCGTAACCAAAACCAAAGACAAGAAGTCTACGC
>JBKDBI010000429.1:0-7006 GCA_046314695.1 Bacteroidota bacterium | reverse complement strand
ATAACGGCCGTCTGCACTGAGAATAACGCTGGTCACTTTCCAGTTATGGCCTTTCAACGTGCGCAGGGCCTTGCCATTCATCACATCCCAAACGATTACGGTTTTGTCGTGGCTGCAGCTGATGAGCGTTTTATTGTCGGCACTCAACTGAATATTGTTCACCTGATCGGTATGTCCGGCCAGGCGCTTCAACACTTTTCCGGTAGGGTCTACCTGCAGGATTTCTGGTCCGTTCGTGGCAACGAGAAAACTCTTGCGGTCCGGATGCTGCACAAAGGCATTCACCGGCTGACCCACTTTCAGCACTTTCGGCTTGGCTACCCGCGCGATATCGAGAATCTGCATGGTGCCATCGTTACTGCAGGTCATCACATTCTTCCCTGTGTTGTCGAAGTATACCCGGTTCACCGCATCGGTATGCTGGCTGAAAGTGGTGATGAGGCGGCCGAGGGTGAGATCCCAGACTTTGACGGAGAAATCTTTGCTACCGGAAGCCAGCATTTTCCCATCGCGGCTGAATGCCAGGCTGGTGATGGCGGAAAAATGGCCTTCGAGTGTAAAGAGCAGTTGCCCGATGCCCGGCGTATCTGCGCGGTACACCATGATGCGGTTATCCCAACCGCCGCTGGCCATCATTTTACCATCAAAACTATAGGCTACGCTCTCCACATCGGAGGTATGACCGGGAAGTTTCATGAAGAAACGGTAGCTGGAATCCTGTGCCTGCGCTGCGTTTGCACCGAAGAGCAATACAGGAATCAGCCATTTTAACGCTTTCATAGATGTTCTGTGTTACAAAGCTTGTACCAAACCCGCCAAATTAACGTCAAAATGACGGTAATTACAAGGATAGGTCGAATTGCACTAGCCCTTGTAGAAGATCCATTTACCTAACTCTTTCCAGGTCACCTTTTTACCGTACATGAGAATGCCGGTGCGGTAAATGCGCCCTGCCACCCATACCATACCGAGGAAAGCCATGACGAGCAAACCCATGGAAAGCAGCAATTCCCACCAGGGCACATCAAATCCGCTGCGCACCACCATCACGATGGGAGAAGTGAAGGGAATGATCGACGCCCAGACGGCGGTAGTACTGAAAGGATCGTCGAACACAACACGGCTCGCGATGACCATGGCGAAAATCAAGGGCATCGTCATCGGGAACATGAACTGCTGGGTATCGGTTTCCTGATCCACCGCGGCTCCGATGGCGGCGAGGAAGCTGGCATAGAGCAGGTATCCGCCGAGGAAATAAAAGATGAACAGCCCCCCGATGCGGAAGAATGGCAGCGATTGGAATGCCTGCATGGCGCCGGCAGCTCCTGCCCCATTGGCCGCAGCCTGTTCTCCTGCCATCGACTTGATATCGATGCCGGAAGAAACCAATGTGATGATCAGGAAGCTCAGCAAGATCCAGATGGCGAACTGCGTGAGGGCAACCAGCGCAATGCCGCAAATTTTGCCCAGCATCAGCTGGAAAGGCTTGACCGAAGAGGCCAGGATCTCCACAATACGGTTGGTTTTTTCTTCCTGAACCGAACGCATCACCATGACACCGTACATGAAGATGAAGATGTAAATGATGAAAGACAAGGCGAAACCAATGCCTGCTTTGACTTCGGTACTGGTGTTTTCCAACTTGCCGTCTTCACCCAGGGTGATGGTATTGATGGATGCGGTCGTTCTGAGGCTGTCGAGGAAGCCTTTGCGCAAACCGGCCTGTTTGAGCTGGATATTGTAAAGCGCGGTTTCGATATGGCGTTCCAGGTCTTTTTTCTGCGCCGGACCGGGTACTTCAGACGCCGTGAAGGAGATGCTGTCGGCCTTGCGTCCGTCGCGGTCGCGTATCCACAAAAAGGCGTCTACCTTCCCATCGCCGATCGCTTTGTTCACACTGTCGGCGGGCAGATCGGTGAACTGGAAACGGTAACCTTTCATGCTGTCGAGCTGACGGTTCAGGATACCGGCTTCGTCTCTCACCGAAACAACACTGACATCGTCACCGCTGGTATCGCGGGTCATGATGAAACCAATCACCCCATAAAACAGGCCAATCAGGATGGGCCCGAGGATGGTCATGATAAGGAAGGATTTTTTCTTTACGCGGCTGAAATACTCGCGCTGCAGGATCACCCAAACCGGATTCATGCCATTTCTCCTTTCACTTTCATGACGAAGATATCGTGTACCGAAGGAACAAATTCCTCGAAGGCAATGAGCTCGGTCTGGTTGAGGATATCGTTCAGAAGCTCCCGGTAACTCATGGTTTCCGGAAGGTTGATATGGGCGGCCGGATGGCCGTCGTTGTTCTGACCGGCGGGTTCGGCGGTAATCATGGGAAGATTTGTTTGATAAAGGTCTTTGGTGACGATGCGGTAGCGGCGGCTGCGGAACTGCTTCCGGATATCGCGGATGCTGCCGTCGAGCACTTTTTCGGATTGATGGATGAGGCAGATGGCGTCGCACATTTCCTCCACGCTTTCCATGCGATGGGTTGAAAACAGGATGGTTACACCTTTATCGCGCAGTTCCAGGATTTCCTGTTTGATGATATCGGCATTCACCGGGTCGAATCCGCTGAAAGGTTCATCCAGAATCAGGAACTCGGGTTCGTGGATGACGGTGGCGATGAACTGCACTTTCTGCGCCATGCCCTTGGATAGCTCCTCTACTTTCTTCTTTGCCCAGTCGACCATCTCCAGCTTGCGCAGCCAATGCACGATGCGTTTTTCGGCTTCGGCACCAGAAAGTCCCTTGAGCCGGGCGAAGAATAACAGCTGATCCCATACGGTCATTTTCTTGTACAGACCGCGTTCTTCGGGCATATACCCCATGCGGCGCACATCGTCCGGATGGCCGGGCTTGCCGTTGAAGCGCATGGTACCGGTATCGGGTCCGGTGATATGGGTGATGATGCGGATGAGGGTTGTTTTCCCGGCGCCGTTGGGCCCGAGCAAGCCGTACACGCTGCCGCGCGGAATGGACAAGCTTAAGGGTTTGAGCGCTTGCTTGTTCTGGTACGATTTGGAGATGTTCTCCAACTCGAGAAGGAGTTGCATGTTGCGAAAATGGGGCCGCGCGGCGGGAAATGGAGGACGGTTCGACGAAAGGCGGAAAAGGGAACAGGAAAGGCGGCGTTGTCACCTCCTGCAAGCGCCTATCGCTTCTCAGCGACTGCCTGCAGCACCCAACCGGTTCCGCGGTGGTAGATGCCCTCGGAGAGCTTCTGTTCTCCCTCGCGGAGCTCATGGATGGTGAAGTCTTGCAGCAGGCTGCGCAATTCTGCTTCATTGAAGAGCATATCCGGGTCATCCGGGCCACCAACCGCTGGATTGGCTTGCTTGTACTCCGGGTGCTTCTTTCCAAAGGCTTCAAAGTACAATATGCCACCGGGCTTGAGCCAGTTGAGTATGCGCTTGTGGCAGACCAGCATATCGGCCGCAGGAAAATGGGCGTAGATAAGCGCAATGGCATCGAATGAGGCTTCCTTGTACTCCAATAGTTCGGGGCTGCCAATGCGGTAATCCATGTCGACCTTGTGGTGGTCTGCCAATGCCATGGCTTTGCGCCTGCCTTCCACGCTGATGTCGAATGCAAAACTGCGCCACCCGATGGTAGCCGCATAAACGGCGTTGCGGCCTTCGCCTTCGGCTGGAAAAAGAATGCTCCGCCCCTCTCCGGCCGGCAGGTGTTCACGCAGCCATTCAGATGGATCGGTGCCGTAAGCGTAGGCTGCTTCGGCATAGCGTTGGTTCCAAAATTCAGTATTCATGAGTTGCTTGATCCTTGTTATTCCTGGTTGTTTTTAAAAGTCATTAAAAGGGTATAGGCACCGCGTGTCACGTAGCGACCGGGAGGCAATGCTGCGAGCACGGCGCGGCCGGCTCCGGTCTGAACCGTTGTTACAGCCTGCATGCGGTAATGCCCGGGCTGCTCTTCGCGGAACACATAAACCTTCCCTGCATGGCGAACCAATGCTTCTTCGGGCAACACGCTGCCCTCGTTGCGGCCGGTTTCGATGCTGGCATTCAAAAAGGCGCCCGGAGGCAACTGCATAACCGGTTCGGTGATGCGGCAGCGCACCTGTGCCGTGCGTTCGGCACCAATCGCGGGAACGATGGCTTCTACCATACCGTTGAACTTGCGTTCGGCTGCGCCGGATTGCCAAAGGCTAACCGCCTGGTTCAGCGCAAGATGCGGCAAATCTTTCTCGTAAACCTGCAGCACCGCACGCAGCGCGTTTTGTCCACTTATTTCAAATAGAACATCTGAAGGCGCAACGCGTTTGCCGAGGTTCACATTTACTGCAGTCACTGTGCCGCCCAAAGGCGCCGTGACACCGACTTTGCGGCTCAGGTTGCCTGCGTTGACCTGTGCCGGGTCCAGGCCGGCAAGCCGCAGTTTCTCCGCTGCCGCATTGCGGTTGATCTGTTCATTTTCAACCTGGGCGCGCAGGGCTTCCACTTCGCGCTGGCTGGCCGCTTCCTGCTGCCGGAGCTGGCTGAGGCGCTGCAGTTCCTGCTCTGCGAGCTGCAGACGCGTGCGGGATGCGAGGTAATCCTGACCGAGTTGCACGTATTGCGGGTCAGACAAAACCGCAAGCACTTGCCCCTTGCGCACTACCTGCCCCGGCAATACCAATACTTGTTCCACATATCCGCCGTATACCGCCGAAACACTGGCCCGGTCGCCTGGAAGGTTCTCCAGGGTTCCGGTGCTGTGCAGAAGCAAGGGTAAGCTCGCCGTGCCGGCCGTATCGCTTTGGATGCCGGCATTGGCCAACTGGGTGGCATTGAGCAACACGCGCCAAACGCTGTCGGACTGGGCAGCTTCAGCAAGGGGTTGCTTGTCGGGCGCGGATTGGCATGCGGCGAAGAAGAATACAGCCGCAAAGATGCCGGTGCAGGCCGCGCTCCTGATCCCGGAGCGATGCATATAGGTTTGATTTACTTGGTTTTTCATTGGTTGGAAGATGAATAGAGGTAATGCAATTGCAGGATGGCCTGGTTGATTGCGGCCGTATGGTCGAGAGCTGCAGCGGCTGCGCGCAGCCACTGCTGTTGCAGCATCGACCATTCAGCGAAACGTATACTGCCTTGCCGCCATTGCCATTCTGCCGCTGCTGCAGCTTTGGCGGCTGAAGGAAGGATGCTCTCCTGATAGGTCTGCAATGCCTTGCGGCTGCGCGCGAGTTGTTGCAGGGCTTCCTGTTCAAGGAGGCGCAATTCCCGCGCGCTGCGTTCTTGCCTGTTGCCGGCCAGTTCGATACCGGTTTGTGCTGCGCGGAGGGCACTTTGCTGCGCGCCACCGGGCAATGGAATCGACAGCCCGGCTTGCACAGAAGAGAAAGCGATGTTGCCATTGTACCAACGGTCGTCGGCACCAATGCCGCGGATGCTCTGCCGCGCATATCCGATACTGAGTTCGGGCTGGGTGCGCGCGCGTTCCACAGCCGCCAGGGCGCGGGCGCGTTCGGTTTCAGCCGCAGCGGCCAGATAAGCAGGATGCGCCTGTAACCAATTGGCAGTGTCGCCGAATTTGAATTCAAGCCGCACCTCACCGGCTTCGGGCGTGTAAGCGGTGCGGTTCATGAGGAAATACCGGAAACGGTTTTCCAGACGCTGCAGATCTTGTTGCAGGGCGTCCTTTTCCAGCTCTGCAACACCCGCCTGTTGCATGGCTGCATGGTATTCAAGGGCATCGGTTTCGCCGGCATCGAAGCGCTTCTTTGCCAGCCCAAGCACCCGTTCTGCCAGGCGCTCCGTGCTGTCCCACAGCGCTATCCTGGCGCGCTGCACCCGGATTTCATAAAACAATTGCTGCAATTCGAGGCGCAGGCTGGCTTCAAGAGCTGCCATTTGCCTGAGATTACCTTGTTGCCATTCGGCGAGCAGGTCTTTCCGCGCTTTGTACATCCAGGGAGACGCCAGGCGTTGGTTGAAGTTGAGGCGGTAATCGCGGTAAACACTATTAAGCTGACCCGCTTCAGCCGAAAACTCAAACGGACTCAGCGCATAGGATTTGCCCAGCGCAAGGGTGCTTTGTTCTGAAGCCAGGCGCTGTTCGATCAATACCAGGTTGTGCTTGCGCATGGAATCGGTGGCTGCATCAATACCGATGGGCGTCTGGGCAACAGCAGTTCCGCCAAAACAAAGCAAGATGATGGCTGCAATGGAGGCCTTATTCAGGCTCACGGAATCCGATTTGGTGCGGAAGAACAGCAGGTACAATGTTGGCAAGAGGAAGAGCGTAAGGAAGGTAGCGAGCAGCAGGCCGCCGATCACAACCGTTGCCAGGGGCCGCTGCACTTCCGCGCCGGCGCCATTGCTCAGCGCCATGGGCAAGAAGCCGAGCGAAGCCACGGCGGCCGTCATGAGCACCGGGCGCAGCCTGGAGCCCGTTCCGCTGACAACGATGCGCGCGGTGTTTTCAATGCCAGCGGCACGCATGCGGTTGAATTCGGCCAGGAGCACGATGCCATTGAGCACTGCCACACCGAAAAGCGCGATGAAACCCACACCGGCACTGATGCTGAAAGGCAGGTCGCGCAGGTACAAGAGGTAAATACCGCCGGTAGCCGAAAGCGGAATGGCGGTGAAGATGAGCAATCCCTGTGCGAGGGAATGAAATGCGAAATAGAGCAAAACGAAGATGAGGGCCAGGGCGATGGGAACGGCAATCATCAGGCGTTGGCTTGCCTGTTGCAGGTTTTCGAAGGTGCCGCCGTAGCGCACGTAATAGCCGGCTGGCATGGGGAGCTTTCCGGCAATTTTGCCGCGCAATTCTTCCACAACACCTTGCACATCGCGGCCGCGCACGTTGAAGCCAACGATGATGCGCCGCCGTCCTTCCTCCCGCTGGATTTGGTTCGGCCCTTCGCTCACTTCGATATCTGCCAGTTGTTCCAGGGGAATGTATCCGCTGCCCGATGGTATGGGCAACAGACGGATCTGCTCAGGATCGCGGCGCTGCGCGGAGCCGAGGCGCAGCACCAGGCTGAAGC
>JBKDBI010000428.1:0-3513 GCA_046314695.1 Bacteroidota bacterium | reverse complement strand
TTCGATAGCAGCATCGACATCGAAAGCATGAGTCGGCGGCATGATGAGTTGTCAAAGTCGATTGCCGATATCAAATCGCTGCTCGATAAAATCAAGGCAGCGAAATCGAAGCATGAAGCAGTCGAATCGTTTTTGTTATCGCTTACCGCGATTCCAGAAGATGCCGAGTCGCGGAGCGATCAATTGTTGCTTCGCATTGCCGAATTGAACAATCAACTCGCGGCGATGTCGCGCAAGTGCCCAACGTGCGGTCGCCCGATGGACAATCAACATGCCCACAAGTAAGCAATCAATTTCGCCACGAAATCGACCAGCCGCTCCCGTCGCCAATATCGATGCCGACGAAGTGATTGTTTACGTTCTTGGCGATCTGCACTTCTCGATCAATCCGCCTTCGGGACGAAACGATACTTACGCCAAAGACCTTGTATCGGTGCTCAAGTTCGTGGCCGAACAAGTCTCCAAAGAGCACGCTGCGAGCGGGCAATACCCGATCGTGTGCTGCGTCGGAGATTGGTTCCATCGCAAGGGCGCGTCGTGTGCGGAAGCCATTGCACTTATGCAACTGCTTCGTCCGATTGTCAAGATGACCGGCCCTATCCTCGGCATCGACGGCAATCACGACCAGTTCGCTGGCGACCCTTCGACATCGCGATTGTCTCAGGCGTTCGGCGTGCTGCTGCAATCGGGACTCGTTCGAGACGCTGAACTTGATCCAGCGCGTATCAAAGTTGGCAATACGGCTGTCGGCATTATCGGCGCTGGATACAAGACTTCGCACGGTATGGCGGTATCTGCAATGGAGCGTTCGGCGGCGGCGTGCATGAAGCACGGTGTGGCGACGTTCGTTGTAGGATTGTCACATGCCGATGCTTACATCGCAACGACTGAAGCACACGAACTCGTAGTCGCTTCTCACGGCGGGATGCTCGCTCGATCGTCGGTCGTTTGCAATGGGCACTTGCACGATCAGACCGGCTCGGGCAAAGTCGATTACGCCGACAAGTTTGGCGCTGGTCGCGGGCTGTTTTTGCAAGTCGGAACTTCGATCATCGTCGGTAAAGGCGAGGATCATCACTCGCCCACGATGACGCGACTGTGCATCATCGGCGAAAAGTGTCGCGTGTCTCGCATTGCGTTGCCGAGAACTGAGTCGTCGCTCGCGTTCGCAGAAGAGAAAGAGCAGGCCGCTCCGCTCGACGAAATGGAAATCAACGAAATCGTCAGGCAGATTCGCGAGCAAACGATCGGCGGCGATTCGCCCGTTACGCTGCTGGATAGCATTGCTACTACGATGAGCAAGTCCGGCAGCGACGCTCATCGTCGCGCGAAGAAAATCATCTCGGAGTGCGCGTAATGCCGAAGCGTCGCAAGTTCAATACCGCTGGCGAATCAAAGAAGCCCATCGGCATCGAAACGGCTACATATCCGACGCACAACCCGCTCGAAAACGATTTGCCGTTTCCGGGCACTCGCCGGTGCGTGCTTTGGGGGTTCGCTCAAGTTTCGCCAAAGGGCATGGTCTACAACTGGCCAGAGATTCGCAGACAATGGAATATGTGGCCGACGTTTTCGCTCAAAGACTTCTGCTGGCATTTCCATATCCCGTTCTGGACCGCATACGAGGCTGGCGGTTTGCGTACCGTCGCGAAGCAGGCCGCGATTATCGACGGCGGCATTTCGACCGCTCGCAAAGTCAATTACCTCTACGCCACCGAAACGAATCCAAAGGTCGGCAATGAAGCATTCGTAACGCTCGTCAAAAGGCTTACGCAGTCGGCGCAAGTGATGTCCCAATGGACAGCGGCGATTTCGGAGCGTGTGCATGACGGGCAGGCCATTCCAAATACGGAACTGACAACGACGGAAGGGGCCAACATCGCTCGCACGCTCAAGTCACTGACCGAGTGTGCGGTTGATCTCGGGCACCTCATGCGAATTACGGGCGCTGACAAGCGACGCGAAGAAGTCAAAGCAATCCCCGAAGTTCCGAGCCGAGCAACGCAGCAGCACGAACCCCCCCCGATCAAGCAAGCCAACAAGACGCTCAATCGTGCCGAAGTGTCAATGCGAAATACCAGTGCTCAACTCGACGCTGCGAAAATCAAACTCGTTCCAACTTCGCCGCCTCGCCCAGTGTTCAAGTCGATTCCCGATCCGCAATAGTGCTATGATCGTTTGCAGTCGCATCAATTTCGCCACGAAATCAAGCGGAGTAATTCATTGAGCACGCCATTGCCGAAGCCTCGCCCGCCCGTCAAGCCTACACGCAGGCCGCCCGAGCAACCGAAGAACGATCCCGATGTCGTGTGCAAAGTCGCAGACGGCTTGAAATCAATGCTCGTTCCTGTCGGCGACTTGCAACTCGATCCCGACAACGCGCGACTGCACTCGGAGTTTCAGATTGCCGAGTTGTCCGCGTCGCTCGCGAGCATTGGTCAACTCAAGCCGATCGTTGTCAATGCCAAGACCGGAGTTGTGGCTGCTGGCAATGCGACGTTTGCTGCCGCAGCGAAGAACGGTTGGACGCACATTGCGGCGATCAAGGTAGACCCGGCCAAGCACGATCTCAAGCGATTCGCAATCGCCGACAACCGACTTGCGGACCTCTCCGAGTTCGATGACGAAGCGTTGAAGGTTGCCATGCAATCCATTGACCCCGACGATCGCCTCGGGCTCGGCTGGTCGTCGGAGGAACTTGCGAAGATGCTCGACGTGCCGGGCGATGATCCGGCGACTCTCGCTCCCGTCGATCCGACCATCTCTGCTCCTGACAAACAATCGAAGATCGCCGAGGCTACGCGCGTTGACTTCACGGCGGAGCAATACGGCAAGATCAAGGCGGCGATCGCGGCATGGGTCGCTGACGGAAATGAGTTTGAGGATGACGCATCGGCCATCGTCGGAATCTGCGACTCACTCATGCGTCGGTCGAAAGACTGATTTCTCGTTAATCGATTCGCAGTCAGTAACCAATGTGCGGATGAAGCATCAACGGCGATGCACTCACTTACCAAGTGAGGGAGGAAGGTTCGATCCCTGTCCATCCGCTTTTATGGAACAAAGTCGCCCGATGTCCAGAAAACCCGAGCGGCTTCTAAACGTTGTGTCTCGTATTGGCGAGACAAAGCAATCGATGTCGCTGCTCGGATCTCGCGGCAAGTTCGATTACTACGTCGAGCGTGTCGATGTCAGAGTCGCATCGTGGTGGTGCAAGAACTTTCATTACTCGGGAACTCTCCCGATGAATGCGATTGTCTTTGAGTGCATCGAGTTCGGCAAGCGTGTAGGCATCATTGCCTTTGGCACAGGAGCAACTGGGGGGTACGCGAAGGCCCTCAACGTCAAAGTTGCATGGGAACTCGTGCGCGTGGCAATGAAGGACCACGTTACACAAGTCTCGGCGTTTGTGCGACTTGCGATTCGCGCGTTGAGAAAAGTCAAGCCAAAAGTTGACGCGATCATCTCTTACGCCGACAGCGGGCAGAATCACAAGGGCGGCATTTATAAGGC
>JBKDBI010000427.1:0-3094 GCA_046314695.1 Bacteroidota bacterium | reverse complement strand
GAAAAACCACCACGCCTGCAATATCGTCTGGGCGACCGGCCGCCGTGCCGATCATACGTTCAACAACCTCATCACCCTGGCCCGCTTCGCTGGTCAAATCGACATGGTTTTGTGGGACGACCATTCCCGTGTTTTCCCCTTGCGCCATTCCTTCAAGAAATGGTATCCTGCCGGTTTTCCCGTTTCGCTCCTGCCCGTGCCGGCTGCCCAAGGCATCCGCACCGAAAACCTGGCCTACCCCTTACAAGATGAAAGCCTGGAACAACCTGCGCGCACCGGCAGCAGCAACCACGTGCTGGCCGAGGGCTTTGTACAGATCACTTACGAGAGCGGTTGCCTCTTGCTCATGGAATGTTTCGACCGGCCCGGCCATGCTTTCTGAAAACCAAAACTTGCCTTTTCTGCGTTAACCCTATCATGCAGGTCCTGCCTTTCCCCATCCATACCCGCAATAAGATGCTGCTCACCTTGCTGGCAGCCGGCTTGGCAATGGGGAAAACGGCAGCACAGGTGAATCCGATCGACAGCATCCGCACGGCATTGCAAAACGGAGGCAGCTTCGCCATCGGTCTCGACGGCCGCAACTCCTTCATTGCCGGCTCACCGGCCCGGGTAATGGGCTTCCGCATCGGGATGGACTGCGGCACTGTGCGGCTCTACACCGGAATCTATTCCCTTGGCAAATCTGTTCCCGGACAGGGCTATACCTTGCCCGGCGACACCGTTAGCAGCAGGCTCAACTTCAGCTACTGGGGCCAGACTGTCGACTGGCGCCTCTACGAAGACGATCGCTGGGAGCTGGCTTTACCCGTGCAGGCGGGTATCGGCATCGCTTACCGCGAACGCTTCCGAAACGGCGTCTCCGAACAGCGCAAACGGCCCTTCTTCATTCCGCTCGAGATGCAGTTCACCGCCATCTACAAGCTCACCCGCTATATCGGCCTCTCGGCAGGCCTGGGCTTCCGCATTTCCACCCTCAAGGGCAGTTCCTTCAACGGCCCCGTGTACACTTACGGCATCAGCTTCTTCGGCGGCACACTCTACCGGGATATGAAGAAGAAAGGATGGAACCTGCCCTGACGCGACGGAAAAGATCAGGAAGGCGCCGGCATTCCAGCTTTTAAAGCACTGCACCAAACAAAAAAAAGGGCGTCGCATAGCTGCAACGCCCTCTCTTATGACATGAACTGCTCAGCTTAAGATTTGCTGCGCTTCGCCTTGATTTCTTCGTAGTGCTTGAGGAATTCTTCGATCTTCTCCACATCAATCTTCTTCGCAATCACCTTGCGGTCTTTGTCGAGAATGAAAATGGTTGGATTGCTGATGTTGTTGTAGTTGTAGAGGTTCAGGTGCCAGATGGTGTTTTCCTCCACCTTGCACACATTGGTCCATTCGTTCAGCTCAGGGTGCTTGGCCATGTATTCCTTCCACTCTTTTTCCTTATCGCGGGCAGAGATTGAATACACGCGCCATCCCTTGTCTTTGTTGCGGTTGTAGATATTGTACATCTCGGGTACCACTTTCAGGCAATGGCCGCAGGTGGGATCCCAGAATACAACGAATGTATAGGGTGCTTCTTTGGTAAAGAGGCGCTGGGGCTTGCCTTCGGCATCGATCAGCTGCAGATCGGGCGGAACACGCTGGCAGAGGGTATGCGACATACGGTCGGCGCTTTCGCATATTTTCTGCACGGTAGCTGAATCGCACCACCAGGCGCGGCCTGTGCAATAGTAGTTCTTGGCCATGTGCACAAACACGCCGTCTTCGATGCACATGAGCTTGCTGGTTTCAAACTTGTTGGTGATGTACCAGATGATGTATTTCTCGTTCTCGCGCGAACAGGTGGCACGGGCAATCAGCTTATCGGCTGCCTTGGTGATGGAATCCGGATCCGGATGCACCAGGTTGTCGAAATACTCGTCGATGCGCTTCTTGAGGATATTAAAGGGCGAACGGATCAGGCCTTCTTCGCAGAGATCCACATTGTCCCAAAAATGCTCCAGGTACCAACGCGCTCCCCAGGCGCTGTCGGGTTTTCCGTTGGCAGCGAAGGGAAGCTTCTTCGGCATCTCCACATCCTGAACCGCCTTGAGAAATTTAGACAGGTAATGCTTAGGATAGCGGGCGATATAGGTGCTGTCGAGGGCGTTGTTCGCAATTTCCACTTCGCGCAATTCTGCTTCCTTTTCCTTCATCGTTTTTTCAAACCCGTCTTTCACAGCTTTCTCAGCCTTGGTGGGTTTTTCAGGAAATTTGGACAAGGTGTCTTTCAGCGGCTTCAGGTCCTGAATGAGGTAATAGCGCTTCTCGGCATATACGCGGCGCTGTTTCTGGTATTCCACGAAAGCGGTATTGGCTTCGTGGCCCACGAACTTCATCTTGGCGTAGTAGTCGCCGTTCCAGCTCGTATCGCCGATTACGGTAAAATCCTGGTCTTCGTCGATCACCAGCTCGAACATTTCGGAGCGGCCGTTGAAGACGAAGAGGTACATACCGCGCTGGAGTTTCTTGGTTCCGGTAAATACGGCCACACCGTTCACGGCATCGGCGGTATCGCGGAGGTACTTGGCATCGGCAAAGTGATCGGCCAGGTAAACGGTGCCGGGCTGCATGCCTTTGAAGCGGAATTCGATGCGGTAGGTACCGGGGTCGCGGCCGTCCCACGTTGGCTTGTTGCTCAGCTTGGGATACACGCCGACCGGGTTGCGGGCTACGTTTTCCCAGCCACCGACGGAGCTGTACTGCGCCTGCAGTGCGGATGCCAGGCTCAGGAGTAAGGTGAAGGCGGATATAAGACGTTTCATGGGTGTTGTTTGGCGTATATTGCTGTCAAATTTCACAAAATTTGTTCCAAACCTATGGCGTCGCGTGTAAACGAGCTGTCTTTTTTCGAACAGGTGTACGAAGTGGTGCGGCTGATACCGCACGGAAGGGTGAGTTCCTACGGTGCCATCGCCCGCTATCTGGGCACTGCGGGCAGCAGCCGCATGGTAGGCTGGGCCATGAATGCCTGCCACGGTGTCGTGCCGCCGGTTCCTGCGCACCGGGTCGTAAACCGACTCGGAATACTCAGCGGCAAGGCACATTTTCCCGG
>JBKDBI010000426.1:0-12540 GCA_046314695.1 Bacteroidota bacterium | reverse complement strand
CAGGCTGCCATCGCCGTTGAGTTCCATTTCCAGCTGGTGCATGGTTTGCTGAATTTGTTGCAGCTCGGTAGCCACGGCAGACAAGTCCATATTGCTTTCCAGGGCTGCCTTGCGGAGCAGTTTCACCCTTTCGCCCATGCTGTTGAAATACGATGCACCGGCCATAGCTGCGCGTTGCATTTCAGTGGCTTTGCGGGCATAGGCGAAAACAGCCGCTTTATCCTCGGCCGTGAAAGTGGCATGGTTGAGGTGCACGCAATTGAAGCCTACGGTGTCGCTCAGTTTGACCATGTTGCCATGCTGCATCACGTACATTTCAACGGTATAGCGACCGGGAGGCACCATGGCCGTGCCCGGGCCTACCGGATCATCGCTGTTGCGGCCGTCGCTGAGCGAAACCGGATTCACAACCGGCATGCGGAAATTCCAAACAATGCGGTTGCTGCCGCTCTTGGCAGGTGCCTGCAACATGCGCACCAGGTCTCGGGCTTCGTTGCGGATTACAAAAACCAGTTGCGGTGCTTCTTCGCGGTCTTCCATGCGGATGCTGTCTGCACTTGGATAATACACCGGCTTACCGGCCTTGATGAGCGCGGCTTCCCTCTCCTTGCGCTGCTCCTTTATGGTCTTGTTGTCGTCGCGCAAATGGTAAGCAATCACTGCACCGATCGGAGGATTGTTAGCTGTGAAGAAGTTCTCGCCCTGGTTGGCTTTACCGTCATCTCCCAAGGGATAAGAAGGAACATACATTAAGGCATCGCGCACGGGATAGATATGGGCCGGTTTCTTCAGGTTCTCGCTGCTGAGGTTGCGCAGCATACTGTAGTCGTCGAGCACGGCAAAACCGCGACCGAAAGTGGCCAGCACGAGGTCGTTCTCGCGCTCCTGGATGGCGATATCCTTGATGGCTGCGGGCGGCAATCCGTTCTTCAATTGGTTCCAGCGGCGGCCTCCGTCAGCGGTGAACCAGCAACCGAATTCGGTTCCCACAAAGAGAAGATTGCGCTGCACATGGTCTTCCTTCAGGGTCCATACCATGCCTTCTTCGGGCAGGTTGGCACGGATCGATGTCCAGGTCTGGCCTTTGTCGCGGCTCACGTAAACATAAGGCTTGAAATCGCCGCTCCGGTGGTGCTGGAAAGTGACATACACCACGTTCACATCGTAGCGCGAAGCGGTGATGCAGCTCACATACGCCATATCCGGAACTCCGGTGAAGCCGTTGAGTTTCTTCCAGCTTTGGCCTCCGTCGGTGGTGAGGTGTACAAGTCCGTCGTCGGTGCCGGCGAACAACATATTCTCATCGAGGGGCGATTCTGCAAACGAAACAATATTGCCATAGACGCTGGTGCTTTGGTTCTTGGCCACGGCGTCCATGCTCCAAACCTTGCCCATGACGGGGAGTTTATTGCGGTCGATGCCGCGGCTGAGGTCGGGACTGATCAGGCGCCAGCTCTGGCCGCGGTCGTCGGTGCGGTAGATGCGGTTGGCTGCGAAATACAGCCGCGCCGGATAGTGGCGGCTGATTTCCAGGGGCGCATCCCAGTTCCAGCGGAGGGCAGGCTCACCGGGCGCTTCGATGGGCTTGATATCGGTCACTTCGCCACTGCGGCGGTCGTAGCGAATGAGTCCGCCGTATTGCCATTGCGAATAGACGGTATTCGGGTCGTTCGGATCAACCTGCGATTTGAATCCGTCACCGCCGACGGTCACGAACCAATCGCTGTTCACGATGCCGTTGGCGCTGAGTGTGCGGGCCGGGCCACCGAGGGTATTATTGTCCTGTGTACCGCCGTAGATATTGTAAAAAGGTTTGGCATTGTCTACGCTCACGCGGTAGAACTGGGTCAGGGGAAGGTTCTGCTTGAAATCCCAGGTTGCGCAGCGGTCCCAGCTTTCGTAAAGACCTCCGTCACAGCCCACGAGCACATGGCGGGTATCGTCGGGATCAATCCAGATGGTGTGGTTATCAACGTGTTTACTGCGTTCGCCTGCATTGACAATGGTTTTGCCGCCGTCGTGGCTAATCTTGAGGTACGTGTCCATGAAGAATACGCGGTCAGGATTCTTGGGGTCCACATACAATTCCTGGTAGTAGTTACCGGCTGTAGAAAAGCTGTTCACCTTGGTCCAGCTGGCGCCGCGGTTTTCACTGCGGTACACTCCTGCATTCTCAGTGGCTTCGACCATGGCATACATGATATCCGGATTCGAAGGAGCAAGAGCCAGGGCAATGCGACCGAGGTCGCCGCCGGGAAGGCCGCCACCGAGTTTCTTCCAGGTCTGCCCGCCATCCGTACTGCGGAATACCGCACTTTCCGGTCCGCCGGAGATATAGGTCCATTCATGGCGCCTCCGCTGGTGGAAGGCGGCATATACGATATCCGGATTGCGCGGGTCGAGGTGTACTTCGTTGCAGCCGGTATGTTCACTCACTTTGTGCACGAGGTTCCAGGTCTTGCCGCCGTCGGTGGTTTTGTAGAGCCCGCGTTCGCCGCCTTCGTTCCAAAGCGGGCCGTAAGCGGCTGCATACACCACATTGCTGTGGCGCGGATCAACGGCGATCATGCCGATGTGTTCCGATTTCTTCAGGCCCATGTGGGCGAAGGTTTTACCGCCGTCGTCGCTGCGGTAGATACCGTTGCCATATCCCACGCTGCGCTGGTTGTTGTTTTCGCCGCTGCCAACCCAGACGGTAGCCGGATTGGAAGGGTCGAGCGTCACACAACCCACAGAATACACGCGGTGGTTGTCGAAGATGGGCGTAAAGGTGACGCCGGCGTTATTGGTTTTCCAGACTCCGCCGCAGGCTGCCGCCACATACCATTCGCTTTTATCGCGCGGGTTGATGGCCAGGTCGATGATGCGGCCCGAGTTCACGGCCGGGCCAATCATGCGGAAGCGCAGGGCCGACCAGGCGGAAGGAGAAAGTGAATCGACCCGCGCCGGTGCAGCGGGTGCAGGGGCAGGCGCATTGCGTTGGGCCTGCAGGTGGAAGGCTCCGCTCAGCGCGAGCAGGGATAAAACAGCATACTTCATTGGGGCCAAAAATCCGAAACCCCGGCCAAGCGGCCAAACGAAACCCCTCAGGATTACAGGAATTTTTACCGGCTACACACGCGAATTGGCAGATAATGTCTGACTTTGCGGGAAATCACCGGGTGGAAAGCCATTCGAAAGACGCGCTTCCTTCTCCTGCCAAAGCCATCCTGTCAAAGCGCGGCCCGGGTTGTAAATTGCGCCCGCAATGAAGCTGTTATCGGTTGTTGTTCCTTGTTACAACGAAGAGGAAGTGATGCTGGCGTCGTACGAACGCCTGCACAAGGTATTGCAAGGCCTCAGCGCTTACCGCCACGAACTCATCTTTGTGAACGACGGCAGCCGTGACCGCACCTTGCAATTGTTGCGGGAGATTGCAGCCAAAAATCCGCAGGTAAAGGTACTCTCTTTCAGCCGCAACTTTGGTCACCAGATCGCCATCACAGCCGGCCTCGACAATTGTAAGGGCGATGCGGCAGTAGTGATCGATGCCGATTTGCAGGATCCGCCGGAGGTGATAGTGGAAATGGTCAAGGCCTGGGAAGAAGGCGCCGAAGTGGTCTATGGCAAGCGCCGTGTCCGCGAAGGCGAGAGTGCGTTCAAACTGCTCAGCGCCAAGTATTTCTACCGCTTCATCAACCGCCTTGCCGATGTGGATATCCCGTTGGATACAGGCGATTTCCGCCTGATGGATCGCCGCGCCCTCGACGCTTTCCTCGGTATGCGCGAGCAACACCGTTTCGTGCGCGGCATGGTAGCCTGGGTCGGGTTCCGGCAATTGGCACTGGAATATGACCGCGAGCCGCGCTTCGCCGGCGTAACCAAGTATCCGCTCAAGAAAATGCTGCGCCTTGCGACCGACGCCATCCTCGGCTTCAGCAATGTACCGCTGCGCCTGGCCACCATCATCGGTTTTCTTACCTCCATCCTCGCATTTGCAGGTATCCTCTACACGCTTTACGCTAAACTGTTCACCGAGGCCACCGTTCAAGGCTGGACATTCCTGATGATCGCGATTCTCTTCATCGGTGGTATCACCTTGCTGGTTTTGGGCATTATTGGTGAATATATTGGACGCATCTACAGCGAAATCAAGCGTCGTCCGTTGTATATTGTAAGCGAAAAAATCGGCTACGGGAGCAGTGAATAAGCAGCGAACCGGGGCCAATTTCAACAATAGCCCTTTTTCTCTGTATGCCTGTAAATAAAGACGCCCTCAGCCGCTACCGCATCATCGACGAAGCCCTGCGCAACCGGCAGAAAACCTTCCCCAATAAAAAAGAATTGATACTGCTGTTCCGGGAAAAACTCGGGATAGAAGTAGCCAATCGAACACTGGAGGAAGACCTTCAAAACATGCGTAACAATACAGATCTGGGTTATCTGGCTCCGATCGCCTACCATCCGACACACAAGGGCTATTATTATACCGATCCGGATTATACGCTGAACGGACTGCGCATTTCTGCGGATGACCTTGAGAAACTAAAGCTCGGGGTAAACATCCTTTCTGAGTTTCAAGGTCTGCCCTATCTGAGTGAATTGCGGCAACCGATAGAACAATTGGAGCGCATGATGCAATTCGGTATGCGAACCGGAAAATGGCTCAACAACCGCATCGTCCAGATGGAAGTGCCGGCGCTTTGGCCCGACAAGCAGCTTTTTGCCACCCTGCTCGATGCCATCACCCAACAACAACAACTCGAAATCAGCTATCAGCGCTTCGGGGTTGAAACACCTTATAATGTGATTGTTAACCCCTTCCTTTTGAAGGAATACCGCAACCGTTGGTACCTGGTGGCACGCAATGTACAGGTGAACGAACTCCGGATCTATGGCTTGGATCGCATGCCCAATGCACGAAGGCTTTCATCGTATTATGACGAACATTTTGATTCAGAAGCTTTCTTTCAATACGCCCTGGGCATTACGGTGTATCAGGATGAAATACCAGAAGAGGTTGAATTGTTATTTGATCCTGACGACGCGCCGTATGTGTTAAGCAACCCGCTGCACCATAGCCAGCGCATTTTACAGAACGACAATGACGGCTTGCGAATCAGCTTGAACATCTTCCCTTCTTCCTATGAATTGCGCATGCTCATCCGCAGCTACGGGCATGGCGTGCAGGTATTGAAACCGGAACGGCTCGCAGGTGAAATTGCCGAAGATGCGCGTAAAACACTCGCGCTTTATCGGCAGGATTAAAACAAACTCTTCCGGCGCCTTGTGGTGCTCTTGATGCCCAACACGCCCAGGAGGCCGCGTGTCAGCTCGCGCACAATGGTTCTGCCAACGGAGCTGTTGGCCACTTTTTCGAGTGTTGACTTTTCATTGCGCGGCCGGCCGCTGGCAGTTCGCTTGCGCTCGGCTTCTTCGGCCGCTTGTTCTTCCTGCTCGCGTGATACTTCCTCAGCCTGTCGGCGTACTGTTTCCATTTTCGCTGTCAGCATTTCGTAGGCGCTGTCGGGATCGATTTCGCGGTTGTATTTAGCAGCAATCTGGCTTTGCTCCATCACGGCATTGATTTCTGCCGGTGTCAGCACATCCATCCTCGATCCCGGCGCCGCCATCATGCAATGCACCAGGGGCGAAGGAATGCCTTTTTCGTTCAGCACGGTTACCAATGCTTCACCTATCCCGAGTTCTGTCAGCAGGGAATCGGTCTTGTAAAAATCGCTGAGCGGATAGTTTTCAGCTGCCGCTTTGATATCCTTGCGGTCTTTGGCGGTGAAGGCACGCAGGGCATGCTGCACTTTCATCCCCAATTGCGACAACACGGCGTTGGGGATATCGGCCGGATTCTGGGTGATGAAGATGACGCCCACGCCTTTGGAACGGATCAGCTTGATCACCGTCTCCAGCTGGTCGAGCAGGGCTTTGGTCGCTTCGCGGAAGATGAGGTGGGCTTCGTCGACGAAGATCACCAGCTCGGGTGCGTCGGGATCGCCGATTTCAGGCAGCTTCTCGTACACTTCAGCGAGCAGGCACAACATGAAGGTGGAAAACAGGCGCGGTTTGCTCTGCACATCGGTGAGTCGGATGATGTTCACCATGCCGCGGCCTTTGTCATCCAGCCGCATCAGGTCTTCCACATCAAAGCTGGGTTCGCCAAAGAAACGGCCTGCGCCTTGTTCTTCGATGGCGATCATATTCCGCAGGATAGCGCCTACGGAAGCAGTAGCCACCAATCCGTAATGGTTTTCAACCTCTTTCTTGCCATCGCCCGAGATATACTGCAGCGTTTTGCGCAGGTCTTTCAGGTCGAGCAGCGGCAGGTTATTGTCGTCTGCATACTTAAACACCAGGCTCAGCGCACCGGCCTGGGTATCGTTCACTTCAAGCACTTTGGCCAGCAAGGTCGGGCCGAACTCGGAAACCGTCGCCCGCATCCGCGTTCCAGGTTCTTCAGAAATACTCAGCAGCTCGCAAGGGTTTTCAAGCGGTGTCCAGGGAATGCCGGTCTTGGCGGCGCGTTCCTCGATTCTCGGATTGCTTTCCCCGGGCCGAGCGATACCGCTCAGGTCGCCTTTGATATCCATAAGCAGCACAGGTACACCGTTTTGAGAAAGCTGCTCGGCTATCATCTGCAGCGACTTGGTTTTACCCGTACCGGTTGCGCCCGCTATCAGTCCGTGCCGGTTGAAGGTTTTCAGCGGGGCTTTTACCAGGGTTCCGGTATAAACTTCGCCCTCGAGCATGGCGGCTCCGAGGTCGATGCATTGTCCTTTAAAGGTGTAGCCGTTTGCGATGGCTTCCTGGAAAGCGGGGTTTTGTGCCATAAGGTTCTGACTTCAAAAATAGGCGCTTCAAAGTGAAAGAATGTCCATCTCAGGATGCACAGCGCATTGCTTTTTTCGTAACCGTTTAAACACCCACACTCTTTCCACATTCGTCTGCTTTCGCCTCCCTTCAACCTATTTTCGGGAGTTCATTTTACGACACGCCTTATGCCTGAATTCTGCCATTTACACGTACATTCTCAGTATTCCCTCCTCGACGGTCAGGCCACGATCGACGACATGGTAAAGAAAGCCAAAGCCGATGGCATGAAAGCCATGGCATTGACCGATCACGGCAACATGTTCGGTGCCTTCGAGTTTTACGAAGCAGCCAAAAAGGTAGGTATCCAGCCGGTGCTGGGTTGTGAATTCTATGTAGTGGAAGAGATGACGCGCCGCGAATTTCTCGGCGGAACCCGCGACCACCGCCATCACCAGCTCATCCTCGCCAAAAACGCAGAAGGTTACCGCAACCTCAGCAAATTGTGTTCGCTGGGCTATATCGACGGCTTCTATCAGAAATACCCGCGGATCGACAAGAAGCTGATCCGTAAGTACAGCGGCGGTTTGGTGGCTACCACCTGTTGCATAGGGGCCGAAGTACCGCAGGCCATCCTCCACAAAGGCATTGAGGAAGCCGAAAAGCTCTTCCTGGAATGGCGTGAAATTTTTGGCGACGACTATTTTATTGAATTGCAGCGGCACAACCTCCAGAACATCGACGGAACGGGCATGAGCCAGGAAGATGTCAACCAGGTTCTTATCGGCTGGGGTAAGAAGTACAATATCCCGATCATCGCGACGAACGATTCACATTATGTGGAGCGCGACGACTGGCAGGCCCACGATACCTTGTTGTGCATCAACACCGGCGAATACAAAGCCACGCCGGTGGGCGACGGAAAAGGGTTTCGCTTCGGTTTCGCCAACGACCAATTCTATTTCAAGAGCACCCAGGAGATGTCTGAACTCTTCCACGACTTGCCGGAAGCGATCGACAACACCATGCTGGTGCTCGACCGCATTGACACGCCGAATCTGAAGAGCGATCTGCTGATGCCGTCGTTTACGCTGCCGCCTGGCTTCAATTCGCAGCCAGATTACCTGCGGCACCTCACCTGGGAAGGCGCCAAAAAGAAATACGGCGAGATCTCGGCTGAAACCGCTGAACGCATTGAATTTGAACTCAATACCATCATCGATAACAAATTCGAAGGCTATTTCCTGATTGTGCAGGATTTCACGACCGCCGCCCGCGAAATGGGCGTCTGGGTTGGTCCGGGCCGTGGTTCGGCAGCCGGTTCGGTGGTGGCGTATTGCCTCGGCATCACGAATGTCGACCCGGTGAAGTACGACCTGCTGTTCGAACGCTTCCTGAATCCGGAACGCGTGAGCATGCCTGATATTGATATCGACTTCGACGACCAGGGCCGCGACCGGGTATTGCGCTATGTGGCCGATAAATACGGTCAGCGTCAGATTGCACAGATCGTCACCTATGGAACCATGGCCGCCAAGAGCTCCATCCGCGATGTGGGGCGCGTATTGCAACTCACGCCGAAAGAGACCGACCGCCTCAGCAAGATGGTGCCGAACAACCTCAACCTGGATGAGATTTTCAACAAAGACCTGAAGGAAATTGAATCCAAACACGAGAACATCAAGCCGGAAGAGCTGCACAACGTAAAACTGCTGAAGGAGTTGCGCCAGGGGAACGACCTCGTCGCCGAGACGCTCAAAACAGCAGAACAGCTGGAAGGCTCCGTGCGCTCAACCGGCGTGCATGCCTGCGGTGTAATTATCGCACCAGACGACCTGACGAATTATATCCCCTGCGCCACCTCGAAGGAATCGCCCTATTACCTCGCCCAGTTCGATGTAAACCTGATCGAGAAAGCCGGCTTGCTCAAGATGGACTTTCTCGGGCTGCGCACCTTGTCTATCATCAAAGACGCGATCCGCATCATTGAAAAGCGGCATGGCATCCTCATCGATCCGGACGAGATACCGCTCGACGATGCCAAGACCTACGAGCTATACCAGCGTGGTGAAACCAATGGCACTTTCCAGTTCGAAAGCGCCGGGATGCAGAAATACCTCAAAGACCTGAAGCCATCGCAGTTCGGCGACCTGATTGCCATGAATGCCCTGTACCGGCCGGGGCCGTTGAAGTATATCCCCGAATTTATTAAGCGTAAACTCGGGCAATCGCCCATCCAATACGATCTGCCCATCCAGGAGGAGCTGCTGCGCGAAACGTATGGCATCACGGTCTATCAGGAACAGGTGATGCTGCTCAGCCAGCGCCTGGCCGGTTTCTCCAAGGGAAAAGCCGATGAGCTCCGCAAGGCCATGGGTAAGAAGAAAAAGGAAATCATCGATGCGCTCAAGCCTGAGTTCCTTGACGGTTGCGAGAAAAACGGCCACGACCGGAAGATTTGCGAGAAGATCTGGAGCGACTGGGAAGAATTTGCTTCCTACGCCTTCAACAAATCGCATTCTACCTGCTATTCCGTGGTTGCTTTCCAAACGGCCTATCTCAAGGCGAATTACCCGGCTGAATACATGGCAGCCGTGCTCGCGAACAACATGGGCGATATCAAGAAGGTCAGCTTCTTTATGGATGAATGCCGCCGCATGGGGCTCAATGTGCTCGGGCCGGATCTGAATGAAAGTCAGATTGAGTTCTCCGTAAACGACAAGGGACAGGTTCGCTTCGGGCTTGGCGCCATCAAAGGTGTGGGTGAGGCAGCGCTGGAGGAAATCATTGAAGAACGGCAGAAGAACGGCGCCTATCTCAATATTTTCGACCTCACCAGCCGCATCAACCTGCGCTCGGTGAACAAGAAAACACTCGAAGCCATGGCCATGGGCGGCTGTTTTGATTTCGACAGCCGTTACCACCGCCGCCAATACCTCGAAGCCGATACCAAAGGCAAGACCGGTATCGAAATGGCGGTGGAATACGGCCTGCGCCTGCAGCAGGAAAAGCTCAGCGGACAAACCTCGCTGTTCGGCGGCGACAATACCTTCAATTCACAGGAACCCCGCATGCCGGCCGTAGAGAAATACAGCCTGCTCGAAGAGCTCAAACACGAATGCAATGTGGTGGGCGTATACATTTCGAAGCATCCGATGGACATGTTCCGCTTCGAAGCCGAACTGCTCAGCAGCGTCGACCTGGCAGACCTGGAAGGCTTTGCAGAGACCATCGGATACGAATTCAGCGCCGTCGGCATCGTGACCAACAAGCTCGACCTGCTAACCAAGAAAGGTGAGCCCTGGTGCCGCTTCACCCTCGAAGACTACAGTGGTTCGTATGAATTCAGGCTATTTAGCAAGGACTATATCAAGTTCAAGGCGCTGATCGACAAAGATTATTTTCTGAACGTGCGCGGAGTGATCAAAAAAGGATTCGGTGATCCACCACAACCGCGCATGGAGATTCTGCATATCCAGCACCTCAGCCATGCCCATACGGGATTCGTGAAGAGTCTGGAACTGGAAGTGAGCCAGGAGAACGTGAACGAAAAACTCATTTCGGTGATCAAGTCGGCCCTGGAAGATTACCCGGGTAATACGCCCATCCAACTGAATATCTCAGACAGCGAAGCGCAACAAAGGGTAAAGCTCGCATCAGAATTTGGTGTGAAGGTTTGTCCGGAGCTGAAGGAATTCCTCGACAGTATGATGGACACGAAGCTTGGGGATGCTCCGGTGGACGACAGCGAGGCCGAAGTTTCCGACCTAAAGTTTAAGTACCGCTTCCTCAAGAACTGAGGACGGTTTGGCTCAATCGTATTCCAGTTCCAGCTTAGCGCTTTGCAGTTCGGAGAGCGCATGGCGTTCGTTGGTGCGCGTAGCGGCTTCTATGCCTGCCTGATAAATGGACAAAGCCGCTTCGCGATCGCCTTGCCTTTCCAGTAGTTTGCCCAGGTGGTAATAGGTGGCCACATAATCGGGCTGTTCGCTGCGCAGCTTTTCAAACAGTTCACGCGCCTTAGCATCGTCTCCGGCCGAGATATGTTCCTGCGCGATTGCGTAGATAAGGAAAGGATCGTTGGGACTGTCCTGCAGAAAAGCCTGCAATTGCTCCATGCGCGTTGCCATGTGGCAAAGTTAGGGTGTGGTCGGGGAGAGCAGAAATGGCGTGCATGCTTACTACTCAATCAAAAAGAAATGAAGTTAAAGGTGAATACTTTTGCGCTCTGTAAAAACGCACCTTGAAGTATCTACATACCATTTAGCACTTCATATACAGATTCTAGCAAGGCACGAATCGTTTATATTTGTATTATGATCTCTCCGGAACAGGAATCCATCATCAAGGATACCTTGAAGCGCTATTCACCTTCAATGGTCGGGATTTTTGGTTCTTATGCCCGCAATGAGCAACGTGAATCCAGCGACCTGGACATTCTGATAGACTTTGATCAGCGCATCGACCTGATTGAGTTGATCGGATTGGAGCAGGAGCTAACCACCCTTCTGGGCATCAAGGTTGATCTTGTTACCGTTCGATCATTGAAACCACAATTGCAGTCCTACGTTCACCAAGATCTCATCAGAATCCTGTAGTGAAAAAGGACAACCGGATATACCTCGAGCACATCTCGGATTGCATAGCCAAAATCAAGAGCTATACCAAGGATTGCAGCGAGGAGCAATTTCTCCAAAGCACTATAATCCAAGATGCGGTTATCAGAAACTTTGAAGTTATCGGAGAAGCAACCAAACATCTCGATTCTACATTTCGGGAAAAGCATCCTGAAATAGCGTGGAAAAAGGTTGCAGGTCTTCGTGACAAGTTGATTCACGATTACATAGGCGTTGATCTTTGGGCTGTTTGGGGCGTGGTTGAAAATTTCTTGCCAGAACTTGAATTGTATGTTTTGAAAATCATGGAAACTGAACAAGGTAGCTTGTAAGCGCACCTGAATTTCCAGAGGGCATTAAATTGCATTCATGGCTATTTAAAGTGCAGCCCTCGCATTGGCATTTCATCCAGGATTCATGCCCCTCCTCCACTTCGCCAACATCACCAAACTCAGGCCAAACAGGCCTCCAGTTATCCAGCTTGCCGCGCGGAACCAATTTTTCTCGCGTATGGTAGTTGCATGCACTTGCTGAAGACTGCTGAACTTTTGCTGCTGTTGCTTCAGTTGTACCCGCAGCACAGAATCGGCACGCAGCTGTGCGCGTTGCAATCCGGCCATGGAGTCAACCACCTGCTTCAGGCTGTCGACCTTGGGATCGGGCAACGCGACAGTGAAGCAAGGCTGGTAGCTGATGGTTTGTGGTTGCCAGTAATAATGAGGCGGAGGAATCAGGTAGTCATCGGGCCTTGAAACAAAAATCCGAGGATCATTGACTACTAAACCGGGTGTCAAAACCGTATCTGTCTGCAATGTCAGTCCTGCCGGCTCCGACCCGGCCGCCAACAGGGGCAGCCAGGGTTTGCATGCGCTCAGCAGAATGAGCAATAAGGTTCGGAGGATCGGGCTCATCGCTTGAAATAGTTCATGTGCAACTTGCTCGCGCCTGACTTCAGGATAGTACCGCTTGATTCCACCTTTTCTTCCTGTTTTTTCTCTTCGCTCAGGAATTCGTTCAGGAAGCCCATCACTTCGGCCGCCTTGATGGTCACGGCGGCTCCGGTGGCAATTGCCTCTACTGCAGAAGCCTTCAACAGCGATCCGGCCTGGCTGCGGTACAAGGC
>JBKDBI010000425.1:0-7641 GCA_046314695.1 Bacteroidota bacterium | reverse complement strand
GATGCCGCGGGGAACGGCCTTGAAGTTCTTGCGCAGGGTCAGGTCGAATTTGCCCATCGGCTTCACCCAGTTCACTTCACCGGGGTAGCGGGTCAGTTCTTCAACACCCATGGCGATGGCTTCAAGTGCACGGTCGTTGGCATGGGGACCACTGGCCTGAAAACTCATCATATAGCCTTGTCCGGTAGTGTGCATGGTGGCGAAAGCCAGTTCGAAGAACCGTTCCTTCACGCGCTCGAGTGAGTCAATCAAAACTTCTGCGCGGCGGTTGGCATCGAGATTTTTCCAGGCCGGCCAGGCTGTCTGCGCACGGTCGATATAAGTTTGGGCAGGGAAAGCAGGATAATGGATGCCCAGCCCGGTTTGCAGGTAAGGGCTTACTTCCTCGCCAATCCATTGGGCACTTTCACCGGCTTCGAGTTCCTCAAAGTTCTGGTTGAGATTGCGCTGGAAGGCTTCAAGTCCCTTCGCTTGTGCATCTTCGGCGTAAGCTTTGGGCGATTCCGGATAAGCGGCATAAAAAGTGCGGCGGCGGTTGGCTTCGATGGCCTGGGCAAGCAAAGTCTGCGATTGAGTACTCATAGATGGAAAGGATGGCAAAGTTAACCTGTTTTTTGCCGTCCTTTCCACCAGTCGCTGAGCAACGCACCGATCTTACTTCCTTCAGCCGGCAGCAGAAAATGGCCGGTACCAGGAAGCCTAACAGCCGGTGGAGCAGGTTTCAAAAGGATATCCTCAGCACCACAAACCTGCAAAAACGGCATACCTGTTTCGGTTGCGGTTGCGGTTTCGAAGTCCAGGAGAAAGCGCAATACTTTGCGCCAGGCCGACGGCTGCCAAAGTGATAATACAACATTGAAACGCCTTCTTTCTGCCGCCGGCAGCAACCACAACATACACTGCACAATTGATACAAGGCCCCCGGGTGGCAACATCAACAGCAGTTGCGGAATTCGCACGGCACGCAACAGACGCAGCAACACGTGCCATTGCCCGCGGTGCACAAATCCTGACAGAATCACCACGTTCTGAAATCGGTTAGTTGCCAATTCCCGGTGTTTCAAAGCAAGTTGTGCTCCCAGTGAAAAACCACCAAGCACATCGGTTTCTTCAGGAATAGATGTAAAAAGTCGCTGCACCCATTGCTCCATGCTTTCCGATGGAAGGGGAGGCGTAATTTCAAGCCAGCGTATTTCCCAACCGGGAACAGACCACCGCTCCGGCGGAATGGGTTTCATCCCCAAGCCGGTCCAGAGCGTCAGCAAAGGCATCAGGCCTGGCCGGTCTGTCCACCGAAATTCAGCGGAAAGCCCATATCGCCTTGCATTTCCTGGATATCAATCTCACCAAACACTTCTTCGAAGCGGGCAATATTGTCTCCCAATGCCAGCAGCAAGCGCTTGGCGTGCAGTGGTGACATGATAACGCGGCTCTTCACACGCGCTTTAGGAACTCCCGGCATCATGCGTACAAAATCAATTACAAATTCAGCATTGCTATGGGTGATGATGGCCAGATTGCTGTAGGTACCTTCAGCCATATCTTCCGGCAATTCGATCTCCATTTGTTGCCCTTCGTTGTTATTTGGGTTCATACCGACAAAAATACAGCCGTCTCAGCGGAAAAACACCGATTTTTGCAGGCCTTATTATGTTCAAGAAGCTGAACATCCTGATCCTGAAAGCCTTCATCGGGCCTTTCCTGGCGACCTTTCTGATCAGCCTGTTCCTCTTTCTTATTCACTTCCTTTGGAAATACATCGACGAACTGGTTGGAAAGGGCATCGACACTTTCACCATGTTGCGGCTTATTTTCTATTCAATGGCAGACCTGATTCCGATGGCGCTGCCTTTGAGCGTGATGATTTCGAGCCTCATGACCTACGGCAACCTGTCGGAGAGTTCTGAACTGGTCGCTTTGCGAAGCGCAGGCATTTCACTCAACCGGGTATTGGCGCCTGCTTTCGCGGTGATGGTATTCTTCGCTGGTATCACATTCTACGTTTCCAACATCGTCATTCCACGTGCCAACCTGGAGGCGAAAAGTTTGCTCTATGACCTGCGGCAGAAAAAACCGGCTTTCAACATTACACCCGGGGTTTTCTACAACCAGATTGAAGGCTATTGCATCAAAATAGGACGCAAGGATGCCGATGAAGAAACCGTTTACGATATCCTCGTTTACCAATACCGCCAGGGCAACAGCCAGCTGAATACCGTGAAAGCAGAGAAGGGAATCATGAAGCTTTCGCCCGACAAACGACTATTGTACTTCACCCTGTTCAACGGCACGCGCTATGAAGAGATGACGGATATGCGCGATTATTTCCGCACCTATCCCCACAATATCACGCGTTTTGCCAAGCAGGAACTCACCTTCGACCTCAGCAGTCTGGACCTTAAACTTACCGACAAAGAAGCTTTTCGCGGCGATTATCGCATGATGAATGTGCGTGAGCTTCAACAACAGAACGATTCCCTGCAGCGCCAGGCGCAGCGAAAGCTACAACGCAGCCAGGACATCTTCATGGCGCCCTATTTCCATTTGTTGCCCGATTCTGTGAAGCCCGGAGTCAGCCCGATCAAGCAGCAAGACGTAATTCTGAACTTTCCTGAAAACCGTCGAGCCAGTATTTTCAGCCTGGCCATCACTTCAGCGCGCGGTATAAAAAGCATAGCAGACAACAACCTCAACGAGGTAACCCTCATGCGCGAAGAGGCAGTAAAGTACCAGGCCGAATGGCATAAGAAGTTTACACTTTCGGCCGTCATTCTCTTGCTGTTCCTTATCGCTGCTCCGTTGGGCACCATTATCCGCAAAGGTGGAATAGGCATGCCGCTGGTGATTTCGGTGGTTATGTTCATCGTCTTTTATGCCATCAATATTATTGGTGAGAAAATTGGTAAGGAAGGCGTTGTACCCATTTGGTTTGGCATGTGGCTGAGCACTTTTATCCTGTTACCAATTGGCGTATTGATCACCCGGAAAGCAGGTCAGGACAGTGCAACACTCAGCCTGGAGCGCTACCAGAAGTTTTTCGAAAAGCTATTCAAGGCTGAGTCTGGCCTTCGCCTGTTTCCCAAGCGGAAGGCAAAAAAGGCCGAGGGTACATGAAAATACTCCTCATCGCCAGCCGCATCCCATATCCGCTGCGCGACGGCGGAGCCATTGCCACCTTCAACCAATTCAAAGGCTATGCGTTGTTGGGAAATTCCATCCGGATGCTCGCCCTCAATACCCGCAAGCATTTCGCAGATGAGGAAACCATCGAACGCGAATTGGAACCTTTCGGTCCTGTTGAGACCTTTGCAATTAACACCGAAATCAGGTGGCAAGATGCGCTGATGAATCTGTTCAGCCGGAAGTCTTACAATATTGAACGCTTTAACGATCCGGGCTTTCATGCCTTGCTTGCCCGCCATCTGGAGAGCCATTCATACGATTTGGTTCAGTTTGAAGGGCTCTTCACAGCGCCATACGTGCATACAGTGCGCGCCCACAGCCATGCCCGCCTGGTGCTGCGCCAGCACAATGTTGAGTACCGCATATGGCAAAAACAGGCAGATGCCGAACCAAATCCGCTCAAACGCGCGTACCTCAGACTCCTTGCCCGGCGTATGCAACGCTACGAGACATCGGTATTGCAGGCATTCGACGGAATCGCTGCAATTACGGCAGACGATGCGGCCATCCTGCATCAACATGCGCCGCAGGTTCCGGTATGTGCGGTTCCTGTCGGGATTGCACTGCCCGAACCAAAACCCGAAGGCAATCCTTATGCACTGTATCATATCGGCAGCATGGAATGGATGCCAAACCAAGCGGCAGTTCTACGCCTGCAGCAGCGCATTTGGCCTTTAGTGGCAGAACAGAGCCCGCAAAGCACGCTGCATCTGGCCGGCAAGGGTATGTCAAAAGCCTCACTGCCTCAAGCACCCCCGATGGTTTACAACGATGGAGAAGTAGCCGACGCATCACAATGGTCAGAACCTTTCGGGATACTGTGTGTTCCTCTCATGGCCGCATCGGGCGTGCGCATGAAAACACTGGAAGCGTTGGCCGAAGGCAAATGGGTAGTCACAACTTCGGTTGGTGCTGCCGGTCTGCCACTGGAACACGAAAAGCATTGCCTGATTGCCGACAACGATGCGGAATTCGCGACGGCAATATTGCGTTTGCAGACCGATACCATGCTCCGCGAAAAACTGCGCATGCATGGGCTCGAACTGGCTGCTGAATACAGCATTGAAAACAGTTGCCGGCGCATGTTGCAATGGATTCAAACACTCCCTGTCCCCTCCTCTCCTCAGTGAAAATACTCCTTCATTACCTCAAACCGCAGTGGAAGCTGGTGTTCTTCGCCATGCTGCTCGCCACCATCAGCCAGGTCTTTTCGATGATCGATCCCTGGGTAGGCCGCAACATCATCGACCGCTATCTCATCCCACACGCCAGCCTCACGGAAGGTGAATTTCTGCGCGGTGTTATTTCCTGGTTGCTCATTGGCATCAGTGTGGCCATGATCAGCCGTATTGCCAAGAACATACAAGACTACTTTGTGAGCGTCGCCATCCAGAAATCAGGTGCCCATATTTTCATGGACGGCATCAGGCATACGCTAGACCTTCCATATGCTGTTTATGAAGATCGTCGTTCGGGCGAAACGCTCAATATCCTGCAAAAGGTGCGTACCGACAGCGAGAAGATGATCAGCCTGAGCATCAACTTGTTATACACCAGCATTGTAGGAATTGTCTTTGTCTTTTTCGCGTCATTCACGGTCGATTGGCTGATTGCGCCGGTGTTTCTCAGTGCCATGGCCATCGTAGGCGTCAGTAGTTCACTGTTGAGCAAACGCATCAAGAGCATCCAGAAGAACATTGTGCAGGAAACCTCCCAGCTGGCAGGAACAACCACCGAAAGCCTGCGCAATATCGAGCTGGTGAAAAGCCTCGGGCTGGTAAAACAGGAAATCAGGCGGATTAGTGTCAATACGCTGAAAATTCTTGGGTTGGAACTGGAGAAAGTAAAGAAAGTCCGGACACTTGGCTTCGTACAAGGCACCACTGTCAACCTCATGCGCAATTGTCTGCTGCTGTTTTTAAGCTGGATGGTTTTCCAGGGAAGAATCAGCCCGGGTATGTATATCCAATTCTTGTTCTATACTTTCTTCATTTTTAATCCATTACAGGAACTTGGTACTTTCATTCAAGCCTGGCGCGAAGCGGAGGTTTCGTTGGGAAGGTATGGAGAATTGATGGCGATGAAACCTGAACCACGGCCTGAAGAGCCAACGGTGATAGGTCCGATCCAAAGCCTGAGGTTTGAAAACGTCTGTTTCCGGCATCAGACTGCCACCCGGCCTGCCATCAGCGATATCAGCCTGGAAATCAATCAGGGAGAAACGGTCGCATTTGTTGGCCCTTCCGGTTCAGGGAAAAGTACGTTGGTGAAGTTGCTGGTCGGTTTATACCGGCCGGTTTCGGGGACGCTGTATTACAATGGTGTGCCTTCGGCTGAAACGGATCCCACCGAACTGCGTGCGCAGCTTGGTTTGGTTTCACAGGAAGCACAACTATTCAGTGGAACCCTGCGAGACAATCTGCTTTTTGTTCAACCGGATGCCAGCGATGAAGACTTGCTTCTGGCCTTGCAACAAGCCGCTGCAGGCAGTCTTCTCGCACGGGCAGACAAAGGTATCAATACAGCGATTGGCGAAGGTGGTATCAAGGTTTCCGGTGGCGAGAAGCAACGCATTTCGATAGCCCGTGCCCTGTTGCGCAACCCGCGACTTCTGATTTTTGACGAAGCTACATCAGCTCTCGATTCCATAACGGAGCGCGAAATCACAACTACGATGCGGGCCCTTTCAGCACGTCGCGAGCGCATCAATATCCTCATTGCGCACCGATTGAGTACCGTGATGCATGCCGATCGCATCCACGTGCTTGAGAAAGGAAGATTGATTGAATCAGGTACACACGAAGAACTGCTCAACCTGCACGGACTCTACTACGCTATGTGGAGGCAACAGATTGGCGAAGAGGAATTGACAGCCTGAATTGAATACTGTTTTCAGGCCAGGAAGTCCTGCTCCACTTTCGCTACGATTCTATCGCATGCCGGGTGGTTCTGATCGAGGATGGCTTTGGCTTGTGCAACCAAATCGGAAGCAACTGCGCGGTCTTTCAGATCGCGGGCATTGGTTAGCACGTTCAACCAGGCACCGCGAACGGCCGTTTTGATGCATAGGGCACCAACCGCCGCATCTGAACGCGAATTCGGATTGCCGGTTTCGGCCATGGCTTCGATGAGTGGTACGCAAGCAAAGGCTGTTTCCATCACTTTCAACGGAATACGTGTGGCGTACTGGGAAGCACTTTCAATGGCTGCTGCCCGGGCTGCCTTCTCTTCGGGCGTGTCTTTGGGCATGCGGAAGGCATCCATCACCTTGGTAAACGCCCGGGTATCTTCATCGATCAGGAACAACAGCTCTTTCTTGAGTGCCTGACCTTTTTCTGCCCAGGGACTGAATTCGGCTACACGGTCTTCCCAGCCGCGTTTTACACAGGAAAGGTTGGCAACCATGGTGCCAAGAGATGCGCCAAGGGCTCCGCAAAGAGCACTCACGCTGCCGCCACCCGGTGCCGGTGAATCGGAAGCCGTTTCATCGCAAAAGGCATTGACAGCCATGGAAACCAAGTGGGTATCCGCATGAGATGCCAACTGGTATTCAATGATGCGTTCTGCGGGAATAAAAGGCCCGAGTTCGTCCAACCCCATGGATTTTACCGCTATGCGAATCAGTTCAGTTTCGCTTACACCGGTACTTTCACCTTGTTGTTCAAGAAAGAAGCGACCGGCATCGAGCATGGGCGCCAACGGCACGAGCCCGACCAGTTCGGAACCTGTTACGCGCAAGCCCCGCTCTGCAGCCGACTTCACCGTTTCATGGAATGCAGTATGAAGAGGTGTGATCTTGTAATTTGTCAGGTTCATGCTGATTTGGGCAATGCCGTATTCTTCGATGTACCAACCAATGGCTTTCACGGCTTTCAACTTTCCGGGAATGCGCACAGGCTCTCCGTTTTCATCCAAAATTTGCTTACCGGAATAAGGATTCCCTTCCCTTTTTACTCGACCGGCTTCGCGAACATCAAAAGCAACGCGGTTGGCTAGGCGGGTTGATTTGGTATTGAGGTTTACGTTGTAAGCAATGAGGAAATCGCGTGCACCGATCACCGTCGCACCGCTTCCGGCTGGAAACTCGGCTGGCCCATAATCAGGTTTCCATTCCGGTAATTTGATTTTATCAGCGAAACCCTCGTATTCGCCGGCCCTGATTACCGACAGGTTATTCCGCGCTGCGTTTGGCTGAGCGTATTCATATAGGTAGACCGGAATGCCCAACTCCTCTCCTACTTTTTGCCCCAGTTTATGCGACCAGGCAGCGGTTTCTTCCATGTTAATGCCGCTGATTGGAATAAAAGGACATACATCGGTAGCGCCCATGCGCGGGTGTTCACCTTTGTGTTTGCGCATGTCGATCAGCTCGGCCGCTTTCCGGATACCGCGGAATGCAGCTTCCACCACATCGGCGGGTTCACCGACGAAAGTAACCACCGTGCGGTTGGTTGCCTT
>JBKDBI010000424.1:0-2242 GCA_046314695.1 Bacteroidota bacterium | reverse complement strand
GAGTATTCGCCTTCGCGGTCTATGAGTGCCTCTTCGGCCTGGGCCTCCGAATAGAACACCGTATAGGGATCGAGCCCGCTCAGCATGGCATCCAGACCCTTCTTCATCATTTCACCCGGCTTCAGGTCGTCCACATAATGCACATTCACCTCTTTGTAGGCGGCGTGGAAGATTTCCAGGTTCTTACTGATCTCAAACAGGTCATCGGCTTGTTTCGCGGCCGTCAGCACAAGCGTACCACCGGCGATGACCCACAGGAATCTGCGTTTGGGGCGAAGCATCATGGGGTAACAAAGATACGGGGTACTTGGCAGGGGCTTTGTTTGATTTCGGTGAAATCCGGGCAGGATGATTGGATTGGCAGGATGCCTTATCAAGGATGTGCCAAATCGTATATCCAATGCGGCTCGTTGCATGGTTGGGACATGACCCGCCCAAGCGGGTCACATATCTTAGGAATTCCGGACAATTCGTGAACCCGCGACCCGGTTTCCGGGTCGCATGTATTCCGGGTTTGTGCGTCCATCCGCGTAGAAACGCCCGGTCATCGACAAGATTCTCATAGGCATAACGCAACCCTCATTAACCACGTTACTCCACGTGTCAGCCGTTCTTTTTTCATTGCCAAAAAGAACCAAAAAGCTAGTCGCGACGCGTATTTTCCTCAAAAACTACGGTGGCAGGCACCGCACGGCTAAGGCCTCGGCGAAGCTGTATGTTGTTGTGTTTATGGATGAGGCTTTTGCTACTCTGGGCATTGCGAATTTTGTGATGGCCGAGGCTGAACCCGTGCTTACTAACTGCTAGCGTGGAGGCTATAGCGCCTGCCACCTTGTTTTTTACGTCAATCCGCGTAAGCGACGTCCCGTTCTGCGGTCTTTCTGCGATGCTGGGATTGCATTGAATTGCGCGGGATTTTTGGCCGTAAAAACTGTCCGAATGGCAAATGTGCGGAACCAAACCAGATGCGGGTCGTCATATTTCTGGGGCCCGACCCGCCTAAGCGGGTCGCATATCATAGTGATTTCGCGCGCATTGTGGGACCACGACCCGGCCTTCCGGGTCGCATGTTTTCCGGGTTTGTACGTCAATCTGTGTGAGCGACGTCCCGTTCTGCGGTAATGGTGCTTGAGGTACGTATTGTATACATATACGTCTTTCACAACCCGGACACAACGATTATTTGTTCAATTTCCAAGGCCTTCGGGAAATGCGCCTGCCTTTTTGTGTTATCTTTGGAATACCATTATGAGTGCCATCATCATTAAAGCAGATGCCAAAAGCAACAAGCTGCTCCGTGAGCTCGCAAAGCGCCTGGGGGCGGATGTGCTCAAAATGAACGATGAACAATACGAGGATTTTGTGCTGGGTACCATCATGGATAAAGAAAAGACCGGTACAGAAGTTTCCAGAGAGGAAGTTTTCAAGAAGCTTCAGCAGAAATGAAAATCCGTTTTGACAAATCTTTTGTCAAAGCATTGGATAAGATCAGGGAACCCAATGTCCTGAAACGCATACAGATCGCTATCCTGAAGGCAGAAGCCGCCAACGCTCTGGAAGAAGTTCCCAATGTCAGGAAGCTTACGGGTTATGCGGCATACTACCGTATGAAGGTTGGCGATTACCGCATCGGTTTCGAACTAAGCGCGGCCGACGAAATACTGCTGATTTCCGTTTTGCACCGGAAGGAAATTTACCGCCGGTTTCCATAGCGATCATGGTTCTTGCCCGGGGATAATCCGCATTGTTCGATGGTTTTTTGTCCATCCGCGTAAGCGACGTCCCGTTCTGCGGTCTTTCTGCGATGCCGTGTTCGGTGCGTTGTTGCGCGGGCGCTGTTGGTGGGCTTAATACAGCGCAGATGACAACGGCGCTGATCGCAAATCCTTTGCGGCTGGTCACATTGCAGCGACATGACCCGCCCAAGCGGGTCGTATATCTTAGGAATTCGTGACCATTCGTGCATCCCGACCCGCCCAAGCGGGTCGCATATCATAGGAATTTCACGCGCATTGTGAGACCACGACCCGGCCTTCCGGGTCGCATGTCATACCACGAAATCCAAATAATTGTCGCGGTGAATGCACCGAATCTCCGTGTCGGGGTAAGCGGCGCGAAAGGCACCCGGAATTTTGATCTTGCGGGGCATTTGGTATTTGATTTCAAAAGCCCGCAGCACACCATTTTCATGTTCTAACAGGTCAACCTCCTGCTGCTGGTAATTCCTCCAGAAATACCATTG
>JBKDBI010000423.1:0-16228 GCA_046314695.1 Bacteroidota bacterium | reverse complement strand
GATAATCCACTCGTCATTGGTATCTACGAGTTTCTCCAGGTCTTTGTTACTGAGAACAGTTTCGGGAACGTAACCTCCCACAGCCGTGATGGCGGCGCGAATTTTAGTCGTTTGCACTTGCTTGAGCTGCTTGAATTTCCTGGAAAGAGGAACGGATTTTTTCTATGAGACCGGTGCGGATAATCTCCTCACAGAGTTCAACCATCTTCACAAAGCTATCTGCTTTGGAGATACCGTGGCCAATAACAACTGGCTTATTGACGCCCAAGACGGGGGTACCACCGTAATGCCTGAAGTTGAATTTGTCGAGATAGTCGTCTTGCACACCGCGTTTCATCAAACGATAGAACAGGCCTTCAGACGACTTAACCACCACGTTACCTGTAAAGCCGTCGCAGACAACCACATCGGCCTTATCACCGAAGATATCGCGACCTTCCACGTTACCAACAAAGGAAATGTGTTTATTTTCCTTCAGCATGGCATGGGCGGCAAGGGTTAAGATATTGCCTTTTTCTTCCTCTTCACCGATGTTCAGCAGACCCACTCTTGGAGCGTCTACATGATACACCAATTGGCTGTAGAGGGCTCCGAGAATAGCGAACTGATTGAGCATTTCAGGCTTGCAATCTGCGTTTGCTCCCACATCGAGCAGAACACCATGTGCGCCTTCCGGTTTGGGCAGAATCGATGTAAGACAAGGGCGTTGAACGCCCTCGATCGGCTTAACGGTAAAGAGGCTGGCTGCGTACATGGCTCCGGTATTACCCGCGCCGAGGAACGCGTCGCATTCACCACCTGCCAGACCCGCCAAACCGCGCACAATGCTGCTGTCTTTTTTAGAAGTGATGGCCCTTACGGCGTGCTCGCTCATTCCAATAACTTCTGAGCAATGTATCACTTCAATATTGGGAAGGTCATTGGCGTGCTCCTTCAGGAGGGCATCGATAGACGGCTTATCACCGTAGAGCAGCAGATGCAGATGGGGATAACGGCGCGCAGCCTCGCAACTGCCCAAGACAGCTTCCAGCGGGGCGAAATCGCCGCCCATTGCGTCTATCCCAATCCTCATCTAACGAATCAGGCTTCGTTTTTACCCTTCATCACCTTCACACCGCGGTAGGTGCCGGTTTCTGGGTTTACCCTGTGGTAGAGGGCAACGTCGCCGGTTACCGGGTCTGCGATCATCGGACGCAGGCCGAGTTTATCGTGCGTACGACGCTTGTCGCGGCGGGTTTTGGAAATCTTTCGCTTAGGATGTGCCATTTTATTCTGGGTCTTTAAATAAGTCTTTTAATCCTTCCCACCTGGGGTCGGTTTGGTTGTCGTTTGCATCCGGGGCAGCCAGCTCAGCCAAGCGCTTCAGCATGTCCTGATTGCAGGGTTTTTCCGGCAGTTCGTCGCAGTTGCGGATAATCGGCAACGTAAGAACCACCAGGTCGAAAAACAATGGTGCCACATTGATAGAAGTCTCCGTGTGGGCTATTTCGAGCAAGTCGTCATCAACTTCCACTAAAGCGCCCGTTGTTTCTCGTTCTCCGGGAACACGCTGTTTCACCATCACCCGGTGGGCGGCTTTCACAGGATAGGAAAGCGGCTCCAGGCAACGATCGCAGGATACGGCAACAGCTCCTTCCACCTCCATATCCAACTGAAACAGGTGCTGTTTCTTGTCGAATACCAGATTGGCTTTCACATTGCCGGGCCCTGCCAGCGGAAATCCCAGGGTCTCAAAGAACGCAGCGTCGAGGTTGAATGCATAGTGATGCAGCCCGTCTTTTAACTTGACGAACGGAATCTCAAATTCTTCCAGGTCACTATCGTTTCTCAAAACGAACCGCGAAATTAGTTAATTCTCAGGACAATTTACTCGTTTATTCACATGAATCAGAAGTCGATGCGGAATCGTTCGCGCTTCATCTCGGCAAAAGGCAGGAAGCTGGATTTGCCGTGATCATAAATGGCGCGGCTTCCCACAATATTCAAGCCGTCGAACAAAGCATTCATGAACGATAAAGCGGAAGCTTCACCCTTCCCGGCAAGCGCATAGGCTGTGCCGTGATCGGGCGAAGTGCGTACCACCGGCAATCCGGCCGTATAATTCACGCCTTCATAGAAAGCGGCAGACTTAAACGGAATGAGACCTTGGTCGTGGTACATCGCCAGGATGGCATCGAACTGTGCAGCTTGCCCTGAACCGAAGAAGGAATCGGCTGAATAAGGGCCGTAGACCAACATTCCGTCTTTGCGCGCTGCCTCGGTTTCCGGTTTGATGCGTTCGATTTCCTCGCTGCCGAGCAAACCGCTGTCGCCTGCATGCGGGTTCAGGCCCAGCAAAGCTATCCGTGGCCTTGCTATACGAAAATCGCGCTGCAAGGCACTGTGCACCGTGCGGATGCGCGCGGCGATCTTCTCCCTGCTCAGTACATTGCTTACATCTTGCACCGGAACATGTTCTGTTACCAAAGCGATGCGCAAATCATCTGCAATGAGCATCATGGCATAGTTGTCTGCGCCCAGCGCTTTGGCGATAAACCCGGTGTGCCCATCAAAGCCGGGCAGGTTTTCAGCAACCGTAGCTTTATCTAGCGGTGAGGTGAGGATCATACCGATCTGACCTTGGGCTGCTGCTTCCACACAAGCCCGGAGCGAAGCCAACGCCTCCGCTCCTGCTGCTGCAGAAGGCTTGCCGAATTCGACCGCAAAATCTGCCGAACCGGTTGGAATCAGATTCAGTCGTCCAGGTTTTGCTTCTTCCGGAGTGGCAATCTGATGGAATGCCGGAGCCTCGATTCCTTTCGAAGCGAGTTGTTTCTTGGTGTAGATATAACTTTTGGCCGATGCGTACAGCACGGGAATGAAATGCTTCAAGAGCGTTTCATCGGCGAAAGCCTTTTGAATAATTTCCAGGCCAACGCCATTTGGGTCGCCCTGCGTTATCCCAACGCGTATGCGTTCATTTTCCATGTTGAGCCCTCCTTTTCAGATATTCAAGCATCAGGCGCACGCCGACACCGGTTCCACCTTTGGATGTGTAGCCGGAAGCAGTGTGTGTATAAGCTGTACCTGCAATGTCGAGATGCAACCAAGGGTAATCGGTGAAACTGCGCAGGAACATGGCTGCACTTTGTGCGCCCCCCTCGCCTTTTCCGAGATTCTTCAGGTCGCTGATATCTCCTTTCATTTCATCGGCGTATTCTTCCCATAATGGCAGTTCGGCCAGACGCTCGTAGGTTGCCTCACCGCAGTCGCGCAGGGTGCTCTTCACTTCATCTGAAGCATTGCCCATCAGCGCGCTGCCGTAACTGCCAAGAGCCCTGGCAGCTGCACCGGTCAAGGTGGCAAAATCGAACACCAGTTCAGGATTGTAACGCGTGGCATAACTCAGCGCATCGGCCAGAATGAGTCGTCCTTCTGCATCCGTATTGAGCACTTCCACGCTGAGGCCTTTATGGGTTGAAATGATATCGCCGGGGCAAATGGCGTCTTCACCGGGCCGGTTGTCGGTAATCGGAACCAGACCGACAATGTACAGCGGCATTTTCAAACCGGCTGCGCCGCTCATCACCGCGCCCACCACCGCAGCTCCGGCCATATCGCACTTCATGTAATCCATGCTTTGCGGGGTAGGCTTGAGGCTGAGACCACCGGTGTCAAACACGACGCCTTTACCTACCAGTACTATGGGTTTCTTGTTCACTGCACCAGCTGGTTTGTATTCCATAATAGCAAACACGGGTGGCTTTTGTGATCCTTTATTTACCGCGAGTAAACCGTAGAATTTCTGCGAGGTGATTTTGGATTTATTCCAGATATCGACATCAAAACCATACTCCGCTCCAAGTTTCGCAAACGCTTCACCCAATGCTGCCGCATCCAGATGACTGGAGGGTTCGTTCACAAGGTCGCGGGCGATCATGGTGGCTTCGACTGCCATATCAACGGCTTGCAGCGTTTTGCCATCAAGCTGTTTGGAATCGACAAGTATTTCTTCCGGGTAAACGGTTTCTGTTTTCTGGGTTTTGTGCCGTTGGAAACGATAAGCAGCGAGACGCAGCCCTTCGTAAACCGCAGCGGCGTATTCTTCGTTCTTTTGCAAATCGCAAAGGCGCAGCGAGCGTAATTTGCGCTGCTGTATTTGTTGTTGGACAGCTGCCGCAGCCTTGCGCAGGCGCTCCAGCTCGGGATAACCGCTTTTACTGCCGCAGTATTCAAAGAACATGGAATTGCCGGTCAGATGCACAGAATAACTGTTATCGCCATTTGCCGTGCGTTTTTGAATATGCGTTACCAACTCTTCATCGAGACCTGCGTCTTTCAATTCGGCGGTATCCGAGAATAGAAACAGGATGGATTCAGACTCAAGTGCTGTGGCCTCCTCCCGTTTATGTTTCTTTGGTTTCTTGTCTTTGCTGCCCATAAATAAAAACAGGGACGAATCTAATGATTCCGTCCCTGTTCGTAAGGATTACTTTGGTCAAATATCAACCTTGCAAAGCAGCTGCACCGCCCACGATTTCAGAGATCTCGCGGGTAATGGCAGCCTGGCGTGCCTGGTTGTATTGTAAGCGAAGCGACTTCAGCAGTTCGCCGGCGTTTTCGGTGGCCTTATCCATTGCAACCATCCGCGCTCCGTGTTCTGCCGCATTGGAATCCAGCAACGCGCGGTAGAGATGTGTTTTCAGGCTGCGGGGAATCAACTCCTCGAGAATGGCCACTTTACCCGGTTCAAAAAGGTAATCGTTCTTGCGGGCACTTTTGGCTTTGTTCTGCTGCATGTCTACGGGAAGAAATACGTCGTTGGTAATGAGCTGGGTTGCAGCATTCTTGAACTGGTTGTACACCAGCTCAACGCGATCGTATTGTCCATCCAGGAAAGACTTCAGAATATCATCACCGGCTGAAAAAACATTTTCTGAGCTCAGCTGACCGAACAGCCCCATGAAACGGTTGTCGAAAGTAACCGGATAGCGGCGGAAAAACTCGTAACCTTTCTTCCCTATGGGAAGTATAGTCACTTTTCCGGCAGCCATCTGTGCTGCGTATTTGCCTTCGAGCAGCGAGCGGGTGCGACGGATTACATTGGTATTGAACGCACCACACAGACCGCGGTCGCTGGTAATTACCACCAGCAAAACTGTGCGGGGATCGCGGTCTTTGAAGAAACGCGCGAGGCTTTCATCTTCCACCGAGTCTTCCAGGTTCGCCATCACCTCTTTCAGCTTGGCGGCATAGGGTCGCATACGAACGATTCCGTCTGTCGCCTTACGCAGCTTGGTGGCAGATACCAGCTTCATTGCTTTGGTGATCTGCTGGGTGGAGATGGTGGACGAAATCCTGCTTCTGATCTCTTTGAGGTTAGCCATCGGTGTTCAGGAATCAGGCGTTCTGGAAATCTTTCGCAATCTCTTTGCAGGCAGCTTCGAGTACAGAGGTGATCTGTTCGTCGATTTTACCGGCTTTGATCAGGTCGAGCGTATCGCGGTGTTTGGCATCCAGGTATTCGAGGTAACGCGCTTCAAATTCACGTACCTTGTTCACAGGGATACTGCGCAGCAGCCCATTTGTACCACAATAGAGAATAGCAACTTGCTTTTCAACCGGAACAGGTGAAAACTGCCCTTGCTTCAGTACTTCCACGTTGCGCGAACCCTTATCGAGAACGGCTTTGGTGGCAGCATCGAGGTCAGATCCAAACTTGGCAAAAGCTTCCAGTTCACGGTACTGAGCCTGGTCAAGTTTCAGGGTACCTGCTACTTTCTTCATCGACTTGATCTGCGCGTTACCACCCACACGGCTTACTGAGATACCCACGTTAATTGCAGGACGTACACCGGAGTTAAAGAGGTTGGATTCGAGGAAGATCTGACCGTCGGTGATGGAGATTACGTTGGTCGGGATATAAGCAGACACGTCGCCGGCCTGTGTTTCAATAATCGGGAGTGCTGTGAGCGATCCTCCACCTTTCACCTTGTCGCGGAGGTTTTCGGGAAGGTCGTTCATCTGGCGGGTAATTTCGTCGCTCGCGTTCAGTTTGCAGGCGCGCTCAAGCAAGCGGCTGTGCAGATAAAACACGTCGCCGGGGTATGCTTCACGTCCCGGTGGGCGACGAAGCAGCAGCGATACTTCGCGGTAAGCCACGGCCTGTTTTGACAGGTCGTCGAATACAACCAGTCCTGCATGGCCCTGGTCGCGGAAGAATTCACCGATAGCGGCGCCGGTCATAGGCGCAAAGAACTGAAGCGGAGCAGCAGCGCTGGCAGGAGCCGAAACTACTACAGTGTAAGCCATGGCGCCTTTCTCTTCGAGCGACTTTACCACCTGCTTTACAGTAGATTCTTTCTGACCACAAGCCACATAGATGCAATAAACAGGCTTACCTGCTTCGAAGTTCTGACGCTGGTTGATGATGGTATCGATGGCCACAGCAGTTTTACCTGTCTGGCGGTCACCGATGATCAGTTCGCGCTGACCGCGACCGATTGGAATCATCGCATCGATGGCCTTGATACCGGTCTGCAGCGGCTCTTTAACGGGCTCGCGGTACAGAACGCCCGGGGCTTTGCGCTCCAGGGGCATTTCGAAGGTTTCACCGCTGATCGGTCCTTTGCCGTCAACCGGTTCACCGAGTGTATTCACAACGCGGCCAAGCATGCCGAAGCCAACGGGAACAGAAGCAATTTTACGGGTGCGTCGCACCGTATCGCCTTCTTTAATTTCCGTGCTGCTGCCGAGCAATACGGCACCTACGTTATCTTCTTCCAGGTTGAGCACCACGGCGCGAACGCCATTGGCAAACTCTACGAGTTCACCGCTCTGTACGCTGGAAAGTCCGTAGATACGCGCAATACCGTCGCCCACCTGGAGCACGGTGCCTACTTCTTCAAGACTGGCGGCTGCGTTGAACCCGGCAATCTGTTCTTTCAGTATGGCTGAAACCTCGTCTGGTCTGATCTGTGCCATTGTTATGCGATGTTAAGTTCTTTCTTAAGTTTTTGAATTTGGGTTTGGATGGAAGTATCGAAAATCTTGTCTTCGAAACGAATAACAAGACCTCCAACAATTTCCGTATTCTCTTCGGTCTGTAAAACGACCTCTTTGGCACCTGTTTGCTTTTGCACGAACCGGGAAACTTGCTCGCGTGCAGCGTCGCCGAGGGGTGAGGCGCTGATCACGCGGGCATTTACGCGGCCGCATGATTTGTCCCACACCTGCACAAAGGCTTCAGCTACCTGAGCCAGAAGTTCTTCTCTTTTACGGTCGAGCAGCATTTGCAAAAGTCCTTTGCTCAGTTCGTGGAACCCGGCAAAGATTTTCGCGAAGGCGCCAGACTTAGCATGCGTTGGAATTACGGGGCTTGCGAGGAAGGCCGAGAATTCGCGGTTTTCCTTACAAAGGCTCAGTGCACTGCGCATATCGTCTGCGATGGCCGCAGCGGCGCCGTTCTCCTGCGCTTTCAGGAAAAGCGCATCGGCGTATCGTTTGGCTATTCTGAATTCAGACATGCGGGATTAGCTGGCAGCTCCTTGTTCTCCGTTGCTGAGGTTGCGCAGGTGTTCTTCGATGATGGCGCGCTGCTCTGCGTTGTCTTCCATGCGGCGACCAACGAGTTTAGCGGCGATTTCGAGAGAGAAACCTGCCACCTGATTTTTCAGTTCGCTGATAGCTGCGTTCTTTTGTCTTTCGATTTCGGTCTGAGCCTTCTCAATCAGCTTGCGGGCTTCATCATCGGCAGCCGATTTGGCTTCTCCAATGATTTTATCTTTAATCTCGCGTGCTTCTTTGAGAATCCGATCGCGCTCCTGACGGGCTTCCGCCAGCAGGGCTTCATTCTGATTTTTGAGCTCGGCCATTTCGCTGCGTGCTTTTTCTGCACTTTGCAAGGCCGCTTCGATAGACTCTTCGCGCTCCCTGATCATTTTGAGGATGGGCCCCCAGGCAAGTTTGCCCAGAAGGAACACCACAGCCAGGAAAGCCACGCTGGTCCATATAATGGTTCCTAATCCGGCGGATAGCATTTCTTTTTTTCTTAGTTGTCAAAAAATCGGAGCCGGCCGAAGCCGGCTCCGGTGACAGTCTTAACCAAGCACTACGAGGAGGCATACGATCACAGCAAACAGGGCAACGCCCTCGATCAGGGCCGCGGCCACGATCATGTTTGCGCGAATGTCGCCGGTAGCCTCAGGCTGACGGGCAATGCTCTCCAGTGCGGAGCCACCGATACGGCCAATACCGATACCGGCACCGATAGCTGCGATTCCAGCGCCGATTCCAGCCCAACCGGCTGCGGCAGCTGCTTCAAGAAGGATGGTTAACAATTCCATGTTGTTGATATGTGAGTTATGGTTTTTTAGGTTTAATGATGGGCCTCTTCCACGGCACTGCCAAAATAGATGGCTGCCAGCAGGGTGAATACATAAGCTTGCAGGAAGGCTACCAGCAGCTCGATTACGTTCATGAAAATCATGAACACCAGTGAACCTACACCTACACCATAACCCGCTCCTGCACTCTGCTGCCCGAAAATGAAGATCAGACTCACAAAGGAAAGGATGATGATGTGGCCGGCAGTAATGTTCGCCGTAAGACGAATCATCAGTACCGCCGGCTTGATGAAGATACCAAGAATTTCAATCGGAACCAGGATAAACTTGATGGGTGTGGGAACGCCATGGGGCCATAAGATATGCGACCAGTAGTTTCCGTTTCCGTTGATGGTGGTAATGATAAATACGATGGCGGCAAGGACAATCGTTACACCCAGGGTTCCCATGATGTTAAAACCACCGAGGAAAGGCATCAGTCCAAGCATGTTGGCCACCCAGATGAAGAAGAAAGAACTCAGTAGAAAAGGCATGAACCGGTCTGCCTTTTTCGCACCGATGCTGGGAACCGCTACTTCGTCGCGTATGAAAAGGATCAGGGGCTCAACAAACGACTGCAAGCCTTTGGGAGCCATACCCCGACGCTTCTTGTAAGCTGAAGCCACGCTGATGAACATCCAGAGAACGATAAACGCTGTGATGAACAGGCCTGCAACGCTTTTGGTGATAGACAGGTCAAGCGGTTGCGCATTGGTCGGATGGCCATGGGTATCGAAGGTCAGCTCTCCGTTCGGGGCGCTGTAGATTTTCTCGTGAAACAGGGCATAGCCGTTGTGCGCGCCGTAGTGAACATGCTTACCGGCTGCAATTGCCTCTTTCTTATTATGGTAGAAGTGGGAAGAACTGAACACGCTGAGGCCTGATTCTCCTTTGATAATAACAGGCAGGTAGAGTGAATAGTGTTTTTCGTCTGCAGCCCCTTCGTTAAGGGTAAAGAAATGGATCTCATGCGCATCGGAAATATGGTGCATGATCATTTCGCCTGCATTGAAAGACGATTTTTCTTCTGCATGCGCAGTTGCGGCAGCCGGATCGGCCACCAAAGTATCGCTGGCACGGAGATCATTTCCGAGGCTCAAGCATGCGAAAAACGCGCAAAAAGCTCCGGTAGTGAGATTTTTTGTGATAGTCTGAATTGCGGGAACCCTAAGTTTTTCGGCCATCTTCTGCTGCAGGCGTTTCTTTTGAATCGGGGCGCAAGTTAGGCAGAACGGCCAAAATTTCAAAAAAGGTAAAAATGAAATATCCCAGAAAGAAAATCGCGATGAACACAATGTCTTTTTGACCCGTTTTCCAGATGACGCCACCAACGAACAAGAGAGATAAGAACATACGAGCCAGGTTACCCAGCATAAGGGCACGTATGTGCTGTGCCGGTTTACTGACAAAAGTCATGTTCAGCCGGTAAGTAAGCAGGGTTATTCCCCAGAGAAAGACGACTGCAAGAAACCAATGCGCCTGCGGTACCAGTTTCAGATAGATGGTTGACACTCCGATGGCAGCGGCCATGGAGAGAGCCAGGAAAGTAAGGCGGATAAAAAATGATCCTGATTTCATTTCACTCTGCTAATAAAGGAATACATGGAACCTGCGACACCCAGAAGGGCGAAAACCAATGTATATAGCGGGAAATCAGGAGGGAAACGGCGGTCGAGCCAGCGACCGGCGAGAACAAGTGCCAATATTGTGATCAGCATCTGCATGCCCATACCCGCGAATTGCAGGAAATTATTCCGCGCCGGCTGCTTTTTCTCCGGCAAGGGGTTTATTGGTCTTGGTTACGCCCGGGGCTCCTTCGCGCTTGGCGGATGTCATGTTACAGTTGCCGTTGAATTGCGCACCGCTTTCAATCACCAGCTTATCGGCGGTGATATCGCCTTCAATGCGCGCTCCGGGTTTCAGCAACAGGGTTTCGAGCACCGAGATATTTCCTTTTACCAAACCGGACACAGTGGCGTGGCGGGCCTGGATATTACCGGTAACAACTGACGATTCGCCGATAACCAGCCTGGAACGCGCCTCAATATTGCCGGTGATATTCCCGTCGATGCGGATATCGCCTTCAGAAACAAGGTCACCCTGAACCGATGTGCCCGGTCCGATGATATTCAGGATGTTCGGCGAAACCGAATCCATTTTTTCCTTTCCTTTTTGAAACATGCTTCAGCAGATTGGGTTGAAACGCAAAGTTATCCTATAGCAGGCAGAACTGTACTATTTTCTCAGCACAGGTCTTTTCATCCCTGTAGAATCGAGGTTTCTTTCGTCTTCGCCAAGAATTTTCTGCAGTGCTTCTTGTTTTTGCTGGTTCTGTTCTTGCAGCCTTGTTAGTTCGTCTACCTGTTGGGTAAGTTCAATGATAGCAGCGTTATCACTCACTTTGCCATAACCCGGCACCAGCTGGCGCAACGGGGTGTAGGCGATGAGTAAAAAAATCACGAACGTAAACAGCAACAGCGACGAACTGAGCAGCATAACCACGTTCATAGGCGTAAGCCGGATAGAGAACACATCTTGCAGCGAGCCATCGTTGAGCAACACCAGCCGATACTTGTTCTTTAATTTCTTGAGTATTTTCTGTTTTTTTGAGGACATTTTCCCTTCTGTGGGCAATTATTACAGGCGTACGAAGTTAGAGATTTTGGTTCAACCACTCATGTCATCCTCCCGAAGGCTGTTGCCGCTGATACTTTTTCTGGCCATAGCGTCTTGCAAGAACAGTGAATCCTGGACGGCCAGGCAATGGCACAATACCGTAGCGCACTATAACACCTATTTCAACGCACGCGAAAAGGTGCGGCTTACAGAAAAGGATTTGCGCGACCGCTTCACCGACCGCTTCGACAAGGTTCTTGAAATCTACAACTACGGCGATGAAGCGGCACTGCTGAACAATGGCGGCACGATGGACGAGGTGCTCAAAAAAACCAGCAACCTGGTAGACAAGCACCCGAAAAGCAAATGGGTCGACGATGCGTACATGCTGATGGGAGAGTCATACTTCCTTCGTGGCGACTTCATTGCCGCGAAAGACTTGTTCCAGTTCGTCTATTCCCGTTTCAAAGACAGGGATGTAAAAGCCGCCAGTCAAATCGGGGTTTTTCGCTGCCTGTATATGATGAACAAGCTCGATGATGCGGAAGGCTTGGTCAGTTCGCTGAGCAGCGACAAAGAGTTTCCTGCATCGCTGCGCTATGCGTTGGATGAAGCCAAGACTGCCATTTACATCCGAAAGGAGCGCTATCCTTCCGCTGTCGAACCGCTAAAGCGTCTGATTGCTGCAACACGCAATCGCACGCGCAAGGCGAGGCTTTGGTTCATTCTCGCACAGGTTGAGCAAAGGGCAGGCAAAAACGATGAAGCGGCTGCGCACTATGCCCGCGTAATCAAGATGAACCCTCCTTATGAGATGGCATTCAATGCGCAGATCAATCAGGTATTGTGTATCAATGCCGGTCAGAAAGGCGATCTCAGGCAGGCAAGGGCCCTGCTGAAGCAGATGCTGAAAGACGATAAGAACTTCGACTACCTCGATCAGATTTATTTCCGCCTGGGTGAAACCGAAGCACGCGACCGCAACTGGGCAAAAGCCGTAGAATACTACAACCTGTCACTCCGCAACAGCAAAGGCAATAAAGACCAGATGGCAGGCACTTACCTTGCGCTGGCCGATTACTACTTCAGCGCCCAACGGTTTGAGAAATCCGGATTGTATTACGACAGTGCCGTTGGTGTGCTGCCCCGCGAGAATGCCAATTACAACAAGATTGCGGCAAAAAGCCAGATGTTGGGCGAATTGGTGCGTCATTTGGCGACCATCCGCGAACAAGACAGCTTGTTGCGTCTTGCCGCAGACCCCGTGTTATTGGAACGTACGGTTGACCGGTTGGTTACACTCGACCGCGAGCGTCAACAACAACAACAGAATCAGCCCGCACCTCCCCCACCGCCTCCGGGTGGTGTGCAGGGTGACCCGATGGCCGGAGGCGCGGCGGCGTTTCCATTCTATAATGCAGCCCTTCGCGCAAGGGGATACAATGAATTTGTGCGCATTTGGGGGCAGCGGGAAAACCGAGATTACTGGCGTTTGAAGAACAAGCGCACCATGGCCGAAAGTATTAACCCGGGCGGAGGTGGCGCAGGCAGCGACACCGGAGAATCTGCTGAAGTTATTCCACCCGGTATTCCGCCCGACCGCAGGAGATACTATACCGGCATACCTTTTTCGGAAAAGGGTAAGGCGGATGCAAAGGAGAAGATTGCCCAGGCCATGGTTGGTGCCGGCAATGTGTACCGTGAAAAGCTGCAGGATTGCAAACAGGCAAACGAGATGTACCGCGCCTTCCTGAATCGATTTACCAATCATAGCCTCGAGCCTCAGGTGCTTTTCAATACGGTCAAATGTGCCCGCATGAACGACGACAAAGCAGAAGCAAGCAAATACGAAAAGCTCCTGGCTGAGAAGTACCCTTCCAGCACCTACGTTACCGTGCTCAGGCAACAGGAACAGCAGGATTCCACCGGCAGCAAACCGGTTTCAGAAGGAGATGCCGATCAGGTTGAAGCGCTCTACCGCAGTATGTACGACGCATTCCGCGCAGGCAACTACCAGGAAGTATTGCGGCTGCGGGCATTGGCAGATAAAGAGTATAGTGGCAACAGCCTGCAAGGTCAATTCGACTACCTGTATGCATTGACACTTGGTTACATGGGCGATCTGGACAAGGCCATCGTTTTGCTCCGTGCCATTACTTCAGATTATTCAGGAACACCGATTGCGGTTGCGGCGGCAGACATCGTAAACCTTTGGGAAAGCCGTCAGAATGCAAGTGAATCGACAACCGAAGCTGCAGATACCACCTTTAAATGGGATAGCAAAGACGACTTGTTCTTTCTCCTTATTGTAAACCGCGGCGGCGACATGAACAGGATACGTGCCGCTTTGTCTGACCACAACAGCCGCAACCACGCTTCCAAGGCTTTAGAAACAGGACGCCCCGCTGTGGCAGGAGATTTTTACACCATTCCCGTTAAAGGTTTTAAAACCAAGGATGATATGCGCGCTTACCTGAGTCAGACTTCAGGCGACAACACCTGGCAGCAAACCGCCGGGTCGCCCGAAGTATTCTGTTGTCTGATCAGTCAGCGCAATTATGCCGCCCTCCTGAGTTCAGGTAAGGTAGAAATCTATCGCAAACTGTTCAGTCGGAATTACAAATAACATCGCACACATACATGGCTAAAGGCAAATCAGACTGGTTCATCCCCAAATTCTGGAAATGGTATGGAGCCGGCATCGGTTTCGTCGTGTTCTTCTTCTTGCTGCTGAATTTTGGTTTATTTGGCTCGTTGCCGGATATCACAGAGCTCGAGAATCCGAACAGCGCCCTGGCCAGTGAAATTTATTCAGAAGACGGGGTGGTAATTGGTAAATATTACCGCCAAAACCGCACCAACGTAGCATACGACGATCTCGCTCCGGCGTTGCGCGAAGCGCTCATAGCCACTGAAGACGTCAGGTTTTATGCGCATTCCGGTATCGACTTGCGGGGATTAACCCGGGCGATAGTTTTTCTGGGGAAAGCCGGTGGTGCCAGTACCATCACGCAACAGTTGGCCAAGAACCTATTCAGTGAAAAACCCCGTTGGAAACTCACGCGTCTCATCCAGAAGATGCAGGAATGGATCATCGCCATCAGGCTTGAAAGGCGATATACGAAGGAAGAGATTCTCACCATGTATCTCAATACGGTTCCTTTTTCAGGCCATTCTTTTGGGATAAAGGCAGCAGCACGCGAATTCTTCAATAAAACACCAAAAGAGCTCAAGGTTGAGGAAGCTGCGGTGCTGGTAGGTATGCTGCAGGCTCCATCGGCTTACCATCCGAAACGAAATCCTGAACGCTCAATGGTTCGCCGGAATGTGGTGCTTAGCCAGATGGTGAAAGCCGGTTTTCTTGCAGATGCCGACTTTGAAAAGTTGAAAACCCAGAAAATCAAGATCGACTTCAAAACCGGCAGCGAAGACGGTATGGCTCCCTACTTCCGGGATATCCTCGCCAAGGATCTGGAAGTATGGTGTAAAGACAATGGCTACGACCTCTACAAGAGCGGACTGAAAATTTACACCACTATCAACAGCAAAATGCAGCGCTATGCGGAAGAAGCTGCTATGCGCCACATGAAGGAAAACCAGGCAGCATTCGACAAAGCCTGGGGGAAAGACCAGCCCTGGCGTTACCTCGAAACGTACAAGGTCATTCCCGGCTATATAGAAAAGGAACTCAAGAAAAGTGAAAGGTGGGCCAGTCTGAAACGCAGTCTGGGCAATGACGAAGACGCCATCCTCGCCGAACTCAAAAAACCGATCCCTATGACGGTATTCGGTTGGAACGGCGAGCGCGATACGGTTATGAGTCCTTTCGACTCCCTGGCCTATATGAAGCGATTCCTGCATTGCGGTTTCATTGCCATCGATCCGTCGACAGCGCAGGTACGGGCCTGGGTTGGCGGCGTGAATCACAAGTATTTCCAATACGACCATGTGAACCGCAAGGTTTCCAGGCAAATCGGATCGACTTTCAAGCCTTTTGTTTATGCTGCGGCAATCGACATCAACAAAGTGAGTCCATGCACCAGTTTCCCGCGGGAGTACACCACTTTCTACGGCTACGGCAAACCCTGGACACCGCGCAACTCAGATGGTTCTTCAGGAGGCTCACTCACCATGGCGCAAGGTTTAGCAAAATCGGACAACCTGATAACGGCGCAGATTATGAAGAGTCTAGGCGCAGAAGGCCCGGAGGCGATCATCAAGATGGCGGAGCGTATGGGTGTGGATCGAAAAAAAATCCCTGCTGTTCCTTCCATTTGTCTCGGAGCCCATGAACTTTCGCCCTTTGAGATGGCGAGTGCATTTACGACTTTCCTGAACAAAGGATTATGGATTGAGCCCTCATATCTGGTTCGGATTGAAGACAAGAACGGCAACCTGCTGGCTGAGTTCACCGATCAGAAACACGATCAGATATTGAGTGAAGAAAAGGCTTATCTCATTTTCAAAATGCTCGAGGGTGTGGTAAATGGAGGCACTGCTTCGAGGTTGCGCTATCGTTACAACCTCACGGGCTCAATCGGCGGAAAAACCGGCACAACCCAAGGCAATGCAGACGGATGGTTTATGGGCGCTTCACGCGATCTGGTGTGTGCGAGCTGGGTTGGAGGCGACGATCCGAGTATCCGTTTCCGCACGATGGCGCAGGGACAAGGAGCCAGTTCTGCCTTACCAATTTATGCCTATTTCATGCAAAAGGTTCAGGCCGACGTCTCCTTAGGGTTTGTTGCCCCGCCTTTGGACGCCCCCAGCGGTGAACAGACAATAGTTGGCGATTGCGGAACACCTTCGATCACAGACTTCAGCGACGCAGATGAGTTAGAAGGCTACGGCAAGTAGCGAACACCTATCAGATTGAAACGAAAAAATCCCGCTTTTGGCGGGATTTTTTGTGTGCGCTTATGCGACAATCAGTGTCGAAGGAACTGATTTACATCCAGCTTAATCGGGTCGTACTGCATGGCTGCAGCGCCTTTTCGGATAATCTTCAAGGTGTGAAGGGCTGTACCGTCGGTGATGGTATTCACCACATCCTGACCTTCCATCACTTTACCAAAAACGGTGTGTTTGAAATCGAGCCATGGGGTGGCCACATGCGTAATAAAAAACTGGCTGCCATTGGTAGCAGGGCCGGCATTGGCCATGCTGAGAATACCTGGACCGCTGTGAAGGAGTTGGGGGTGGAATTCATCGATAAACCGATAACCCGGACCGCCGCGGCCATCGCCTTG
>JBKDBI010000422.1:0-2920 GCA_046314695.1 Bacteroidota bacterium | reverse complement strand
GTATCTTCGCGGCATGCGTGAACGCGAGCTGCAATGGCTGACAGGTTTCGCTCTGCTGGCCTATCTGCCCGGCCTGTGGGTGGATGTGATGGATGTGGATGCGGCGCAATACGCGTCGATCAGCCTGGAAATGACCCAGACACACAGTTATCTCGAGGTGCTGCACCGCGGCGAGAACTACCTCGATAAACCGCCACTCCTGTTCTGGCTTTCCGCCTGGCTTTTTGAAATCTTCGGCCCTTCGAACCTGGTCTACAAGCTTCCATCGTTCCTGGTTTCCCTGCTCGGCATCTGGTCGCTTTTCAAACTGGCAACGCGCATGTACGACCGTGTTACCGGGCTCCGGGCCGCGCTTATCCTCAGCACATCGCTGGCCTGGTACCAATTCAACAACGATGTGCGCACCGATACATTGTTGGCCGGCTTCGTGCTGTTTGCCGTCTGGCAGTTGTATGCATTTGCCGAAGACCGCAAACCGCAGCAATGGCTGCTCGGATTTACAGGCATTGCCCTGGCCATGATGAGCAAAGGACCCATCGGGCTCATTGTTCCGGTGCTGGCTCTCGGCACCCATTGGCTCTTGCGGAAGGAATGGAAGAAGATTTTTAACCCGGCCTGGCTGGCCGCGCCCTTGTTCATCGTCTTGTTGTTGTTGCCCATGTTCATGGGTCTGTACCGGCAATACGGCTGGGAAGGTCCGTATTTCTTTCTGTGGAAACAGAGTTTTGGCCGCATTACCGGCGAGAACATCTGGGCCAACGACGCAGGATACTTCTTTTTCACCCATACCTATCTCTGGGCCTTCGCGCCCTGGTCTTTGCTGGCGCTCGGCGCATTGATCAGCGGCATCCGCAAAGGCTGGCAGCAACCGAAGCAGACGCATTGGCTGCAACTGGCGGGCTGGGTATTGCCTTTCGTCGCCCTCTCACTCTCGCGCTACAAGCTGCCGCATTACATCTTCGTCACTTTTCCGTTCGCAGCCTTGAGTGCTGCGGCCTGGTTGCAGGAAATGGAAACGCAACAGCGTTACCGGAAGCTTATCCGCTGGCTGATGCTGGTTTTCGTGCCGGTCATGCTCCTGCTGCTGATCTGTATTCCCATTTTCATTTTCCCGCCTGCAGGAGGTGCTGACTACTTGCTGCTGCTCTATGTGTTGGGTTTCATAGCGGTGGCCGTCTGGATGTATAGCAGGATGCGATCCGGTTTAGACTGGAGCGGCAGTGCCGGTGCGCTGGCTGTTACCGCTTTGACTGCCGTGGTGCTGAACGGTGCGATGAACAGTTACTTCTATCCGCAGTTGCTGCGTTACCAGGCGCCGGCACAGGCAGCACGCGATGTGCAGGCCTTGCAGATACCGCTCGATTCATTCCGCTATGCGCCGCAGCGCCCGCCGAATATCCACAGTTTCGAGTTTTATACCGGCCGCATCCAGACCTGGTTTCACTGGAGCGATATCGATATCTGCAAACCGTATTTCACCCTTTGCCAGCGCAATTACCTCGACAGCCTAGATCTCCACGGCTGCGGTTACACCTTGTATAAACGCTACGCCGATTTCCGCCCCACGGTATTGCGCCTGCCTTTCCTGAATCAATATACCCGTGCGGAAGCAGTAGATTCGCTGTACCTGATCCGCTTCGGCCGTCATCCTAAACCAGCCCGCATTGAACCCAGCAACTGAAGGGAAACCCCGCATCGCCGTTTTCCCCGGCACCTTTGACCCCATCACCCGCGGTCATGAAGACATCGTGCGCCGCGCCGCCGATATCTTCGATCGGGTGATCATCGCCATGGGGCGCAATACCAAGAAACAAAGTCTTTTTCCGCTCGAGGAACGCATGGCCTGGATCCGCGAAATATTCAAAGACGATCCGCGGATTGAAGTGGATACCTACGACGAACTGACCGTCGAGTATTGCCGCCGCAAGGGTGCTACCTTTATCGTGCGCGGGCTCCGCAGTTCGGGCGATTTTGAATACGAAGCCCACCTGGCCCAGGTAAATCGCAAGCTCGACAGCAGCATCGAGACGATTTTCATCATTACAAGTCCGGAATTGAGCAATATCAGCAGCACCGTTGTGCGCGATATCATCATCTACGGCGGCGATTACACACCTTTTGTACCCCCTGCCGTAAGGCCGGTGAGGAAGTAATCCATCAGTTCGCGGATGGAATCGTAAGACTGGAAGTCGGGGGTTTGGAAGAACCCCGGATCGGCCCAGCGCGCCACGGTGATACCTTCTTCCAGTTGTGGCTTCAGTTCTCCGCGCATGCGGGCATTCATGCGGTACCAATGGGTTTCTTTGATTACCACCGGATTCTTTTCATCCGAAAAAGCGTGGAAGGTGATGCCCACTTTCTCGCTGATATTCACCTGTATCAATCCGGTTTCTTCGCTCACCTCGCGCAGGGCAGCGCTTTTGCGGTCTTCGTCGCGCTCCACTTTGCCTTTGGGGAGGTCCCAAAATCCATTCCGGAAAATGGTAAGAATCTGACCTTGTTCGTTGAGTACCAGACCGCCTGCTGCCACAATGACGGGGAATCGCTCCTTAAAATCGAGCAGTGATTTTTCTGTTTGCTCACTGAGGAGCACATAATTCAGTTGACGACCGGCAGAAGCCTCGGCCACCATGGCGCGGAAAGTTTTCTCCACTTCATCGTCGTCGATGAAGTAGACATTAGCAAGACCCCGGATAGCATCCATGGAAGGGGCAAAGACAAGGGCACAGCTGTTAAAGTAGATTTTGTAAGTTTGCGCGTCCATGCTGTCCTCTTCCGGTGCAAATTTAGCGAATTATCTCCTCGAGGCGAAGGCCGTCCGCATCAATCCGGACGATCCTTTTACCTGGACGAGTGGTTTGCGCAGTCCGATCTATTGCGATAACCGCGTTTTGCTGAGTTATCCTGTCATACGTCGTTA
>JBKDBI010000421.1:0-2887 GCA_046314695.1 Bacteroidota bacterium | reverse complement strand
AGGTCGATCGGGTCGCCGTCTTCGATATAATGGGCCACATCGGCGATATGTACACCGATTTCCACGCGGTCGGCGTCGATGCGCCTGAAGCTGATGGCATCGTCGAAGTCTTTGGCATCCACCGGGTCGATGGTAAAGGTCAGGATTTCGCGGAAATCGCGGCGGCGGGCTGCTTCACCGGCCGGAATACTTTCGGAAATCTTTTCGGAATGCGCTTCGGTGGCTGGCAGGAAGGAGAGGGGGAAGCCGAATTCAGCCACAATGGCGTGCATTTCGGTTTCGTTTTCACCGGGCTCGCCGAGGATATGCATCAGGCGGCCTTGGGGGAACTTGTCTCCCGGTTCCCATCCTGTGATTTCCACCACCGCTTTCAGACCGCGCAAGCGCTTATCCGGCTTGTCGCTCAGGCCGATGGCATAGTGCAGGTGTTTGTCGCGCGATTCAAGCAGCATGCGTTGCCCCTGGATGCGGATGATTCCTGCATAAGGCCCGCGATGCCTTTCCAATACCTCGATAACTTCGCCTGTCGGAGAACTGTTTCCACGTTTGCCGCGCACCTTTACCCGCACAAGGTCGCGGTGCAGTGCCCTGCCCAGGCGCTCGGCGGGTATGTAAACGTCGTCGCCTTCTTCAAGCACCACCCAGCCATCGCCGCTGCGTGTGATTTCAAGCTTCCCGCTCAGTATCTGCCGCTCGGCCTGGATGTAATACCGCCCGCGTTCAAGTTGTTTTATGGTTCCCGCGCGGTGCAAATCTTCCAATAACTGCTGGATATTTATGGCATCATCGGCCAGCTCGAGTGGCAAGCGACGTGTAATCTGCTTGTGGTTGAGGGGTTTGCCGCCGGCTTCCTTTAAAATCTCCAATACGGCCTCCTGTAAACTGCCGGTGCTCATGTCTGCGAAGGTAATTCTGCGCAACTGCATTAAAAGACACACAGATTGCAGGGTTTTCATTTTATTTGCTCAAGTGCTCTGACCAATCATGAAACCCTATTTCAAGTTCGTACTTATAAGCGCATCCATGTGGATATCCATCTGGAATCCGCTGCATGGACAAACCGAAACCGACGGGCTCTGGATGCCCAAGCGCAATTTCTGCGGCGGGCTGATAGCAGGGGCTTCTTCATGGACCCATTACTGGGAAGGCACTTTGCACCGCAACAACCAGAACATCGGCACCCTGAGTAGCAGTTTCCTGATGGCCATGGGCAATTATGGAGTCGGTGAGAATACCAATATCATCTTTTCCCTTCCTTATATCAGCAATAAAGCCAGTGCGGGTACACTCGCTCCGCAGCAAGGCTTGCAAGACCTCAACCTTTCGGTGAAACAATACCTCGGCGGGCGCAATTTGAAAGGAAGCACCGTTGGTCTGACAGCCGTTGGCGGCGTTTCCACACCTTTGAGCAATTATGTGGCTGATTTCCTTCCGTTGGCCATTGGCGTCCGCAGCCGCACCCTGAGCCTGCGTATCCTGGGCGATTTGCAGCGGGGTAATTTTTTCGCGACCGCTTCGGCAGCCTATGTGCGCCGTGCTTCCATTGAGATCGACCGCACTGCCTATTACACCACCGAAATGGTCTACAGCAACCAGGTCATCATGCCCGATGTGTTTACCTGGATGGTCAGGACGGGTTATCGCAAGGACCCGGATCATATCGTGGAGTTTTTTGCCGACCGGATGAATACGCTCGGGGGCTTTGATATGCGGCGCAACGATATGCCATTCCCGAGCAATAACATGGAACAAACGCGTATCGGTCTCGGGGCTAAATGGGCGCTAGGCAAACAAGGACTATCTTTCATGGGGAATGTTTCCCGCGTGGTTGCGGGTCGCAACATGGGCCAGGCCAGCGCTGCCATGGCCGGATTGGTATGGCAGTTTGCAGTACCCAGGAAAACGAAGACTATCAATTGATTTTTTATTGAATGCGATGAAACCAATGCACAACTTTCCATCTACTCAATCAGCCCTGAAGGCTCTAACCAAAAACAACCTGCGATCCAAACGCAAGCTCTTCCATATGCGCAACACCATTCTCACGGCGGCCTTTGCTGCCCTGATCCTGCTCCCGACTGCCTGTAAGAAGGAACTCGAGCAGGAGAATATGCAGTTTCCGGCCCTTGAGCCGTTGCGTTCAGATACGGGAGCAGGCACATGGAAAACCATACTGATCAGCCGTCCGGACCAGATTCCGGTTGCTGCACCCGTTGCTGTTACGAGCCCGGATTACAGGCTTGAACTGCAGGAGATCGTGAGCCGCCAGGAGCGGATGGAGGAAGCAGACGAAAACAACCTGAAATACTGGGCAGCCGGTACCGTATTGCGCTGGAACGAAATCATGCGTGAGCTGGTTGCCAAATACAATTTACCTCCTTACCAGAACCCGGACGGCAGCTATCCCTTTCCGGATGCCAACAACCCGCTTGCCTATCCGTATTTCCCCTTTGCCAATCCGCCTTACGCTGCGCGCGCTTACGCCTACGCCAGCGCAGCCGTTTATGACGCCTTGGTAGCGGCGGCCCATTACCGCAGCCTCTACCGCAGGCCGCTACCTTCCAGGACCAATCCTAAAATCAAGCATCTCATACCGGTTACGGGTGACTGGACTTATCCTTCCGATGATCTGACGGCTGCGGGTGCTTCCGTTGCAATACTTTCTCTCATGTTTCCGGGTGAACAGGATTATCTGCAGCGCAGGCTCAACGAATGCCGCGATGCCATCCTGTTGTCAGGCACCTGCTCGCGCAGCGATGCAGCTGCGGGTGAGGCATTGGGTCGCGGTGTAGCTGCGGTATTCATTGCAAGGGCCAGAACCGACCGTGCAGGAGCATCAGCCGGAACCCCTGCTTTGTGGCAACAGCTTGAACAGAAGGCGATCCAA
>JBKDBI010000420.1:0-3614 GCA_046314695.1 Bacteroidota bacterium | reverse complement strand
GCGTAATGCCATCCGTTGATGTCGCTTGATGCTTCGTACGGCAAGCCGCGAAAGAACTCCCGCCACGCGCTAACGGCGTTTGTGACTTCGCCGAACTCTTCGGGCCAGCCGGTGTAGTGCGGCACGTAGTCGTGATCGACTTCGCATTGCATGTGCTCGATCTCGCCGTTCACGAGCCACTGGCGGACGCTCTTGACGATCGAGAGATCGAGCCCCTGACAATCGGTGATGAGTGCAACGATGCGGAATCTTTGTTGCAGTCGAGATGCGTTGTGCGCGATCATCGCGATTTCGTTTGGGAGATCAGTCGTGATTACGTTCTCGAAGCCTCGAAGGGAGAAGTGGCCTCGCGGGTACTTCGTTGATTCGAGTACCGCTCGCGACTGCTCCGATACTTCTTGTGCAAGTGAGTCCGATCCGTGCTGATACCCGAAGTGATGTAGTCTTGCTTGCTTGACCTTCGAGCGGTCTGGCACGACTGCGTTCGGGCAGATCATCACTCGGGGGTGATTGCGAAATCGGTTGGCGAGTTCGGCGACGTTCTCGCTCGCCGGTTCGTAAACGTACCAGTGTGCATCGGGGAACATTTCGATGTGACTCGCAACACCATCGCCGCGATGCCCGCCGACGTATAAGCCGATCTGCTGGTCTGGTTGGTTGTGCTTCATTGGATGAACGGGTCTACTTGAGGTTGTGAGTCCACGAGATCATACTCGCCCCATCTGTCGGGCATGTAGTTCGACGGCCAAGATTTGTGCTCTTTTCTCGCGTTCACAAGCATCATCTCAACGTCCATCGGCACCGTGCCTTGATAGTTGCACTTGAGCAACATGCGCCTGAGAACCGGGCTATCAGCCTTGGCCTTCTTGATAACAACCGATTTGGTCTTCGTAATCGAAAGGAAAAATCCCTGATAACGCCAAGTCGATCGCTCTCGGCTGTAGACCTTCCAAGCGTGCCATTGGCTAATCGGCTTGACCGAGAGTTGTGTTTGTGCGAGTTGTGGCGAGGGTTCGAGTTGTGTCATTGCTTGTTCCCGTAAATCGATTTCGTGGCGAAATCGGTTAGGCGTATGATCGGCGTAGTTAGCCCCCGAGTTTTTTGCGCTTCGCGTCCCATGCTTCGTCGGTCGGTGACTCGATAAGGCCTATTGCATGAAACACTTTTAGTTGTATATCCCGTGCGCCACGGCACAAATGCGTTGATTGCGGCCATCCCGTTGAGTGGCACATTTGCGATGCTTCGGTGAGCACGCGCTCGGTTACTTTGGCCGCGAGTTGTGGGTCGTTGCGGAACGGACATGTCTTGCACTTTTCGGGCATGACCGGCAATTTGCTGATGTCATACTTCGGCTTGTGCTGCGTCATGCGTCGCTCTTTGCTATCGCGGGAAGTGTGCTTCGAGCCCGTGTTTTGCCGCTTCTTCGATTGGGGCAAGATCGCCAACGTCGATGTAGGCATACCAGTTGTGCGAGCCTCTCATGCCCTTGTCCGCAATCGTCACCATCATCGCGCGATGGCTTACGTTCGACCGCATCGCGACGCAACATATCACCCCAGCGCCGAACCTGCGAGTGCGACCGCTAAGCGTCGGCGGGAATTCGCCGATGTCGTGTGAGGCGTACCAAACGCCAGCGGTCTTTGTGACGTACGACTTGCCGGGCTTCACTCTGTTCACGTTGTCGCCTTTCGCTGGCTCGTGTCGGGGTTCTGTGGCTGAACGCGGAGTTGCCAATAAGCAAAAGCTGCATTGGGCGGACGATGCGAATTCTGGATCGAAATTTCAGAAACAGGCACCCCGATCGAATCCGCGAATTGCTTAGCGACGATATTGATGGCCACGCGATCGAATAGCATGTCAGGACCGAGCCCGGGGTCAACGTGCTTGCCCGGATCGATCCAGTACGAAAGAGTCGGGAGAGTTGTCGCTCGCGCAAGAACTTCGCGGGCGGCTTCGATTGCAGCATCCGTATCAACGCGCTTGTTTCCGTCTGCGTCACGCGGAACAAAGCCGTCATCGCAAAGGCGCACAAACTCCCGAACAACCGAAAGCAAATCTGGGGCAGCCCGCACGACTAGGCTTTCGCGGGCAACTTTTTCGGCAAAAGCCGCTTGCTCGGCGGCGATTGCCGCCCAGTCAGTGCCGGGAGCGGTGGCGAGAATTGCGGGCGCGTGTTTCGGGCGTGGATTACTCATGCCGCAATATATCACGATCGCGGCGCTATCGTGCATCGCTCAATTTCGTGGCGAAATCGACGCGACCCTCCTGCACGCCCCCGCCGCCAACTCCAAGCACGTCGGGCACAACCCGCCGCCGTAGACCGTCTCCCGCTCGCACGCCTCGCACGGGCCGGGCTGGCTGCACCTGGCGCGGTCCGTGGCGGTTGCCCGCTCCTGCCGTGCGAAGTCGTCGAGGATCGCGGCGATGCGGGTGTAGACGGTCATTCGCCCGCCTCCTTCATCACCGCCTCCGCCGCCAGCAGGTAGCGGTCGCGGGTTTCGTCGCCGGTGTCGGGGACAGTGACAACTCCCCACCTGTTTGCGCCGATCTGCATCGCAGACCACTTCAGCAGAAGCCCTTGCGGGTTGGGAGTGGGTCCGCCGTCCCGCGTCCACCACCACCCCTCCGGCATCGCGGACGCGGCACCGTCGAGGGTGGGAGGGAAGGGGTGTTCGTACTGCGAACCGTCAGGATGATCGTGGCCGCGTTGCCAGTTGGCGTCCCGCTTGTGCCACACCGGGTCGCCTTCAACGCCGGGTTCATACTTCCACCCCGCCCGCTCTGCGTGCCAGTCGCAGAGTTGGGCCGTGGTCATGGTGTCGAGGTCGGTCATGCCTTCTCCTCTCTCGCCGCCTCGGCGGCTTCGCGGGTGGAGTACCAAACAGAATGATCAGTCCTTGATCCCTCCATCCGGAGATAGGGCACACCAGTTACCGATCCGATGTGATACTGAGCGTGGATGCCTTGCCCGACTATGCACCCATCCGCCGTCACCGGCAGCGTCCCCAGCACGCGGCGAATCTTGCCATCGGGCCCGATCAACCCCGCCGCCTTCGCGTCGGCTTCGATCTTGCGGAGGCGGGCGAGTTCGGCTTCGAGTTTCATCGACATCTCTGCCATGTCGGCGTACTTGCTCATTGGGGCTCCTTCGATTCGATGCCTCGTCTCTTCATCACAGCCAACAAAGCCGGGACAATCGCCTTGTAGTCGTCGTGTTCCGGCGCGTCGGTCAGTCTCGCCATAAACTCGGACACGCTGCCTGAGAAGCAACCCGTGTTGATTCGCAGGCCGATCTTGCGGTCTTTGTGCAGCGTGATGAAGTCATTGCGAGAACCGATCGGGCCGACGCAGATGTAGTCAGTGGTCTTTTGAATGTCGCCGTAGCCGCAGACCCGTGCCGAGTCGCAGACTAGTGCCGAGCCGCAGACCCGTGCCGAGTCGTAGACCCGTGCCGAGCCGCAGACTAGTGCCGAGCCGTAGACCTGTGCCGAGTCGTAGACCCGTGCCGAGTCGCAGACCCGTGCCGAGTCGTAGACCCGTGCCGAGCCGCAGACTAGTGCCGAGCCGTAGACCTGTGCCGAGCCGCAGACTAGTGCCGAGCCGTAGACCTGTGC
>JBKDBI010000419.1:0-15417 GCA_046314695.1 Bacteroidota bacterium | reverse complement strand
CCAGGCTTGTAGATATCGTTGATGGTGAAATCACACTTGGGCAATTCGAAGATGGTCACAGTTTTTACCAGTGAGTCCATGCAGCCACCGATCACCTGGGCCTTCAGTTTCACGTTGTAAGTACGGGTGGTGCTTACATTGTAAACAGGCTTGGGAACGCGCTGAGTAGAAGTGTTTCCGTCACCGAAATCCCAATCGTACACTACGTTACCCTGGGGAGCGGTGGTGAAGTTGGCGAGGTTGACTTCCTGACCGGAACAAGCGTCCTGGGTAGAGAAGTTGAGATCGGGCAGGATTCCGGGAATAACGGTTGCAGATACGCTGTCAACGCAGCCGTTGAAAGGAATCACGGCCAGGGTCACAGTGCGGGGGCTGGGAACATTCCAGGTGCGGCTGGCATCGCGGGTAGCGCTGGTTTGACCGTCGCTGAAGCGCCAGAAGTACTGAGGATTGAGGCCCATGCTATGCTGTGAAGTGTTGGAGAAAAGCACAGGGCGATTCAGACATACCTGACCGAAAGTGAAGGATGCGGTGGGCTTCTCATTCACTACAAGGGTCTTGGTAACTGTATCTGCACATCCGAATTCAGAGATAGAGATCAGGCGAACGCTGTAGCTGCCATTGGTAGCATAGTTGTGCACCGGATCTTCAACGGTACCGATGGTGCCATCACCGAAGTCCCACAGGTTACCTGCGCGGCCGTTGGCAATGCTGGACTTGTTATTGAATGCAAGGCCTTCACGCGCGCAATTCTTGCCGGCGGGCAAATCGTAAGCTGCCACAGGGCGATCGAAGAGGTAGGTGTTCTTGGTGATGCTGTTGGAACAACCGTTCACAGTAGCCTTCAGGGTAACCGGATATCCTCCGGTGCGGGCATATTTATAGCTAGGGTTGCGTTGTGTTGATTTACCCACACCGTCTCCAAAATCCCAATCATAAGTCACCGTTCCGGCACCACCGTAAGTGGTTGTATTGGTAAACTGGGTAGATCCGCCGGCACAGGCATTGTTGCGGGTGAAGTTAACCTTGGGAATTTCGGTCACATTCACGGTGATCGTCTTGCTGGTTACGTATTCGTATGGATCGGTAGTTACTACCAGACGGCAATTGTAGCTGCCATGCCCGGCGTAGCGATGCACAGGGTTCTTGGCATCGCTGGAATCACCATCGCCAAAGTACCATTTGTAATTCATGCCGCCGGAAGTAACAGTCGACAGGTTTTCAAACAGCACATCTTCGCCATCGCAGGTAGGGGTGCTGAACTTGAAATCAACATCTGCCCTGGGAGCAACGCGGATCCAGCGGGTTACGGTGCTGTCGCAATTGTAACCGATATTGTCCTGGAAGGTAATGCGTACGGCGATCAGCGAGTCAGTCAGGTTTTTATCAGGGAAGAACCAGAATTTGGCGGGAGAGGATCCTGAAGGAACCACAGCCCGGTAGTTTCCGGTGGGAACCATGAAACCGTTGCGGGTAGTCACGCTGATTGCGGTAATGTTCCAGCGTGAACCGTGGTCGCTGTTGCTGTAACCGGTGGGCGGAGTGAGCGTATGCGAGATGGTATCAGGGTATGAAACGATGTCGGGATCACCCTGCAGGCCAAGCGTATTCGGCCGGGTGGACTGGAAGGGAGTTGACTTCGCAGCTTCTGCTCCGATAGGACGTGGGTTAACGGTAATGGTCTGAACCGCAGTGCTGGTGCTCACGCAACCGGGTTCGGTGTAGACCCTGATTTCAGGGAAAAATCCGCGGGTGAGTGTAAAGGAAAATGCTCCTGCTGCAGAGAGTGCTCCACGCTCAATGCTGATGAAATCGTTTTGAAGAGCGGTGCTTCTCGCGGCACAGTTGGTGCGCAAACTTGGCGCAGCCATGCGCACTACCATATAGAAGGCGTACAAAGTGTCGCGCCTGAGGTACATATCTGGAATGTCAACGCGTTGTACGGGCTGAGCTCCGCCTGGAGCTACGTAGGCACCATTCGTTAAACGCTGGCTATGGAATAACACCCAACCAGCCGGGTTGGATTCGTTGAATTCGCTGGTGCCACGGCGATAGTAGAAGTCCACATCATAAGAATTTATCCCATTCGGGTCAGAAATACTCACATCCAATTGCGTAAACACCAGATTGGCCTTAGGGCGCATATCCCAGAAATATCCTTTATCCGCGGCAGTTCCTCCGGCATAACTGGTGGTTGAGGTCATCAAGTTGCGCAATGTATCCAGAAAGCCACTGTGTGTCAATGCGTCAAACTGGTAAGTGCGCGGCGTTGTTCCGTTGGAATACAATAACTGTCTTCCATTTATGTTATCCCCCATTCCTAAAAGTAAAGGATTCGGGAATCGTCCGAACCAAAGGGTTTTCATGCCGGTTTGTGTATTGGCTACGTGACGGCCGAAACCGGTACCGCATTGTGTCTGGTCTACAACAGAAGTAGTATTCGGTTGCAATCGGATGCGCTGAACCCTGCGGAAAGTATCGTTACAAGGCAGCGAATCGGAGAAATTGTTAGGGCTCGTTGCAAAGACGCGAACCACGTAGTCACCGCTGCCGGAAAAATTGAAGCTTGCGACATTTATGTTCACGCTTGAACCACTGTTCACGCGCTGCCTGAACCAGGTACTGCTTTGGGTAACACCATTTACCTGCAAACCAATGAGCACACTATCCCAAGCATTGCGGCCACCGTTCTGGATTACCGCGCTGATATTTTGAGTACCTGAACACATATCCGGAATATTGACGCTGGATACCTGAGCATCCCACGTCGGCGGCGGACCGAAAACCTGTATTTCGCGTACCGCAGGGTTGCTTGTCTGCGTACCGGAAGTTACGTGATTGGTGATTCTGATTATTGTGGTTGTCTGAGGAGTTGGCAGTACGACATCGTACTGTAATGAGGCGCCTACACTGAAGGTTAGTACGTTTGTAAAAACACTTCCATTCCAAACCTGGACTGTTCCGCCTGTCAAACAGCGACTGAGCGTCTGGTCATTGAAAATACGGATGCGCTGTATCCTTTGTGACGAAGACCAGCGGTATTCATACCAGCTTGACGTGCTTGGGTTTCCGGTAGTGCTAACCCAACCGAAGGTACCGGATACAATTACCCCGTCGTTGTAGTTTGCAGGTCCGAAAATTCCGGCACCCCCGCCGGAGTGGTTGGCAGTAGCAGTCAGGGCCAGGTTGACCGGGCAATTAGCAAACGCTCCTGATAAACCTAACAGACTGATAGTCAGGAAGGTTAATTTTAGTAAGTGTTTTTTCATAGAGTCAGAATTTGGCCGGAAATTACGGAAATTTTCACCCAACTGACAACTATCAGAAAAAAAATACGCAACCTTTACAAACGTTTGGCGTCTAAACGAACCCGCATGCGCTCATGCCAACGAAAGCTTAGCGCCCCATCTTGAAAGGCATGCCCGATGAGCGCATTTTGTTCATGGTCTTCATCATGTTACGCATCTGGTTGAACTGCAACAATAGCTTGTTCAGTTCCTGAATGTTCCTGCCCGATCCGCTCACAATACGCTGCTTGCGGCTGTTGTTCAGAATCTCCGGGTTGCGGCGCTCCTCTGGCGTCATGCTTTGTATCAAGGCCTCGATGCCTTTGAACGCCGAATCGTCCACATCCAGGTCTTTCAACTTGTTTCCTACGCCGGGCAGCATCGCCATCAGATCCTTGATATTCCCCATTTTCTTGATCTGCTGCAATTGGTTCAGGAAATCCTCGAAATCGAATTTGTTCTTGCTGATCTTGGCCTGCAGGCGTTTGGCTTCTTCCTCATCAAAGTTCTCCTGGGCCTTTTCGACGAGCGACACGATATCGCCCATACCCAGAATCCTGCCGGCCATACGATCCGGGTAATAGGTATCCAGTGCATCCAGCTTCTCTCCCATGCTGATGAACTTGATGGGCTTATTCACCACGGTCTTGATGGAAAGCGCCGCACCACCGCGGGTATCACCGTCCATCTTTGAAAGCACTACCCCGCTGAAGTTCAGTCGCTCGTTGAATATGCGTGCCGTATTTACTGCATCCTGACCGGTCATCGCATCCACGACGAACAGGATTTCAGATGGCTGAATGGCTTTCTTGATCTGCTCTACTTCCTGCATCATGGTTTCGTCGACCGCCATGCGGCCTGCGGTGTCCACAATGACCAGGTTGTGATTCCTGAGTTTGGCCTGTTTGATCGCTTCGTTGGCAATCTGTACGGGATCCTTGCTGCCTTCCAGGCTAAAAACCGGAATGTCGGCTTGCCCGCCCAATACCTTCAGCTGGTCGATCGCCGCGGGTCGGTAAACGTCACAGGCTACCAGCATCGGGTTGCGGCCCTTGCTTTTGAGTTGCTTCGCCAGTTTCGCTGAGAAAGTGGTTTTGCCTGAACCCTGCAAACCGGCAATCAGGATGACAGCCGGGTTGCCGCTGAGTTGGAGGTCGCTTTTTTGCCCGCCCAGTAGCTCGGTCAATTCGTCGTTAACGATCTTGACCATCAACTGACCCGGCGACACTGCCGTCAACACGTTCATACCCAAGGCCTTCTCCTTCACATTGTCGGTGAAGTCTTTTGCAACCTTATAGTTCACGTCGGCATCCACAAGGGCGCGGCGGATTTCCTTCACCGTCTCTGCGACGTTGATTTCGGTTATACGGCCCTGACCTTTTAATTTTTTAAATGCACCTTCCAGCCTGGATGAAAGCGTTTCGAACATGGCGCGAAATTACGTCAGTACAATGGATATGCGCACGCCGACATTTAGCGCAACAGGCTTACTGAACCTTCTTCGACGTACAATTTTCCGTCGTAACCCACGCCTTTAACCAGGAATGCATAAACCCCATCCTGGCAGGGTTGGCCCATGTAGGTTCCGTCCCATTCAGCATCGGGATCAGACGTGCGGAAAATCAATTGCCCCCAACGGTTATAAATCTCAAGCATGAAAGCCTTCCGGGAAATCATGGTATGCTTTACCACAAAGATTGCCTTGGCACCAAATCCATCATTGATTCCATCTCCATTCGGCGTAAATGCCGTAGGAACAAACAATCTCGATTCAGGAATCACATAGGCGTAATTGCTAACGGAAGTATCTGCAAATACGCTGTCGTCAATGGCCAAAACGCGGTAAACAAGTGTGTCTAATTCAGGTGTAACTACCTGGAAATCGGTCCATTCAGTTTGCGTTCCGGGTACAATGCCCCGGGTGCTGAATTCCCCTTCCGGCCCCTGGAGCTGCACATGGTATTCTGATACGCCGGCATGCCAGTAACTATAAGGCGTCCACTTCAACCTTGCATCGCGGGCTGTGGATTTACCGGTCAGATATACCGTTGAACCATGCGTGGCTGCCGGACCTTTTACCCCGCAGTGGTCGATGTAATGGATCCGGTAGGTGTAGCTGCGTTCGTTGACCAATGCAGTAGTGTCGGAAAATTCCAGGTAGCGACCAATGCCAATTTGTCGGTTGGTCTTCCCATCAAAACGATGAATAGCATAACTACCGCCTTTCAAATAATCACGGTATGGCTCCCATTTAATGTGAGCAGAACGCGAATCATCGACTGTTGCAAGGCGCACCGGCACTCCGGCCATCGGTGGATGATACCATGGAATTCCGCAGGTTTCGTTCGATCGGGAGCGCGCGCCATAGGCATTAACGCCAACCACGTAATAGCAGTACTCCTTCTCACAAAGAAACGAATCATACATTTCCAATTCCCAAGGCTTCATGATACGCCAGCGTTCAAACGGACCTCCGGACACAGAGCGGAATACCTCATAGTGCTGGAGGTTCAGCCAGCCGTTGTATGGGGTCCATTTCACCCTTAACATGAATGGAACTCCGGGCGGCTTTTCAACTTTGGCTACTATGGTACAATGAGAAATGCCATACCCGTTGAGTATGTTGCATATGTCTTCTGTGCGGATAGCAAAACAGAAATTCCGTGCATCCACCGAATCGCCTCTACCGGCGAAATACATGGTATCCAGTGCCTTGCGGTATCGCTTCAGGAAATAATACTTCGTGCTGTCCTGGTAGAGTTGATAGGCCAGGAAATCTTCCGGTTGATAGCGATACCAGTAAACCCCGATGGTGCGGTTATCGGGCATTATTGTTACGTGCGAAAGGCCTTGATGAACAGGTGGCAGCGTATCGTGAATGTACAGCGTCCGGAAGCGCGTGGCCTTGCAGCCCATGGAATCGGTTACCGTCAGCCGAATCTGCTTATCGTAGGGCAAGGGATAGGCCCAACGCGTGTCTTTGCGTGTACTGGTATCATCGAATCGGGTTTCGTCTCCAAGATCCCAGCTGAATTTAACGATGGGAAAACGCCCTTTGCTTCTGCTATAAAAGTAAACCGTGTCTTTGTAGCAGGACGATTCGTTCGACATGCTGAAATCTGCCGTTGGACCCGGAAGCACTTCGATTTCATAAGGAAGATCGAATGTATCGGTACAGGCATTCTCGTTGGAAGCGATCACCCTTGGCCTGTATTTCCCAGGTTGCTGAAACTCCCAGACCGGATTGGCATCGGCTGATTCAAAAATCCCGTCCCCATCGAAGTCCCACCGAATATTGCGGTAGAAAAGCGTTCTGTTCAGAAACTTCACGCTCAAGGGAACGCAGCCAATGCGCTTATCTGTTTCAAAGAGCGCTTCCGGACCTTTGAATACAACCACAGAATCTTTCGATTTCTCATAGGCATAACACCCTAAGGAATCGTAGAGCGCGTAGGATGGATAGTAAACCTGATAGGCTTTTGATTTATCGCGCACCCGGTAGGCATATACACTGGTTCCGGTAGAATCGCTGACAATGCCGTCGCCGTAGTCAATAATGACTTTCTTGTAGTAGGAACTTTTATTCGTAAAGCGGGTGTGCAAGGGCTCGCATCCATATTTATCAGCCAGGCTGAATTCGGCAGTTGGGCCTTTGGTCTTCAGGTAATCCGGTCGGAACAGCGAATCGGTGCAACCATTCCAGGTTCTGACAACCAATTTCACACTTACACCTTTCAAGGAATTCGATGTTAACAGTTTGACGGCATTAGTTCTGTTGAGCGTAGTGCGGTCTTCGAGGGTATCGTTGTCAAAAGACCATTGGCTGAAACGGCTGTTAAAACTGCGGTTGAACAATTCCGCAATTTGCGGAGCGCAATAGGTGATGCTGTCGGGTGAATAAAAATCAGCCCGGACAGAATCGACACGGAATGCGTTGATCAGGGTATCGTAGCAACGGTGGTTATTGGTTGCCACCAATTTCACGAGAAACACACCGGCTTTCCGTGCGATGACGTAGGGCTGCCTTACGGTTGCTGAGGGAATAAACCTGACTGTGGTATCGTTGCAAGACCAATAGAAATGCGTGGCTTTTCGGCTGGTCTTATTGTACATGGTAAAGGTATCGTTCCGGCATCGGCCGCTGGCACCGATTTCAAAACGAGCCTGAACGCCGCCCTGAACATGCAGGAACCCGATGCTGTCGGAGCACCCCGATTGTCCGGTATACTTAAAAGTGTAAATCTGTGATTCCCTGTAAAGCGTAGCAGTGGTTCGCAGCGTCTGAGAATCGACGACCGATCGCTTCTTGTATTTTTCTTTCCATTCGATCCGGGGCTTCAGCTTTTCGCCTGCAAGGTCCACATCGCTGTGAACCCGACCGAGGTGGAATGTTTGCAGCGGCAGGCAATCTTCTTCGGGTGAAACGGTTGCCGAGATATTTGGACCACTCACATAAATCTGATTCGGAAGTGGGATGCGGTAAGTACAACCTCCGTTGGCAGTATCAAGGTACATAAATGTGAAGCGATACCGACCTTGTTTGGGCAGGCTTTCCATGGTGCTGTCGGGCGCTTCGAATCGAACGTTGTTGCCTGAATCGAGGTTGCGTCCTTCCCAGAATCGCTGGGCCGTGCTCGAAGGCATTTTTATTTTGGAGCCAAGCAGGAAGATTTCGTTTTTACAGACGAACGAATCGGACAGGCTCATCCTGATATCGGGATAATAAATTTTGAGGGTATCCGGTTTTTCCAGCGTATCGCGGCATCCTTTCTTATTCCAACCTATTACGCGGTAGGAAAAGCGGCCTGTATCCGGCGAGCTCCACTCCACATACTTTTTCGTGCTGCGCAGGAAGGTATCCTTCTGCCGGTCCCACAATGCCCAATCGAAGAACATCTCGTTGCGGCCGGTGGTTCCGGTATCAACTGGTTTCAGGGTTTGAATCTGGTAAGGGCAAGCCGGGTTTGGTATTTCCGTCACTTGCAATTCCAAGGGCCTGCCAATAACTGCAAGCCAGCGCATGATGGTATCTGAACAACCATTGGAGCCGCGTGCAATCAGCCGGGCATGCCAATTGTGTAATTTAGCCGGATACCATTCCAGGTCCTTGGTAGTCTGGGTTAATACCGGCAGTGTATCTTCATCATACAAAGTCCATTCATAGCTGGTCGTGCCATTGGCAAGCTCTAGTGAATTGTTTTCGATTTTCAGTGTATCCGGCACACTGCAGTACTTGGGAGTAAGTACGGTCATTTTGGCCAGCGGGCCTTCCACCTTAACGATGTGTTTGTAGAAGGAATAACCAATGCAGCCAAGGGAATCCTCCCGCAGGGCGAGTGAAAAGTAACCGGTATCACCGAAGCCTACATTCATGGCCCCATTGCCCAAGGTATCCATAGAAACACGCGCGGGTGTCCATGTCCAGGAAGGGTTACCGGTCGGACTGCCACTGGCGGCAAAGCGGGCCGCCTGGCCCATGCATGCGAAATTCTGTGATTGGGTGAGGCGAAGTTTGATACTGTCTCCTAAGCTCAAAACATCATCGAAAGACCGATTGTACTGGCAACCGACATCGGTCTTCATACTTATTTTTACGCTGTAACGACCGGCACGCGTGTAACGAACTGCAGGTGCTATTCTGCCGCTGCCAGCCATAGGATTGGCACCCGGGAAAGACCAAGCAATGCTTTTGATGCCTTGTTCGAAAGTATCAGCCTGCAACGTGTATGCGATATCACTCGGCACACAACCTTTGGTTCGGTTGGCATTCAACAGCATGCGTACCGGTTGGAATGCCCCTATTGCGGAATCAATATACCGCGAACCTACACAACCAAAAGAATCCCTAACGGTGAGAAAAACTGCTTTATAACCCCAAGGTGCCTGAAACCGAATTTGCTGCGCAGCATCTCCCCTTCTGAAAACCCTTCCATCAATCAACCAATCTCTCGAGATGCTGTAGGGTGTGATGTCTTTGATCAGAATGGAGTCGTCATCATGACATTGCAATGAGCTGCTGCGGGAAATCTCTGGAACAGGATTACCACGGCCGATGTACAATGCATTGGCTAAAGCAATACAAGTTCCACCGCCTGCCAGGCGGAGTCTGACCTTCACATCATAGGTTCCCGGAACACCCACCAATGCTGAGAAAGTGTCGCCGGCCGGAACCCATCCATTCCCGACATCCCAATCATAACCCGCACAGGTTTGGCAACCTTTCACGCTTAAGGTTACCGCTCCGGGAACACAGACAACGTTCTTGTTGGTGCTGATAGTAACCCCGCACTGCGCCGATAGCCGCTGGGCCAGTGTGCAAAAGATGAATATAACTACCAGATAGCGCAACGTTTTTCTGTAAAGGGCTGCAATAGTTTTGCAGACTGCTGCAAAAATACTAAACAGAAAATCATGAAAATCACTTCGACAACAACATTAGCCATTTTAATAACGCTTATAAACGTTTCGTGCGGCAAAAAGGCAACAAACCCTAGCCCGGCAGCCACCGAAGTTGAAGTTTTCGAAAACGCCCGAAAGGTAGCGGACATGGGTACTTCTATCACGGCACTGCACAGGATAATCGTGCTCGACAGCTCGGCTACCTGGGCAGTTGACAGCCTTGCCTGGTATTACTACTTTTTTACACAAAATGTGGATGCAGCAGAGATGTACAACACTTTAGCATTAAAAAACAAGCCCGATGACGTGGGCATGAACGAAATCCGCGCCAAGATCCTCATCCAGAAAAGGCAAGATACCAGCGGTATTGCGCTATTCGAAAACCTCTGGCAGCGCACAAAGGACTACACCTTTCTGTACAACATTTCAGCCACTCACATTCTAACCGGTCGCGTACAACTGGCTGATTCTATGGTTACCTCCATACTCGCGCTAAACCCTATTCCCCAGGGAAACGTGCGCATAGAAGTGGCTGAAGCCCGGTCCAGGCAACAGATTCCGGTGGATGCAGCTTTCCTTTATCTCAAGAGTTATCTGATGTTCCTTGGCAACGAGCGCCAACAGGCTGTCCAACTGGTGCAACGTTGCCTGGAGATCAAACCCGATTTCATTCTTGCGCAGGACATGCTTGAAAACCTTACGCAACCGCGCCAGCAAAGCCCCTATTAATCGCGGGAGCTGAACCTGATTAGCGCTGAACGCGGGGTCTCCAGGGTATTTCAAAACCACCTTCACTATGGTCTGCAAAGCGGGCCAGGGTAAAGAGATAATCGCTCAGTCGGTTGAGGTATTGAATCACCATAGGTTCAACCGCTTCATTCTCTGCCAGCTCTACAGCCAACCTCTCAGCTCTCCTGCAAACGCAACGGGCAATGTGAATTTCAGCACCACGTGTGCTGGCTCCCGGCAAAACAAAACTCTCCAGCGCCGGCAACTTATCGTCCATTTTGTCAATGGCTTGTTCGAGGAATGCAATGTCTGAGGCATGCAAATCCGGAATCACCATGCGTGAACCCTCAGCCGAAGCCAGTATAGATCCGATGGTAAATAAACGGTCCTGGATTTCAGAGAGAACAGCCAGTACTGAGGTATCAGGCATACCGCTGCGCACCAAACCGATATGTGAATTCAACTCATCTATGGTGCCGTAGCTGTCTACCCTCAGATGGTGTTTTTTTACCCTCACTCCTCCGATTAGCCCGGTAGAACCATCATCTCCTTTGCGCGTATAGATCTTCATTTGCTGTGCTTCAAAGGGAAATAAACAAGAGGACGGGCAATTTGTTCAGAGCAGAATCCCGGCCAATGCGGCACTGAGATAGCTGGCAAGTGTTCCGCATACCAGCGCGCGGAAACCGAGTTTTGCCAGATCGGGCCGGCGCTCAGGGGCTATTTGCCCAATACCGCCTACCTGAATCGCTATGCTGCTGAAATTGGCAAAACCGCACAAGGCAAAAGTGGCAATGGCAACGCTTTTGGGCGATAACGCACCTTGCTGAATCATTGGAACGAGGTCTTTGTACGCAACAAACTCGTTGATAACCAGCTTGGTTCCCATGAGACCTCCAACTGTTACAGACTCCGAAGCCGGTACACCCATCGTCCATGCAAAACCGGCAAACACATATCCGAGCATGCGTTGCAAACTCAGCTCCGCACCGAAAAGATGTCCCACATAAGCCAACAATGCATTGACCAGAAATATGAGGGCAATAAAACCTATCAGCATGGCAGCCACGTTCAAGCCGATGCGCAAACCATCTGATGCACCTGCTGCAATGGCATCCAACAGGTTGCTGTGCTGTTTCTGTACCTCCAGCTTCACGGAGCCGTGTGTTTCGGAGACTTCTGTTTCAGGCCATACGATTTTGGATATCACCAGGGCGGCAGGTGCAGCCATCATGCTGGCAGTCAGCAGAAAACGGGCATCAATGCCGGTTGAAATGTAATAGGCCATAACACCGCCTGCTATACAAGCCATGCTGCCGCTCATACTGGCCAGCAACTCACTCATGGTCATTCCTTTAACGTAAGGTTTGATCATCAGCTGCGCTTCCACTTGTCCAACAAAGGCGCTGCTCACGTTGCTCAACGCCTCTGAACCGCTTACGTGCATGATTTTATGCACGAGGCGGGCAAAATGCCGGATGATAAACTGCAGGATGCCAAAATGGTAAAACATGTTCACCAGGACGGAGACGAAAATGATGGTGGGAATAATCTTGAAGAAAAAGATTGTCCCCTGACCAAAAGTCTCCTGCAAAAGCGGCGCGTTGGCAAGCGGACCGAAAACAAATTCAGCACCACGGTCTGAAAAGTCCAGCAATTTATTGATCCCGTTGCCGAGCATGCCAAACAGGCTTGCGCCGGCACTGGTTCTCAGAACAAAGAGCCCAAGTAGCAATTGCAGCAGCAAGCCGCTTACTACCACGCGGTAGTTGATGCGTTTGCGGTTGTTGCTCATCAGCCATGCGATAAACAAAATCAGTGCGATGCCGGCCAAACCGGTGAAGCGATCCATGTGTGCAAATATGTAGTGTTGCGTAACGGTTGCCAAATGGTTAGGCAATTCTGTTTTGTCGACCCCGTGGAAAGAATGGTCGAGGTACTTGAGTAAACGCGTGTTGCCACAATACCTTTGAGCCATGAATGCAAGGCGATTTGCCGTACTTCTTTTTCTGCTGCCTGCGGCGGTAATGGCCCAACAGGTTTATACCCTGCGCGAATGCATCGAGCGTGCTGCCAAAGTAAGCCCTGATGTTGTACAGGCTGCCATCGGGGTTGAACAATCCAAACTGGGTTTGCAGCAGGCCCGATGGAGCCAGACGCCGGATCTCACTTTGTCAAGCGGACAGTTTGTGCAAAATGGTCGCACCATTGACCGGTTTACGAACACTTTCGCCCAAACGCAGATTTTCAACAACAACTTTAACCTGCAATCGGGTGTGGCGCTTTACAATGGCAGCCGCGCAAGAAACAGCATACAGCAAGCGCGTTTCGCGTGGACGGCATCCGAACAAGAATTGGCCGTAACCCAAAACAATATTGCCCTGCAAGTTGCCAATTTCTTCCTGCAGGCTTTACAGGCCAAGGAGTTGTTACAAACCGCCACAGAAAACCGAAAGAGCTTGCAAACACAGCTCGATCGAGCTGAAAAGCTGCGAAGCGGCGGTGCTTTGTCTGATGCCGGTGTACTTTCCTTACGCGCGCAACTGGCCAACGAAGAACTGAATGTGGTCAATGCGGCCAATCAAGTGGAACAAGCGCTGACTTCACTCCGGGTTTTAATGCAGGTGCCTTTGAACGAAGCTTTCGATATCAGCAACCCCAAAATACTACCTGACACGCGCCGGCCAGACGATTACAGCCCCGACAGCCTGTTCCGTGTTGCTGCGAGTTTGCGGCCGGAAATCAAAGCGGCCGAAGCCCGCGTAAAAAGTGCTTCGTATGGCATGCGCGTATCCAAAGGTGCGCTTCTGCCCAGCCTGAGTTTCGGCGCTAACCTGAGCACCGTGTATTCAGGCAATGCCAAAACGATTACCGGAACGAGCATTGCCGGAACACGCCCCATCGGATTTGTGACAGGTACGAACGAAATCGTTGAAACCTTCGACCTGGCCTATACCATGCAGACGATTCCCTTCGGCCGGCAGTTCCAGGACAACTTCGGGCAAAGTGCGGGTCTGCAGTTCAGTTGGGCTTTGTTCAACCGTCAGGCCACTCGGATCGACATCAGCCGCTCGCGCCTCGACCTGATGGCGGCAGAAAACCAGTTGGAAGCTGCGCGTTTTCGCTTATACAGCGATATCATTACAGCATGGATTGCTTACAAACAGGCCTGGCTGCGCTATGATGCAAGCAGGTTATTGTCTGCTTCGCAGGAAGAAAACCTCCGCAATGCTGAAATACAGATGCAGGCCGGAATGAGTCAGCCAACTGAATTGCAGGTGGTGCGCAGTGCCGCTTTTGCAGCCCGTTCATCCCTCATCCAGGCGCGATACGAAACAGTTTTTCGCCGCATGATACTTGACTTTTATGCCGGTGCCGGCATCAACGATATACCCTGAAAAGATCCATGAAGACCAAACGTATACTGATAGCCATCGGAATCCTCACCGCCATCTTGCTGGTGTGGGCCATTGCCGGTGGCCGCAAACAGAAAGAGACAGCCGTAAGCACCAGCAAAGCTGTTGTGCGCGATATCACCGAACTGGTTTCTGCAAGCGGCAAAATACAACCAGTGACAGAAGTGAAGATCAGCGCTGATGTAAGCGGAGAAATTACTGAACTGGTAGTGGCGGAAGGTGATTCAGTCAAAGCCGGACAGCTACTGTTGCGCATCAACCCGGAATTGTACCTTACGACCCTCGACCAATTGCAGGCAAGTCTCGACAATGCCCGCGCAGGTCTTGCCACTTCAGAAGCACAGACAGAGCGCGCCCGCGCCTCGTTGCGTCAGGCTGAATTGCAATACAAAAGGCAAAAAGAACTCTTCAACCAACGCGTTATCAGTGCTCAGGAGTTTGAAAACGCAGAAACCCAATACCAGCTTGCCAAATCGGATGTGGAAAGCGCGGGTAAAAGTGCTTTGGCAGCAAGCTTCAACGTGCGCAGCGTGCAGGCCAGGCTGGAAGAAGGCCGCAAAAACCTGGGCCGTACCAGCATTTATGCACCAGTCAACGGCGTTGTAAGCCTGTTGAACAACAAGAAAGGCGAGCGCGTGGTTGGAACGGCCCAGATGGCAGGCACAGAAATCATGCGCATTGCCAACCTGGAAACCATGGAAGTGCAGGTGGATATCAATGAAAACGATATCGTACGCATCCGCATCGGCGACAGTGCCAATGTAAATGTAGACGCTTATACCGACCGGGTTTTCAGCGGAGTCGTAACCGATATTGCCAATTCGGCCAAATTCAACGCCGCCCAGCAGGCCAGTGATCAGGTAACCAATTATACCGTAAAAGTGCGCATCACCACACCGGCAGGAATAGCAGGCACGCCGGTTTTAAAACCCGGGATGACCGCAACGGTAGACATCAAAACCGAAACCGTGCGCAATGCAGTATGCGTGCCCATAAGCGCAGTGACCACGCGCAACCCGAAAGCATCGACAGACAAAGGTAAAAGCGATAAAAAATCAGCGGAAAACGGTACATCCGAAAAGGAAACCAAGGGAACCTGGGTATTTATCCCCGAAAATGGCAAAGCCAAGGCCGTAGCTGTGAAGACCGGTTTACAAGATACTGATTGGTTTCAGATTACCGAAGGGCTGAAAGAAGGAACCGAAGTGATCAGCGCACCGGTGATGGTCATTTCCCGCACATTGAAGGACGGCGATCGCATAAAAACGACCGCAGCAGATAAAGTCTTCGACAAACCCTGATCTCAGGGTGTATTTTTGACCCGCTTTGGCGGTATTCAATACACTTACAGTTTTGGGCGGAGGCAGCTGGGCCACCGCATTGGTGAAGATCATTGCCGAAAACCGGGATATTCAGATCCGCTGGTATCTGCGAAACAAGGAAGACGCAGCCCATATCAACCAGTATGGACATAATCCGAAATACCTCAGTGCGGTTCAGATCAGAACCGATCGCGTGCATGCATCATCGGATGCCGCAGCCTGCCTGAAAGACGCCGGATTGGTGTTGCTCGCTGTTCCCAGTGC
>JBKDBI010000418.1:0-3574 GCA_046314695.1 Bacteroidota bacterium | reverse complement strand
TTGAATGCTCCATCACCTGCGGCCACGAGTGGACTCAGCATCGGAACAACGGTAGCAGCGCTGGTTTTAAAACGCTTCTGATATGGGCATGTCGCATGAGCAGCTAAAAAGCATTCTCGTGCGCTATATGCCCGAAACGGTTGTTGATTACGCAGCGGGGCAGCTCATTACGCACAGCGTTCAGTTGCGCATCGCCCGCCCGCGCAAGAGTAAATTCGGCGATTACCGTCCCCCGGCGCCCGGCGAACTGCACCGCATTTCGGTCAATGCAGACCTGAACCCTTATGCTTTCACGGTCACATTCTTCCACGAGATGGCGCATCTCACGAATTGGAACCGGCATGCGAACAGGGTCAATCCTCACGGAGCAGAATGGAAGGAAGCTTTCCGGCATATCATGAAACCGCTCACCGGGTCGACGCATTTCCCCCAAGACATCAGCCAGGCACTCGACCGCTATCTCAGCCGGCCGGCGGCCAGCACCTGCAGCGACCCCAATCTGTACCGCACCTTGCGCCGCTACGACCTCAGCGGCAATCAGCATTTGGTCGAAGATATTCCGATGGGAACGATTTTTGTACTAAACAACGGACTCGTTTTGCGCAAAGGCCCGAGGCTGCGCACACGCTACGAATGCCGCGAACCGGGCACCGGGCGTGTGTACCATGTACCCGGACTGGCAACGGCGCACATTGTCACAGAATAAACATTTAATTTTCAGCATACGCCCATTTTTTAACGAACTTTGCAGGAATATGGACTTTCGATGGAGTGCAAAACCTTTACCGCCGCGCGAGCAGGTTCTTGCCCTTTCGGAAAGCCTGCAACTGCATCCAAAACTCGCTACCATCCTCTTGCAGCGCGATATCCGTGAACCGGAGGAGGTAAAGCGTTTCTTCGAACCCAGTCTCGACCATCTGCACAATCCGTTCCTGATGAAGGACATGGAGCAGGCCATTGCGCGCATCGAGCTCGCCATCAGCCGCAAGGAGGGAATCCTGGTTTACGGCGATTACGATGTGGACGGCACCACAGCCGTATCGGTGGTATATCAGTTCTTCCGCTCCTTTAATCCACGGATTGAGTATTATATCCCTGACCGGTATAAGGAAGGCTACGGCGTTTCCAAACAAGGCATCGACTATGCGGCTGAGCAAGGCTTCGGTCTGATCATCGCACTCGATTGCGGTGTGCGGAGCAATGCGCTGGTGGCGTATGCCAAGAGTCTCGGCATCGATTTCATTATCTGCGACCACCACCTGCCGGGCGAAGAAATTCCGGAGGCTGTAGCGGTGCTCGACCCCAAAAGAAAAGATTGCACCTATCCGTATAAAGAGCTTTCCGGTTGCGGGATTGGCTTCAAGCTCATCCAGGCGTATGTGCAGAAATCGGGCATGGACCCTTCCCTGCTCGACGAATACCTCGACCTGGTGGCGGTGAGCATCGCCAGTGATATCGTAGACATGCGGGGTGAGAACCGCGTATTGGCCTATTTCGGGCTGAAGAAGCTGAATCAGGACCCATGCATTGGCATCCAATCGCTGTTGCATAATTATGTGATGAAGGAGCAATACACCATCACAGATATTGTTTTCGGTCTTGGTCCGCGAATCAATGCAGCGGGCCGTATCGCAGATGCCCGGGCTGCGGTTAAGGTACTGATAGAAAAAGACTTCAACCAGGCCATGCAGTTTGCCCGTGTGCTGAACGAACGCAATGTGGAGCGGAAAGACCTGGATGCGGATATAACGAAGGAAGCCGTAAGCATGGTGCAGGACTCAGCAGTCGAATTGGCCAAGAAGAGCACTGTATTGTTCGGGGAAACCTGGCACAAGGGTGTAATCGGGATAGTGGCCAGCCGCCTGGTGGAACAGTTCTACAAGCCAACCATTGTATTCAGTCGCACGGAAGGTGTGTTGACCGGATCGGCGCGCAGCGTTAAGGATTTTGATATACACGAAGCCATTGGCATGTGTGGCGACCTGGTAGAACAGTTTGGCGGGCATAAGTATGCCGCCGGTCTCACCATCAAAATGGAAAATCTCGACGCTTTCAAAGCGCGTTTTGAAGCGATAGTAGCACGCGACATCAGCGAGCACAGCCTGATTCCTGAGATTGAATACGATACCGACCTTACGTTGGATGAAATTGATGCCAGCTTTTTCAGCGGATTGCAACGCCTGGCGCCTTTCGGTCCCGGCAATATGCTACCTGTGTTCAGGAGCGACGGATTGAGCACGAATGGTTTCGCACGTGTTTTAAAAGAGAAGCACCTGAAGATCACAGCCGGACAGAACGGCAGCCAGTTTGACGGCATCGGATTCGGATTGTCGGGTGCATATCCGCTTGTAAGCGGAAACAGGCGTTTCTCGGCTTGTTATTCCATTGAAGAAAACCACTTCAACAACCGCGTTACGCTGCAATTGCGGCTGCGCGACATCAAAGAGACGGCACAAGCGGTCTGAATAGATCGCAGTTATTCTGTATTGAGTAAGTTTTTCCACATATTGAGTAAGCGGCGGGCTATCGTGTCTGCCGCTATTCTGCTGTGATTGCGGGCTTTAAGGCCACCTTGTACACAAGGAACTGACGCAGGTCATCACGGAATTATACGTTTAAAACACGGCTCCCTTAGGACAGGCTTATATCTTTGCTATTAATGAATTGGGGATTTCGTACCATTTTGACGCTTGCCGTCGCCCTTTTAGCCATACCTGTTTCGCGTGCTGCAGTATTTTACGTTGATGCAGTGCAGGGCGATGATGCGTATAACGGAAGTGTGGCAAATTTCGTATCCGGCCTCGACGGCCCGAAGAAAACCATCCACTCCGCAATGCAACTGCTGGCAGCCGGCGACACGCTTTACATTGCCAAGGGAACTTACCTTGAATCGATTAAAGTCAATCAGACGCAGGTTTGGGAAACAAGCGACACCGTACTCATCAAGTCGCTGTATATGCAAGCTTCAGGTGGCGAACTGGTATTGCAGGGCAGCATGCTCTATGTGCGCGACAGTCTGCAGATGGATGTAGGTCTAATTACCGTAAACAGCGGTTTTGTGTTCTCAACCAAAGAATACGCCAACGTCAATATCGGTAGCGACAGCAGCTATGTAAATGGGCGCTATTTCCTTGAAAACAGCAATCCGTTTATCGGGAATCTGATTTTCCCTGTTGGCCGCGGAAATTCTTACAGGCCGGTGGTAATGAATATCCTGCAAAGCACTTACGATTTGAACCGTTACGGCTTTGAACTCAAAACAGGACCTCCGCCTGCAGGCAATCTCCCTCCCACGCTTGGCAATCTTTCGCTGGTACATCACCTTGAATTTTCCTCCTTTGGTTTGGCCGATCCATACGATGTTGTGGCTTACATGGCTTATGACACTGCCGGACTGGACGATGAAGTATTCGACATCGACAGCGTCCATGTGGCTTTCCTTCCCTCCGGCTCAAGCGTCTACAAAGACCTGCACGGCTTGGGCACTGCTCCGCTGAAAGGCAATATCTCCAATTCCACTGCTGCCGACACTACCGGTATTTTCGTATTGGCCACTGCCCCGCACGGCCTCAAC
>JBKDBI010000417.1:0-4373 GCA_046314695.1 Bacteroidota bacterium | reverse complement strand
GCCTTCAGGACGGCAGGCAAAAGAGCAAGCAGGACGACAAGCAGAAACCGCATAGTACAAATGTAGGCCGCAAGCGGAAAACGCCGGCGGATATAAACAGCTAAACGCCTGAAGATGTGCGTTTTTTTAACCGGTTTGCGTTTGGTAGCCGAAACAGGTGGATGAAAACCTTTCCATAAAAAAAGCCGCCCCGACAATCGGAACGGCTAACCGGCAGTATGGTTATTATTGAGAAGCTCAGGCTGTTGCGCCTTCGTCTTCTGTTTCAGCGATTTGCGAATTCTTCTTCACGCTTTCGATGCCGTTGTCGCGGCCCGACTCGGTGGCGTATTGCTGGCTGGTTCCAATCACCTGACCATTGGTAGCTTTCAGGTTGAACATGAATTTGCCACCTGCGGTTTCCTTCTTCTCGTAGCGTGCATCTTCTGCGCCGTTGCGCTTCACGCTGTCGATGCCGTTGAGGCAGCTTTCCTTGCTTTTGTAACCTTCGCTGCCGAGAATGGCTTCGCCGTTGCTGGCGGTAAGGCGGAAATAATGTTCTCCGTTTTTGCCGGTGTACACTTCGAATTTGGGATGTTTGGCCATAGAAGTCAGTAATTTTATCGGGGTAAAAATAACCCTTTCCTATTTGCAGCGCATGAAGTTACGGGGAAAGCCACCCACTATTTTTCCACTTTTTTATTTTCCCAGGGCTTGCGCAGCAAGCTTGCTTTGATTATTTTGATAGCAGTTAATTGTCAAATTACTTATCATGGAAAGAAGTATCGCGCACATGGACCTGGACACATTTTTCGTGAGTGTCGAGCGCTTGCAGAACAGCAGCCTGGAGGGCAAGCCGGTGATCATTGGCGGACAGAGCAACCGGGGGGTGGTGGCCAGTTGCAGTTACGAGGCCCGGGCTTACGGCGTCAGCAGCGCCATGCCGATGAAGACCGCCCGGCAGCTGTGTCCGCATGGCGTGTATATCCGCGGCGATAGCGGCTTGTACAGCAAGTATTCGAACCTGGTGACGGATGTAATCCGCGATACGGTGCCGCTGTACGAGAAATCGAGTATCGACGAATTCTATCTCGACCTGAGCGGGATGGACCGCTTCTTTGGCTGTCTGCGCATCGCGGCCGACCTAAAGGAGCGCATCAAGCAGGAAACAGGCCTGCCCATATCCTTTGGCTTATCGGTGAACAAGACCGTCAGCAAGGTAGCCACCGGCGAGGCCAAGCCCGCAGGGCAGCTGCAGATCGGGCGCGGCACGGAGAAAGGCTTCCTCGCCCCGCTGTCCGTGCGCAAAATCCCGGGCGTGGGTGCCGAAACCTACAAGACGCTGCGCACCCTTGGCATCGAGAAAATCCTTACCCTGCAGGAAATGCCTTCCGAACTCATGGAACGCACCCTGGGTAAGAACGGCATCGATATCTGGAAGAAAGCCCAGGGCATCGACAACAGTCCGGTGCTCGCCTGGCACGAGCGCAAGAGCATCAGTTCGGAGCGCACCTTCGACCGCGATACGATCGATGTGGCGAAACTCAAGGGCATCCTGGCCGCCATGACCGAAAGCCTGGCCTACCAGCTCCGCAAGGGCGGCAAACTCACCCAATGCGTTACCGTGAAGGTGCGCTACAGCGATTTCAATACCCATACCCTGCAACAGCGCATCGCCTACACTTCGGCCGACCACCACCTCATCCCGAAAGTGAAGGAAATGTTCGACCGGCTCTACAACCGTCGGCTGCTGGTGCGCCTCATCGGCGTGCGCTTCAGCGAACTCGTGGAAGGCGCTTATCAGATCAACCTCTTCGAAGACACGCACGAGATGATGCAGCTGTACCAGGCGATGGACCGCATCCGGAACCGCTACGGCGACCGTTCGGTAATGCGCGTCGAAGGCATGATGGCCCGCAGCATCGGCCGCGACGACAACCCTTTCGACGGCAGCGCACCGCTGCTGCTGGCAAACCGCAGAACCTGAACACCGGAAGTGAAGCAATATTTCAGACCTGGCATTTGGGTATATTTGTATACATCTATCCCTGCTCGTTCTGCCAAGCAGCCCTTGAAAGCGGAACACCACAAAACCAACCATTAAACCCGATGAACCTAATAGTCAACCCGGCGCAGACCCTGCACGTTTGCCTGATTTCGTGTATCCTTTTCAGCCTTGCGCAGGATACCAAAGCCAACGACGGCGTCTTCTATGCGCGGGGCAATCAGATGATACCCGTAGCAGAAACCGATATCAGTGTCCGGAAAGAAATACTCAGCCTGAAAAAAGTCCGCAATCAGCACATCGAAGTCACCGTCTATTACGAATTCTACAATCCCGGCAACGCGAAAACCATTACCGTCGGTTTCGAAGCGGCTTCGCCTTCGGGAGATGTGGAAGCCGCACCGCGCCAGGGCAGGCATCCGTTCATGCGCGATTTCACCGTGAACATGAACAAGACGCTCCTGCCGTATGAAGTAGCCTTTGTGGCCGATTCGCTCTATGCCGATAAAGGAAAGGTGAAGACCATGAAGCTCGACACCTTCAAGGGAGCAACCGATGGCAATCATGTAGACTTTTTCTACGTGTACCATTTCCAGGCGCCCTTCAAAAAAGGACTCAATATCATCCGACACACCTACAGCTATGCCCTTTCCGGCAGTGTCGCCTATCACTACGATTTCGCCTACGTGCTGACGGCTGCCAATCGCTGGGCCAACAAACAGATAGACGATTTCACCCTGCTCATCGACCCGGGCGAATTCGAGACCTTCAACATCGAAAAAACCTTCTTCCGCGATTCCAGCCAATGGCTGATAAAGGGAATTGGCAAAGTCCGGGAATTGAAAGGGATGGGTGAAACATACTTTCGACCCCATGCCTTGCGCTTCCACGTACAGAAAGGTATCCTCATCTTCCGGCAGCAGAACTTCAAACCGGAAGGCGAATTGGAGGTTTTTGCGGAGAATTACGGCTACTTCTACGACTCCACCTACCTCCCCTTTTCCTATTACCAGCAAGACCGTATTGCAGAACCGGCAGATGCCTTTCGGCGCAAGGCGTTGAGGAACCTACCCTTTGCACGCCGCGGGTATGTCTTCAAAGACCGGCAGCTGGACGCTTTTTTCCGGGGTATGGACTGGTATATACCAAATCCAGGCTATCGACCCGATATAAAATTGCTAAGCGAGGCAGAAAAGCAATGGATAGCGAAATGGAAATAGCGGCTGCAGGTGTCGGTCACCGGCATATCCGGTATTCGTGCTGCAATTCTGTCCATTAGACGAAGACCGCAGGCTGCAGACTTGAAAATTCCGGGTTCTGCACGATTTTGCACCTGCATTCCCCCCTATGAATCTGCACAAAACCCCTCTGCGACGCATCAAGGACGTCGGCCCTCTATTGTCTTTCACGCATAAAAACCTGCAGCCATGAAAGCCGCTGTACATACCCGTTATGGTCCGCCGGAGGTTGTGCAAATCAAAGACATCCCCAAACCCGTTCCAGGCCGCAAGGACGTGCTGGTGAGGGTGCATACGGCCACGGTGAACCGTACCGATGCCGGCTTCCGCAGCGCAGAATACTTCATTTCGCGCTTCTGGAGCGGACTCTTCAGGCCCAAACAGCAAACGCTTGGCTGCGAATTCGCCGGTGTGGTGGAAGCCGTCGGTCCTGAAGTGAGTAAATTTGCTGTCGGAGATCGGGTATTTGGCTACAATGACAGCAGTTTCGGGAGCCATGCCGAATACCTGATTGCCTCGGAAGACGGTCTCCTGGCAACGATTCCGGAAAATCTCAGTTTTGATAGTGCGGCTGCCATTATGGAAGGCGCGCATTATGCGCTTTGCGATATCCGCGCTGCCGGCATCCGCGCAGGCGAGAACGCGATGGTGTACGGTGCAACAGGCGCCATCGGTTCGGCAGCGGTTCAGTTGCTGAAGCATTTCGGTGTGCACGTAACAGCGGTTTGCCCGACACAGCATGTGGAGCTCGTGCGCAGGTTCGGTGCCGATGTGGTCATCGACTACCAGACGCAGGATTATACCCAAACCGATCGCCGTTTTGAACTCGTATTCGATGCCGTAGGGAAAAGCTCCTTTGGCATCTGCAAACCCCTGCTCAGCAAAAAAGGCGTTTACGTCTCTACCGAATTGGGCAAAGGCGGATCAAACGTATTCCTCGCCCTCATCACGCCATGGTTCAAAGGCCGCAAGGTGATTTTCCCCATACCACAGAACAACATGGAAGACTTACTCTTCCTGCGCGACCTCGCCGCCAAAGGCATCTTCCAACCCCTGATCGACCGGACGTATCCACTCGACGAGATCGTGGAAGCCTATCGTTATGTCGGAAGTGGGCAGAAGGTGGGGAATGTGTTGGTGCGGGTGGGGTA
>JBKDBI010000416.1:0-6040 GCA_046314695.1 Bacteroidota bacterium | reverse complement strand
CAATACGTCTACCGCGAGAAAATCATGTTCGATAACATGATGGCCCTCGTGCAGCAATATCCCACCGGCCGTGTCGTTGGCCAGTTCGGGCGCTGCCATGCGGGCCATGCTGTGCAGAACGGCGAATGCAACTGGTACAACTACGTGTCCATCGCCCACAAAATGGAACAAATGGGCGGAGGCTATTTCAAAGGCCGCATCACCACCGTCGGCTATTTCTACGCAGGAGACGATGATTACGATCAGGATAAACTGAACAAGGAATCCATCGACTTCAAGGATGAAACGCCCGAAGGGGAGGTGGCGCTCTTTGCACTCGACAGCCTGCGTTCCGCTTATCCCGAAATCGGCAAGCGCTTCGATTTTGTTCTCTACAACAACAAAGACCAAAGCTGGATGGAAGATGAAGACGATGACGACGAAGAAGATGATACCGATACCGCTGCGTATGATGATGAATACAAGCCGGATAAGGAGTTCGTCCATATCACCGGTTTGATTGGGTATTCAAATGCGAAATTGTCAGGGCTCCAGACCATGCTTACCGCAGCCGGCTTGCCTGAAATCGATCCAGGCCTGATCTGGCAAGGTGTTGAAGTGAGCTATATCAATCGGGGCAACAGGCCCGGTGGCCGTCTGGCCATGACCTGGGTGCCTACCCGCAACTTTACGCTCACTAACGACACGGCCATGCGCTTCAATGCCTTCAATGTGTCGAACGAAAGCCTTTTTGATATCCTGCGCGACCAACATTTCAACCTGGCCTTCGGTACGGGTATGGCTTACCAGCAGCTCCAACTCGAACTGAGCCAGACACCGCAGGTGCCTGATCTGCGCAATCCCGGACCCAATTGGGTGGTCCGTTACCGCAATCCCGCTGTGTTGCTCACAGCCATTGCCCAGTTGAAAGCCTCCTTAGGTCCGCTGAGTTTCGGGCTGAACATGGGATACGGTTTGGATATTTCCAGAAAAGGTTGGCGCTACAATGGCCAATTGATGCCCGGTATTGCCAGTACCAGCCAATCTGGCGCCTTTGCCCAGGCTACCGTTGGTTTTGTGATCAAAGACTGATATGGAACCACAAGCGCCGAAACCCTGGTACGCGGATATTCCCAACTACATGACGCTGGCCAACCTCGGCTGCGGCGTCCTGGCCCTGCTCTTCATCCGCGATGGCAACCTGCAGGGCGCCTCCTGGCTCATGTTGCTCGCCGCAGGCCTTGATTTCCTCGATGGCTTCACCGCCCGGCTCCTGAAAGTGAGTTCTGCCCTGGGCGCGCAACTCGATTCCCTGGCCGATCTGGTAACCTTCGGCGTCGTGCCGGGTTTCATCATCCACGCCCTCATGAACAACTACGGCTATTGCCCGGCCGAAGGTTTCTGCATCAACACCTATGTGTTCATCCTCATTCCGCTCTTTTCGGCCTGGCGCCTGGCCAACTTCAATATCGATACGCGGCAGCGCGAGGGCTTTCTCGGGGTGCCAACGCCCGCCAACGGACTCCTCATCGCTTCCTTTCCCTTCATTGCGGGCAGCGGTTTCTTCCTCGATACCATCATCACAGACTTCTATTTCCTGAAGTTCTTCCCGCTCGTGGCCGGCTTCCTGCTGGTGAGCGATTTGCCGCTGATGGCCTTCAAATTCAAATCGTTCGGTGTGAAGGAAAACCTCATGCGCTATGCCTTCCTGCTGGGAATGCTTGCGTTATTGCTCATCTGGGGCTGGAAGTCTGTTCCCCTGGTGTTCGTGCTTTATCTGGTCCTTTCACTGTTGCATGCAGCCTTGAACCGCAAACCCAAAGCAGTGAATACGCCGGAGGAATCATAAAGCGTTCCTTCTGAGGGAAGGGCGAAGTGGCTCCGCTTTTTTGAACTTATTTTGCAATATGCTGAAAGTGGGAATAATCATGGGCTCCGATTCTGACCTGCCGGTGATGCAGGAGGCCGCAGCCATGCTCGACCATTTCGGGGTGCCTTATGAAATCACGGTGGTTTCGGCACACCGCACACCGCAACGCATGGTGGAATACGCTGCTTCCGCACGCCAGCGCGGTATCCGCGTGATCATCGCAGGAGCCGGAGGCGCTGCACACCTGCCGGGCATGGTGGCCAGCATGACCGAATTGCCCGTTATCGGCGTTCCGGTGCAGTCTAAAACCATGTCGGGTATAGATTCCCTGTATTCTATTGTGCAAATGCCGCCGGGCGTTCCGGTAGCGGCCATGGCCATCAACGGCGCGCGCAATGCCGGTATTTGTGCCGCCCAGATTCTCGGAGCGGGCGACGAAGCCCTGCTCGATAAAGTAGCTGCTTACAAAAAGAACCTCGAAGCCGAAGTGCTCGTGAAGGCCGAAAAGCTCGAAGGCATCGGCTACGCTGCCTACCTCAAGGGAATGAACTGAAGATGCTGATCGTCGGCAATACCCTGGTAAGCGAAGACATCATCCAGGAAGTTTTCACCTGCGAATTGAGCGCCTGTAAAGGGGAATGCTGCGTGCAGGGCGATCTGGGTGCACCCTTGGATAAAGAAGAAATCCCCTTGATTGAAGCGGAGCTGGAAGCGATGATTCCGTTTTTGGAAGCGGACGGCGTTGAACAAATCCGGGCCACTGGTTTTTGGGAGGAAGATGAATCCGGAGCAGTTACCGCTTGCCGGCCCGACGGAGCCTGTGTGTTTGCCATCCGCGAGAATGGCATCACCCTCTGTGGAATGGAAAAGGCGCAACGGGCAGGAGCCATTGCCTTTCCAAAACCCATATCCTGCCATTTGTACCCCATCCGCATGGCGCAATACGGTGAATTCAATGTCATGAACTACCACCGCTGGTCAATCTGTGCGCCGGGTTGTGCCGCCGGAAAGCAAAGCGGTTTGGCCCTGTACCAGTTTCTCCGCAACCCCTTAATCCGCAAAATGGGAGTGGAGTGGTATGCCGAACTCGAGGCCGGCGCCGAAGCCTGGAAACAGCGCTGAAGAAAGCAGACCCGCAAAGCATACAGATAAAACCACGTGGCTGCTTGCAAATCTGAATTCTCTTTGTACCTTTGCAGCCCGTTCAGAATGGTGATGTAGCTCAGATGGTAGAGCAAAGGACTGAAAATCCTTGTGTCGGCGGTTCGATTCCGTCCATCACCACAAACAAAAAAAGACCGCCAAAGAGCGGTCTTTTTTTGTTGTGCCCGAGCCGTCGACCCTCGTGGTCGCCCGCGCATGCACTGCCTTCCATCAAATGTTGGAAAACGGATGGCAAGCGTTCGTGGTCGCGCTTGCGTCTACAGTCACTTTTTCAATGCAGCGGAAGGGAAGGCGGCCATGAATGCGCTTTACCATGCAACAGGCTGCGCTCCGTCCCCTTATGTTCCCCCTTTTTTAACCGGCTTCCCGGGTGACCGTTCGACCGGCCCATACTTTGCCGGTTTCAGGAAATGGTTTGTTTTTAGCTCCCAAGCTTTTCCATATCAGGACGCGCCGGCGCCCGGCCACAGGATAGTTTTGGTGGTTCATTAAACAGCTGCAAACCTATGGAGGTTCGCATACAAGCTTTCGTGCCTGTCAGTGGGAAGAAAACAGTTGCAATACCCGGAATCTGCCGCTTTGGATACAGCTGGTTTTCGCTTGTTGACCTGCAGCATGTACAACAGGTGTTCCACCATGGCAAAACATGCATGTAAAATAAAACGATAAGCGAAAATGATAGGTTTTTTGTCATTCCTTGCACTCGCTGCCGCTTTTGCCTTGCTGGGCTGGTTGAAAACCACCGACGGAAAACGGCGCGACAGCCGTTAGCGCTTTCCGTGTACCGGCGTTGAACCGCTGTTGCGGCTTTGCGTCCTTTGCATGGGAATGCGTGCAAGGGGGGTGGATCCAGGCGGCAGGCCCGGAATGTTCTTCGTACAAATAAAATCCGGACACTGACATTAAAAACGCTCCTGCCGGTGCATGAGCTTACAGACCAGGTGACCTTGCCATAAAGCAATGTTCTGCCAGGACTGCCCTGGCTATCTACGGGATGCACCCAAGCTTCTTTAAGGGAAATTAAAGCCTTGTTTAGCCCAATCTTTCCGGAATCAGGATGACCTTCCGTTGCGTTGGAAAGTAGTATCGAATGTCAAAAAAAAGACATATGATGAAAACAACACTTTCAATGGTACTGGCCCTCCTGGCGGTCAGTACGCAAGCGCAGATGACCCAAAACTGGGAATCTGGCAGCATCTCATCCGAACAGGCCAAAGGCTGGGCTTTCGGCGCACAGGGACTCAAATGCCCGACATGCACACCTGCTGTTCCATTTGCCTCCGGAGGCGGTAGCGCAATTCAGGGGTCTTACTCCAGTGAAACCAATGCATTGTCCAACCCGGCCAATGTGTTCGCTTCATGGGTGAAGACGCCATGGGCTATCTGGGAGTCAGGCACCATCAGCCTCGATGCCCGCCTGGGTGCTACCCATTCAAGTACCTATAAAATCGTGTTCCTCTTTATTCCATGGGACAAGTGCGCAGCCAATGAAGAAGGCACAGCGACCGCGATTCAGTATGAATACACGATGACCAATAACCTGCTTGACCAGACGGTTAGTTTTTCAGTGCCTTCCGTCGTTCTCGATGGCAAACCCTGGAAGATGCGCGTAGGTTTCAGCGGCACAGGCGGAAGCACACGCATTCGCCACGACAACTGGAGCCTGCCGGCCAAAGCCGCCTTCTACGATACCGATGCCGACAATATTCCCGACGCGATGGATAAATACCCCACCGATGCCACCAACAACGGCAAGTCGGCCATCCTCACCCGCGTATGGAATGACCTCGATGCCGATGGTATCCAGGACAATTGCGAGCCCGGTATCATGGGCGCATCAGTAACCCGCGGCAGCAGCACCGAAACCACCAGGTACAATGGCTATGCCGCCTTCTTCGATTTCAATGCGGGCAGCCAAACGCTGGCCTATGCTAAACCTGACAATACCTTCGCTTACTACACCCTCGAAAACGAAGGAAGTGACGATGCGGTGGATTCAGATGTATGCGGCAGCGGCAGAACCACCTTCTCTGTTTCCGGTGTTTCATCGAATGTCGCTGTGGGCTTTACCACGCCACGCGTTACCCAAAATTTCGAATCGGGCGACCGTCCAGCCGAAATTGCCAAGGGCTGGGAGTTTGGTGCAACTACCGTGAACAGTACCTTCACCGGTGGTGGTTCCGCTGTTCAGGGCACCTGGTCTGCACAAAGCAATTCGCTTTCCAGCAGCAGCCTCTCTGCTTCCTGGGTTAAAACACCCTGGATGATCTGGGCAGCAGGCAACTTCTCTATGGACGCGCGTCTCAATGCTACCGGAACCAATACCTACAAGGTGATTTTCCGTTTCATTCCCTGGAATTCATGCAACAACTTCCAGCAAGGAACCATCACCTCCGCAGTGCACGAGTTTACCATGGCCAATACCCTGAACGTGCAGAATATCAGCTTCCCGGTACCCTCAACGGTGCTGGACGGCAAGCCTTGGAAAATCCAGGTTAGCTTCATTGGAACCGGTGGTAGCTCGCGTATTGTGCACGACAACTGGAGCGCACCCGGTGCAGCTGCTTTCTATGATACCGACAGCGACAATATCCCCGATGCCATGGATGAATATCCCACCGATAATACCAATGACGGCAAGGCGGTGATCTTTGCACGTGCCTGGAACGACAAGAATGCCGACGGTATCCAGAACGACTGTGGTGCAGGTATTGAAGGAGCCACAGCACAAGAAAGGACTTCAAGTGGAACCGTCCTCAGTCAGGCTTTGACGCGTTACAACGGATATGTAGCGTTTTTCTGTATTCCATCAGGCAGCAGCCGGACTCTGAGTTTCAATAGCATCACAGGCCATACTTTTGCTCAGCAAGACCAAGGCACTGATGATGCCATTGATTCTGATATCAGCACATCAAACGGCAGAACATCCTCGTTCACTGCTACCGGAGTTGTGAGCAACCTGGCCGCAGGCTACCTGGTGCCCGGTTCCGTTACCACATTCGTATGGGACGATCAGGATGCCGATGG
>JBKDBI010000415.1:0-4222 GCA_046314695.1 Bacteroidota bacterium | reverse complement strand
GATTTACATGCCGGCAATGTGGCGATCACAAAAACAAGTTACGAGGCAGGAAATCTATTAAAACAGCGCATTTTCAGTATATTCGTTCTACGTCATGCATCGATCAAACACCCGCAACAGCCATACCAGCCGGCATTCCGGCCTGTCTCGCTACTATCCCTTTGGAATGCAAATGCAGGGCAGGGAGTTTGCAGGTGGGATGGGGTATCGGTGGGGTTTTGGGGCACAAGAAATAATGGATGGCCTTAGGCAAGTTTATGCATATGATTATCGTTTTTATTCAAGTCAACTTTGTAGGTTCACAAGCATAGACCCACACTTTGCCCGATACATTTCGTTTTCACCTTTTCAGTATTCAATAAATTGTCCGATTGTGTATAGGGATTATGATGGAAGGGATATAATTCTATCAACTGCATTGTACCATAGTCAATACATAGCAATAGTAAAAACAATTATTGAAATCAATGGTGAACTGTCAAGTTCTATAGGTTCGGTTGTCAATAAAATGTTGAGCAATACTGCTAATCTAGAAGTGACTTATGCTCAATTACCGCAATTCCAAACGTCGGATGGCAATTGGCATAAAGCATCAGCTACTACGAGTAGAATGCCTGTTGGCAATGTTGTTCAACTTACTTTCAATAGCGACGCCTTATTCAATGTAGTGCAAGAGCAGAATGATGTTTTCGTCATCACCGAACCTACTAAAATAGATATGATTCTTACAGCTTTGCATGAATTGAATCATATTGATCCAGTTACCTTGAATGTATCTGATAATTCTGCAGCTCATGAAGCTATGGGCAGCAAAGCAAGTATTGATCAGATGGGACTAGATTTACAGAAGTCAGTAAAGGCATTGTTAAATATTGATCTAGATCTTGAGACAACCAAAATTCTTGCATGGCATGGTCTAGAAGCTACAGCGGCCTTTTATAATTGGACGAAGGAAGACCCAAACAATCTTAAAAAATACAATAGTTTAAAGAGTTTGCATCTCACTACTACAAAAAGAATGACTTATGCAGAGTACCAGAAGTATTTCGCTGAACAACATTCGAAGAATAAGCCCACAGAGCTTTCCGATGGCAGTACCGACCATAGTGAAAAAGAAAGGCACCCCTAGTACCTCTCTAATATATGAAGAAGTTAGTTTTAGCTATTATAAATATAATTTTATCATGTTCAACTTTGGTTGGCCAACGATTCATGCAGGAATATCATCCAGCTAAAACGAAATGTGCATTAGGCGTTAATTTGCGGCACTTCCATTATATTCCTGAAGATTGTTTCAGTGATACGGTGGTGCTTGAGTTTGAACCGGATATTTCAATCATTTACCAGAATATTCAAGCAGGAGAGGTTGTATTCCACTATTCAAATTATTTAACTTCATACTGGCGTTCATTAACTAAAGTGCAACTAAGTTCTGTGCCCGGTTTAAAGCCAGTTCTCAAATTGAGACACAATACGGATTTGGGCATGAAACCATTGCTCCTGCAAGTAAAACCATTTCACCCGACAGATAGCTACCACATAACGAATAGGTTTGTGATATGCCATGCTATAGAAAAGGATTTCGGCCTGCTTAAGAACGGAGTATCCGTATATTCCGCTATTGGCTATGGTTTTACTGTTTATGCTGGCAGTGATGCTTCGAATACTACGGTACCTGACTACTTGCCTATCTGTTCGAACCTAAGTGGCAATGTCTGTAAAGAAAGGTTTATTTATCTCCATAATGCCACAAGTAAGGAAGTTTGTATTTATAACAGAAATTCGAGACTAGTGGGATTGTTATACATGAAGGAGTTGGACTCAAACTTCCTCATGGAGCCGTTGTACAACTTTGCCACACTCAGAACACTCCAATCTACACGGCAGATGAATCTTCATAACCTGGTGTTTGAACGTCGTCATCAGGGAGTGAAGTTTAGAAAGTGGATGAAAAGGGAGTTCGATTAGATAATTATTTAATTGCGGGTGGAGAAGAAAGTTTAAACTTTGGTGAATAGTGCATGTTTGGATCAGCCCCTATTGATTGGAGTAAAACCCGATTTGAGTTTGGGTCTCGGCAGCTCAATTGGGTACTGGTTTTTTTTAGGTCAATGGCAACAAACAGGACGTTTGATTGGGAGGAACGCATTTCCAGAATGCGCGGTAAAATGTAATAAAGCTGTCACCCAGCTTTTAGCAACGCATTTGTAATCGAATTCATTTTGAACCAAACTGGCCCGGTCCATAGAGGTAGTGTGGCAGAATCAACCTTGATCGTGGGTGTTCTTGGCGGCAGGTTGCTTACACCACACAAAAGATCCTTCACACCGTTTCTTGTACCCGGGTTGGACAGGCCCAGGAGCACATGGCGGATGCGCCGATGCTACAGCATTCCTGATGCGCTAAGTGAAAGCCTTAACAACACAAAAAGCAGCGCAATTCCGTATATTCGTTCAACCCGATGCCTTCCACCAAAATCCGCAACAGCCATACCAGCCGGCATTCCGGCCTATCAGGTTACTATCCCTTTGGAATGCAAATGCTGGGCAGGGATTTCGCAGGTGAGATGCGGTATCGGTGGGGGTTTGGTTCCCAGGAATGTGACAATGAATTGTCTGGGCGTGGGAATAGTTATACGGCAGAGTTTTGGCAGTATGAAAGCAGGTTAGGGAGAAGGTGGAATTTAGATCCTATAGATCAAGTGTTCTTGTCAAACTACAGTGTAAATGGTTGTAACCCTATTTTATTCCGGGATCCACGTGGCGCAAAATTTGGGAAGGGGAAAGCAGAAGCAGATTGGTATAAATCTGAGACAATAAAGCATCGAGATCAATCCATTAGTCGACAGAATTCGTTGCAGGATAAACTGGACCAGAGAATATTGTCCAGGCAGGGTCGAGATCCCAACTATAACTCAGGTAATGACAAAAAAGCTAACAATTACAGATCACAGATACGAGTCGAAGAACAATTACAGAATGGTTTTTCCGAAGTACTTTGTGAGTTAGAAGTTCTTGAAAAAAGTGATTGGATTTATGATATAGAACTTGTAGATGACCAGGTATGGGATTTAAAAGGCATAGGAGGCGAAGTTGTTTGGAATCCAGACGACAACCATGTCATGGTTAAATTAAATAAGAGATGGAATCGTTTAAGAACAGCAAGTCATGAACTGAAACATGCGTATCAATTTGAAGAGGGAAAGATCGGTTTCACTCAAGGCATGGCTTACTTTGTGGATCTCAAAGATGAAGAGGAAGCATACAAGCGTAATCAGTTATTTGGCTTCTTTCCCGGTGATAATATTTCCACGTGGTGGGTTATTGGCCAGGATTATCCATCTAGAACTCATACTCAAGTAACTAGCACATCATCGGATGATGGCCATGTTTATGGGTATTGGGAAATGTATTATTACAATGAGGGAAGGAAAGGAACAAAAATAGAAAACTTGATTATAGTCAATTTGACAACTTGGGCTGATATATATATGAGGGGTGTTAACTCATGTTCTCCGCACAAATGAGGTTGTTTATAATCTTGCTGGCCTGTACTTATTGTAGCTGCTCGCCAATAGGTTTAAAACCAGTTGTATATAACAATAAAACTAAAAACGTAAAATATTTTCAACAATTATACCTGTATGAGAATAAGTTTTACATGAATCGGAGATATGGTTTGGGTCTAAACAGTATCCAGGATTCAGGTTTTTACAAATCAATTGGGGATACCTTTATATTAATATACGAGTCAGGCCCGATTGATAAAAATTGGTGGCCATTTACCACCGATACATTAAAAGCTATTATGAGCACACGGAGACTGTTTTTTGTCACTGATGTGAATTATGAACTTTCTATAAATACTATGCATCGCGTGTTTTCTAAAAGAAAGAGAAGAATTATACTGTCTTTCCAAGGCCGAGATAATTAGAGGATATTTCGATCTATGAACTGGACTATGTCATAGTAGTCAGATCACTTTCACCTACGGGTATAAAAGCCTAGAACACCAGAAATGAAGCAAGCTCGGCCCTCAGCGTCAGGGTAGGATGCCTTGATTACCCAAGTCGCCGAGTTAAGCCGCTCACACCATAGGACAGCTGCTACACACCCTTTCTTGTTCCGGGGAAGGAACGGATCAGGGCATCTACGATGCATGCCATCAATGTTAAGACTTTCCTGGTGGGCTAAGTGAAAGCCTTAACAACACAGAAAAGAGC
>JBKDBI010000414.1:0-2341 GCA_046314695.1 Bacteroidota bacterium | reverse complement strand
ACATCGCCGATCGCGCCAAGCTTGATGATCAGAATGCGCTTGTCGATCTTCGCATAGGCCGGACAATCGGCGCAATGGTACCCGTGCTGCTTGTGCGGTTTGCAGGGAATATGCCCCTTGAAATGTCTGCAATCGGCGTGGTAAAACATGCAAGGCAAAACTAAAACAGAAAACAGACACGCGCTCCCTGACATTTCAGGCACTTTTTTTGTTATTTTGTACGTAATAGGAAAAAGACGTTGTTGAGAAAGCTTTCGATACTATCCCTTCTGATGTGTGCTGCGCTGGTTGCTGAAGCGACCCACCTGGTGGGCGGCTATATTGGTTACCGCCATCTCGGAAGGGTTGGGAATCAGGTGCGCTATGCCGTGACCCTTTATGTCTACCGCGACTGCACCAGCGATATCGAATTCGACGACCGCATCACGCTTTGCGCTTTCTACGAAAACCGCACCCTTTACAGCAGCTACTCCGTTCGCCTTATCAGGGAAAGGAAGGTGGATCCTGTCGGCAATACATCCTGCCCGGAACTGCGCCAGGCTTGCCTGATGCAAGGGCAATACGAAACCACCATAACGCTGCCGCTCAGCTCCCAGGGCTTTCACCTGAAATGGGAACGCTGCTGCCGCAACGATCAGAACAACCTGCCCAACGGCAGCGACGGCCGTCCTTACATGGGCCAGACCTATTATGCCTTCATTCCGCGCACCGACATCAAGAACAGTTCCCCTGTTTTTCTCGACGTGCCTGTTCCATTTATCTGTGCCAACGACACCACCGTTGTTCGCAACCGCGCGGTAGACGAAGACAATGATTCCCTCGTATACCGCTTCGTAACGCCCTGGCAGGGCGCTTCCACCAACGATCCCTTCCCGGATGCCTGCGAACCGGTGATGAGCATGCCGCGCGATGTGACTTATAATTTCGGCTTCAATGCGTCACGTCCCTTTGGCAATGGAGGCGTGAGCGACATCGATACCCGCAACGGCCTTACTACCTATATGGCGCGCAACGAAGGGCGCTACGCCGTGGCCATCGAAATCATGGAATACAGGAACGGTGTCTTGCTGAGCCGGACAAGGCTGGATTTGCAAATCCTTGTCATCACCTGCCGTCCCAACAATAAACCGAGGATCGTTTCCCCGACCACTTCCACTTACACCGTTCGCGCAGGCCGCCAGCTTTGTTTTGATATCACGGCCACCGATGCCGATGTGAACGACAACATACGGCTGCGAGGCTACGGAGACCTTTTTACAGGTGCAAACGGATTCACCGGAACCCGTGCCACCCTGCCCGATGCGACGGGCCGGCGCACCGTTACTTCTAAATTTTGCTGGACACCCGATTGCGACCAGGCGAAATCAGAGCCCTATGTTTTCACCGTTGAAGTGGTTGACGACGGTTGCCCGGGTAAATTCATCAACCAGAATTTCCTGATCTACGTGCAGCCTTTCCAGTCAACCGCGCGTGCCAACGGGCCCGGTGCCGTCTGTCAGGAATCAAAGGGAGTGCGCTACAATGTCCTGGGGCAACAGCCCGGCACCACCTTCCGCTGGGAAGTACGCAACGGAACCATCAGCGGTGCCGCGACCGGGCCAAACATTACAGTAGACTGGGGTTCAGCCGATACCGGATTTGTCACAGTAACTGAGATCAGTCCGGAAGGTTGTCCCGGAACACCCAATACACTCCGCGTGTTCCTTTCCAAGGCCCCTCAGCCGACCACCATCAATGGTCCGCGCATCGTCTGCAAGAACAACACAGAATCCTATACGCTGAGCACCCTGGCTCCCGGCGATTTCCTTGCAGCCTGGTCGGTTCAGGGTGGAAGCGGAACCCTCGTCAGCGGAACGAACCCGGTGCGCATCGACGTGCGCTGGAATACCAAAGGATCCGGTTTCGTGGCTGTGTCGGTGCAGAATGCCATCGGCTGCCGCCGCAACGATACCATCTTCACGGATATTCGTTTCCCGGAAACAGGCCCGATTACCGGTCCGCTCTCGGTTTGCCCGAACAACAACGGGTTCATTTATAGCCTCAGTCCTACACCGCGTTCAAGCTATCGCTGGTTTGTGGAAGGCGGCACACAAAGCGGTGGCGGACAAACATCGCGCATCACCGTTGCCTGGGGTAACCCGGGTACCGGAAGGGTGCTGGCACTCGAAACAGACAGCAATGGATGCGTAGGAGATACCGTGGCGCTGCGCGTGAATAAATCACATTCCCTCGAAGGGCAAACGCCTGTCGGACCGGTAAATGTTTGCGAATTCGATAGCCTCGTAGCGTATACTGTTCTCCCCAAACCCAATACCACCTTCCGCTGGGCGGTAGATGGCGG
>JBKDBI010000413.1:0-4204 GCA_046314695.1 Bacteroidota bacterium | reverse complement strand
AGGTTTGGCAGATGAATTCCGGATCATTCGTTCGAGAAACATCAGTTGGGAAGAGGGTATTCCCGCTCCGCAAGCAAATGGAATAGTCAAGGAACGGATACTTACCACGGAAGATGAAATCCTCATCATTCAACCTTCAATACAATCCGATTATCCAACTTCTTCGTTGACCCAAACACACAAAACACCATGACCTGGCTTCTCCTTTCCATACTGCTGTCTGCTTCCATCGTCTTGATTTTCCGCGCCTTCCCGCAATTCAACATCCATACCGGCAAGGCCATCCTGATCAATTACGCAACTTGCTTATTGCTGGGAAATATCTTGTTAGGGGAAAACCATTTGTTCCAGGCCGACATTGCCGAACAAAACTGGTTCTACCCAGCCCTTGGCATGGGAATTTTGTTCATCACCGTTTTCAGCGCGATGGGTTTCTCTGCCCGCCACGCCGGCGCTTCATTCACCGCCCTCGCTTCCAAAATGGGGCTGCTGTTGCCGGTACTAACCGGTGTTTTTTTGTTGGAGGAACCGCTGCGCTGGAATCTGCTTCCCGGTCTGCTCCTCACCATAGCTGCTATCTGGTTGCTGACCCCGGAAAAACCGGGTGAAAAACACGAAAAAGGCTGGACGCTCCTCATTCTGCCACTGGTCTTCATTGGCTCGGGTCTGGTTGATACCGGACTCAAACTGATCCAACATCATTACTTGCAGCATGGCCCGGAAATCGATACCGCGCGTTCCACCACCTTAATCTTTGGTTCTGCCTTCGTGTGTGGCGTATTTGCGAACCTCATCAATCGCCAATCGATAGTACCAAGTGCTCGGGAATGGCTTGGCGGACTTGTGCTCGGCACCGTAAACTACTTCTCGGTCTATGCCTTGCTGCGCGCACTCAACAGCGATGGCTTACCGGCCAGCTTCTTTTTCCCGGTGAACAACCTGGGCGTTGTTTTGCTGGCTTTGCTCGTTTCAGATCTGTTGTACCGCGAAAAACCGGACAAGCGACAAAAAGCCGGGATTGGAATCTCCCTCCTCGCTATTCTGCTGTTGAGCCTGTGACCGCATGTTGAATCTGTTCAGCGACACCTATACCGTCCCGGCGAAAAAGGCTGATGCACACCTTCGGGAAAGGGGAAGCCGATTCCTGGCATATGCCTTTCCCTGTTCGGATGAATTGAATGCCCAGCAAGCGCTTCAGGATCTGAGGAAACAATTCCCCGATGCAACCCACCATTGTTATGCCATGATGTTAGGTGCCGATGGTGCATACCAGAAAAGCTCCGACGACGGTGAACCCGCCTACAGTGCAGGCAAACCTATCCTTCGCGCCATACTGGCCGGCGGACTCACCAATGTGCTGGTCGTTGTGGTGCGCTATTTTGGGGGGACACAACTGGGCATTCCCGGACTGATTCAAGCATACGGAAACGCAGCTTCCATGGCCTTGGAAGCTGCCGGCCGCGTCGAACACCGCATCGAAAAGAGCTGTTCATTCGCAGCACCCCACGGGAAGGAAAACGACATCTACCGCCTCCTGCAAACCTTACAGGCCAGAATCACAGAAACCTCTTATGAGGCCGATGGAATCCGTATACAAGCCATGCTGGGCCTGAAGGAATGGCAATTGTTGAAGACAAGAGACGCAGGTTACTACTTCCCTGTGCGCTTCAGCATGGAGTGAAGATTACCCCGAACAGGCTTCCTTTACGGCCTGTGAAATGGCACGACGAAGCAAGATTCCAAGCAACGGCACTGCCAGGGCCAGCAATCCGAATGCCTCCCAGGATGGCAAGGCTTGGGTTTCGAAACCCTTTTGTTGCAATCCGATATTCAACAACAAGTGCAATGCAAGTGTAAGGCCCAAGGCTACTCCGGCTGCCAGACCCAATTGCGCGGTAAAACGTCGTTTCAAAGGCGCGGCCAGCTGGGCAGGGGTGCAACCAAGCAAGTAGAGCACCTGCAGATCGCGTGCTGAACGGTAAACCAGGATCTGAGCGAATTGCACGATACCGAGCAATGCCAATACGATCATTAGCAAGGCAAGCGATAAAACCGCGCCCATCATCAAGAGCAAGAGACTGTTGATCCGGCTGGTGCGCAGCCTGTCGCCGCCGGCCATTTCGTAACCCGCCGCAGTGAAGCGTTGCGTCAGAGCCGGATCGCTGGGATCGTCGGCGCGTAAAATCAGGCGTCCGGGGTTACCCCCCGTTCCTTCACCAAATTGCGCATTGGCATAATCCATGAATTCCTGCGGAACGAGGACCGATTGTATCCGGTTGGTGAATCCTGCGATGCGACCGCGGAATGATGCAGACTTCCCATTCCCATAAACAGCCAGATCGAACGAAACCGATTGCAATACCGATTCAGGAACGAGGGGCAGTCCCTGGCCTTGGGCGAATCCGAAATTGTAGAGTTTCAGGTAATCGGCCGGGATAATGAGCGGAATTTCATCATCGCCTTCTTCCCAGCCCCATCCTTCTTTATCCGTATCGATGAAGTCGTTAGGCACAGCCTCCAGGAACATATCCGTGCTCAGGCCCGGCATCGATGCCTGCATTCCGGCTCTGAAACTGGCCCTTACCTTGAAACGGTTACCGCTGAACGCGCCTACTGCGCCTATGCCCGGCCACTTCCCTATTTCCTTCTGCTCTGCATCATCGAAACTACCTGGTCTTCCGGATAAGGTATTGAGCAATGAAACCTTCTTGTTGATAACGAGGAAATCGCCACCGAGCAGGTCTTTCTGCCTGTTCATGACAGAACGGAAAGTCGCCGTTGTCTGCATCGCTCCGCTTAAGAGGAACAAGCCCGCTGCCGCTCCCGCCAATGCCAGCCACAAACTGCGCCTTTTCCCTGACTGCGCAAGCACTTTCAGCACAAATTGTTCGGTCTTCATATCTGCACAGGCTGAAATTCCGAGGGTGTATCCTGCACGTTCAGGCCGGTCAGCAAGACAGCTGCGCCCTGGGTTGCAGCTTCTTCCATCGCCAGGTCGATCACCAGGCGGGCATTTTCGCGGTCGAGGTGACTCACAGGCTCATCCATCAACAGGTATTGAAAAGGTTGACTGAGCGCACGCACGATGGCCACACGCTGTTGCTGGCCCATACTCAGGTGGCGGCATGGGCGTTCGAGCAAATGGGCTATTGCCAACCTTTCGGCCATTGCCTTCCACCGCGCGGAAGAGAACCCCGTTAACGAAGCTTTAAGTTCAATATTCTCTGCAGCGCTGATTTGAGGGAAAAGCTTCAAATCCTGGTAAACTGTCGCGATGCGGTCGCGGCGCAGTCCGGCCCAATCATCCGGCGTATATGCCGCAGTATCTTTCCCATCGATGGTATAAACGCCGCTGAAATCGCGTCGTATGCCGAGCAGAATATGCATGAGCGTGCTCTTGCCTTTGCCGGAAGGTGCATAAACGCTGTACAGATTGCCGGGAGTAAAGCTCACGCCTTTCTGCCAGATACTGTCAGAATCTGTGTTTCCTTCCAGCGGAGCCGGAACCAGCCGCTCAAATGTTAGCATCCTCGTTCAGGTCGCCGATCATTTCAAAGAGGGCGCTGAGGAAATGCTCTTCCTTGTCTTTGAGCACTATCCTCACTACGCTTTCATCCTTATCAGTCCAACCAACGATATGCGAAAACTTACCCAAGGCATCAGCTACTTTCTCTGTGCCACGGCCCAAGGCATCGGATTCACCATTGAGCAAGGGATTGTTTTTTGGACTCAGATCGACCCAAATCTGTACCGGTTTTGAAGCAAAATCATCAGGCAGGCGATCGTCTTTCCAGGCCTTCAGGGTTCCGCTCTCCTCCTGGTCCATCAACATGCGCAACATGCCCGGAGGGCGGCTTACACTGAACTGTTTGCTCCAGAAAATTGATGTTGCCTGACTGATTCCGGCTTGTCCGCCCTGGCTCAGCGCGGTATCAAGTTTGGGTGTGTTGGCTTTCACCGGGATACGAATTGTTACACCGATTGGATTGGGTTTGCGCACCATCGGATAACCCCAATCGGTCCATGTGGTATCAGCAATCATCGGCAGGCGTGTGGCACTGGCCTGAATACAAATACCGTTGTCAACTTCCTTCAGAATGTCCATCATTTCAGCGGGAATTTCTTCGTCTGGCATGCTGCCGGCAATGGCTTTCATCATTGGCATCCACTCAATATTCATAGCCAGATGAAACAGTGGCGCCTT
>JBKDBI010000412.1:0-3223 GCA_046314695.1 Bacteroidota bacterium | reverse complement strand
ACCGGAATATAGACCAGGTCGATCAGGATCCACATCCACCAATTGAAGATGATGGCGCGGCTTTGCAGTACCTGGGCGATGACGCTTCCTGCCACACAAAAAGCATCTGCCCAGGGAAAGGCGGCTTGTGGCTGTTGGGAGAGGTAAAAACCCAACAAGAGGCTTAGAGCGGCCCAAAGCGGAAGCACAACGAGCAATTGTCGAACGGAAAGCTTTCCTGGTATTAGCAGACGTTCCTTGTTTTCGTATTTCTTCCAGTAGATCCAACCGTAGGCCAGCCATGCGATGAACCAGAGTTGCAGGGCAGCATCGCCCAGGAGGCCGGAATGCCGGAACACGAGCAGGTAGATGAATGATGCGAGGATATTGAGCGGGAAACCGGCGCGGCGGCGGGCGGCCATGCAGGCTACTGCAGCCAGGCTCAGCAGGGCAGCCGACCATTCCAGCACAAACCAGGTATCCATGGCCGCGAAAATCGTGTTTCCGCACAGGATGTCGGAGCGCCTGCCAACCCTTTCGCCAAAAAGTTGTTTTTTTGAAACAACAATCTAAGCAAAAGCAACCATGTCTTTCGAATTACCCGCACTCGACTACGCCTTCAACGCGCTGGAACCCCATATCGACGCGCGCACCATGGAGATTCACCACGGAAAGCACCACCAGGCTTACGTAACCAACCTGAACAATGCGCTGAAAGACAATGCAGCAGCGTTGAGCAGTGGTCTGGAGGAAATCATCCGCAACATCAGCAAATATGCTCCTGCTGTGCGCAACAACGGCGGTGGTCACTGGAACCACAGCATGTTCTGGAAAGTGATGTCGCCCAATGGCGGCGGAACGCCCGGCGGCGATCTTGGTACCGCTATCACTGCCACTTTCGGCAGCTTCGATGCCATGCGCGAGCAGTTCAATCAGGCAGCAGCTACCCGCTTCGGCTCCGGCTGGGCATGGCTCGTGTTACACGACGGCAAGCTCGTGATTACCAGCACCCCAAACCAGGACAATCCGCTGATGGACATTGCCGATGTAAAAGGCACGCCCATTCTCGGCCTTGATGTGTGGGAACACGCCTATTACCTGCACTACCAGAACCGCCGTCCGGATTATATCGGCGCTTTCTGGAACGTGGTAAACTGGGAAGAGGTATCACGCCGTTACGCAGCAGCCCTTTGATCGCAACGACCATTTTCAGGGAAAAGGCGGGCATTGCTCCGCCTTTTTTCGTGTTGCGGGAAGAAAATCACGCGTCCGGATTTGGCCTGTTTTGTGGACAATCGCCGCGTCGCTTGTGGGTTGTGGAAAGGCGGGCAGGGTGAGGGGTGAAAAAAATCTTCGCGGCACTGTTGGCTTTTGCGCTTTGAATGCCTATTTTTGCCGACCCAAATTTTTACACAATTTATACCGTGAACACACAGAGCTATAAATCGAGGATGCTGAACAGCGAGACCCGCGAGAAGAACTGGTACGTGGTTGATGCCGAGGGTCAGGTGCTGGGTCGCTTGTCTTCGCGTATTGCCATGATCATCCGCGGCAAGCACAAGCCGGGTTACACCCCGCATGTGGACTGTGGCGACAATGTAATCGTTATCAACGCTGAGAAGGTGGTGATGACAGCGAACAAATTTGCCGGTCGCGAGTACCTCCGCCACACCGGATACCCGGGCGGACAGCGTTCGCGCACTGCTCAGGAGATCCTGAACAGCCGCAACCCCGGTCGTCTGGTGGAATATGCGGTAAAAGGCATGCTCCCCAAGAACCGTTTGGGCCGCAAGCTCTTCACTAACCTGTATGTGTATGCCGGAACCGAGCATCCGCATGTAGCGCAACAACCCAAGGAACTGAAACTCGATTTCTGATATACCCATGATCAATACTTCAGGAAGGCGCAAAGAGGCTGTGGCCCGCGCCTATGTGAGCGAAGGCAACGGTGAGATTATCATCAACGGCCGCCCGATGCAAGAATATTTCCCGGTGCTTACCCACCAGGTCCGTGTAAAGCAGCCTTTGCAGCTTGCGGGTCAGGAAGACAAGGTGAGCATTAAGGTTAACGTAAATGGTGGTGGCATCTCCGGTCAGGCCGGTGCCGTGAGCCTGGCAATTGCCAAGGCGCTGGTACAGGGCAACGAAGAAGTGCGCGGTGCTATGCGTCAGTTCGGCCTCATGACCCGCGATTCCCGCAAAGTGGAACGCAAAAAGCCAGGTCAGAAAAAAGCTCGTAAAAGATTCCAATTCAGCAAGCGTTAATATCCCAACATGGCGATCAATCAACAAGATCTTCTCGATGCCGGTGTTCACTTCGGGCACCTCACCCGCAAGTGGAATCCCAAAATGGCTCCCTATATCTTCATGGAGCAGAATGGTATTCACATCATCGACCTGAAGAAGACCGAAGCAAAACTCGAAGAAGCCCGCAACGCGGTGCGCAATATCGTGAAGAGCGGCCGCAAGGTGCTTTTCGTTGCCACCAAGAAGCAGGCGAAAGAAATCATAGCCGAAGTAGCCGGTGGTGCCAACCAGCCTTACGTAACTGAACGTTGGCTCGGTGGTATGCTCACCAACTTCGCCACCGTCCGCAAGAGCATCAAGCGCATGCAGGGTATTGGCAAGATGATGACTGATGGCACCTTCGAAAACATCAACAAAAAGGAAAGGCTCATGCTTTCCCGTGAAAAGATTAAACTGGAGCGCATGCTCGGCGGTATCGAAGATATGGCCAAACTGCCCGGTGCCCTTTTCATCGTAGACATCCGCCGCGAGCACATCGCTGTGTCTGAAGCACGCCGCCTGGGTATTCCTACCTTTGCCATCGTGGACACAAACAGCGATCCCAGCTGGGTCGATTTCCCGATTCCCGCTAACGATGACGCCAGCAAGAGCATTTATGTGATTGCCCGCGAAATCGCCGATGCCATCAACGAAGGTTCACAGGAACGTCGCCGCGAAAAAGACGAGGTAGCCGCTGAAGAACAGCCGGCCGCTGAAGCCTGAGTCGTGTTTTAACCAATCCACAGATCCAGAACATGACCAATATTAGCGCTTCCGATATCAATAAGCTGCGCCAGATGACCGGTGCAGGTATGATGGATTGCAAAAAAGCCCTCAGCGAAACCAATGGCGACTTCGAAGCTGCCATCGACTTCCTGCGGAAAAAAGGCCAGAAAATCAGCTCCAGCCGCGCCGATCGCAAAGCATCTGAAGGTGCAGTGATTGCCCTGACCAATGA
>JBKDBI010000411.1:0-6719 GCA_046314695.1 Bacteroidota bacterium | reverse complement strand
CTATATCCTAACTTGCCAGTTGATTCTGCTCGTATGACATTCTTGAACTTAGGTTCTACAGAAGGACAGCCAAACATGGCAATTTTGAAAGTTAAAGACTCTTACCGTTGGGGATTCCGCGCAGGAACTCACACTCAACTAATAATTGCGGCTTAACTGATCATGATAAATACAATTATCAACGATTTACTAATTTTAGAAGAATTAAGATTTAAAAAAGGAAACGAAAATCAAAATAGAGATTACTTAAAATACCGTTGTGTATGCGGCAAAATAGGAATATCTCTTAAAAAGCATATTATCTCAGGACATACAAAATCTTGTGGATGTAAAAGAGCTAGAAAACATTTCAAGCTTAATGCTAAAAAAGTTCCTCAGTTAGATGCCCAATCAAAATATTACAATCAATATGTTCACGATGCCAATAATAGAGGTATTGAATTCTCTCTTAGTAAAAAACAATTTACTAAGATAACTTCTTTACCATGTAACTATTGTGGACAAGAACCTTCTAGAGAAGTTAATTTTAAAAATCAAAAACTTCTTGTTAATGGTTTAGACAGAGTAGATAATAAAGCTGGTTATCATAACGATAATGTAGTAGCTTGTTGCACTCAATGTAATATGTCGAAAGGGAAACTAAATAAATCTGAATTTTTAAATTGGGTAAATCGCATACACTTATATCAGTCCACACAAAGGGGTGTGACTAAATCCTATAAATTCGGTGGATATCTTACTAAGACAATACCGAGCCAAAAACAACTAGAAACAGTTGTTACGGTGTAACGCATACGAGTGATGCTTAACAGGTGATGCTGAAGCTATAATTCTCGCAAGAGTATAGGACTCAATATGAAGATCAACTTCTAATAGTATTGAGAAAATGTATGCTGAACTCTACAGTGATGTAGAGAAGTAAAGGATAAAAAGCCTTTACGATAACAAATTGCCTACAGGTCCAGTAAAAGGCGGACAAGTATCTGCTCTAACTGCTGGTTATGACGTGTTCTGTGAAGGTACTGCTGGTCTTATGATCCGCGATGCTTCTTCTATGGGCGAATTTATCTATGATGTAAATTATTAATAATTTTATATGCGAAAACGTTTAGTATTTGTTTATTCCATACCACGAGAGAGTGCTTTCGGTTTACATGATTGGACATCAGATTCTTCAGGATTAAAGTTGAAGAAGATTAAAGTTGGTCAAGCTAAAGATACTTTCATGGCATTGTATAGTCCCAAATTAGGTGGACTAGCTAATTATATATCCTACACTCCGTGGGTTGAAGACGGAGTTCAAAAGAAAGATGAAAAAGGTAATTCTCTAACCTTACAAGATAAGATGGAAGCTAAGTGGATGAAGCCAAAAGGTTATTTCACTAATAGGCCTTGGATGAAAGGTGATTCCATCAAAGATGAAGATCTAACATTTTTTCAAAAGTTCTCTTGGAGATTAAATGATGGTTGTACAGTATTTGATTTAGATACTATGGAGGGCGAGCTTGGATACTATGTATTACTTGCTTCTTCTAGAGTAGCTAATTCTGAGAAAGAGTGGCGTAATAACCTTTGGCCAAAAGCTACTCACTACATAGCATTGGAAAATGAAGCTGAGGAATTAAAAAGCCGCCGTAACTCACTTAAGTTATCTGCGTTTAAGAAGCTTGCAGATTCTGAGCTTACAGATCCTATCAAGCGTAAGATCACTTCTTTGCTTGACCTTGCTACTACAAAGTCTACTTTAAGCTCTGAACAAGTGTCAAATACACTATACGAGTTTATAAATAACTCGTCATTTACTGCTAACTCTAACATTGATAGGTTCTTAAATGTCGCTAATCTTCTTGATACCGCTGATGGTCGTCAAGAATTCGAAGCACGATATATTCTTAAACAGGCGTTAGACAATAACGTTGTTACTGAGAAAAGAGGAACTTATACTTTCTTCTCACCTAAAGGTGTGATAGAGATTGGTAATAGATATCAAGAAGCTGTTGATTTTATATTAGATCCTAAAAAAGCTGTAGAGGTTGAGGATATGCTTGAAATGATTAAAGCTAAAAACTAATGACAATTAGTGAACTTCATTACGCTTTTAAGATGTCGATGGATAGGATTGATTCCAATTCACAGACTGACTTTAATAGGGGTGAGATTGATTACTTATTAAATGAAGCTCAATTAATATTCCTTAAAACGAGGTCTTCGACATCTAATATAAAACAAAGAGGGTTTGAAGCTACCCAGAAAAGAACTGATGATCTATCAACATTAGTTATAAAATATCCTGAACAACAGCCTCTTATTCCAACGAATAATGAAGTTGATCTTTCTCTACTGAAGTACGAATACTATTCGTTAATTCGCATATACGCAGAAGTTCAGGAGTCAGACTGTGTAAAGAGCATTCCGCTAAAATTTGTACAGCATGACGATCTAAATGATGTTTTAAAAGATCCGTTCAATTCTGCATCTCAGGATGCTATACCATACAACTTTGGTAAATCATCTGCTTCTAATTCTACTTCTATATATATGTATCCTAAATCTGGTACTATAAATAAAGTATATATAGAATACTTAAAACTACCAAATAAAGTATCATATGGAGGGTACGCATACATTGATGGGATTATTTATCCTCCTACGACGCTTGAGTTTCCTGAACATACTCATTTAGAGATTGTTGACATAGCTGCTAATGTAGCTGCACTTAACATTGAAAATCCTGAGTATATCAGACTCAAAAAAGAAAAACTATTTAATAACGAATGATTAATTCAAACAAACGTCCGCTTGAATCTTTTGTAACTGCACTTGCTGGCCAAACATCTATTCCTACTGAAGGAACACTTGTTAATGCACAAGGTAACATTGGTTTGAACAATGGCCAGATTGGTATCGTTGCTTCTAGCTTGGAAGGTTCTCTTGCTCTTAACAGCTTTGTAGCTGGTGTTACACCAACTATGGCTGAAAGCCCAGTAGTAGCTTTTGTACAAGGTACTGCTAACTCTGCTAACGTCCAAACTGCTACTGTTAAATACCCACTTCCTGGTGCTTTGACATATCGTACAACTGGATCTGTTGACTTCCTTCAACCAGTTTCTGTTACTAAGCAGGCATATCGCGCACCATCTCATGCAGTTACTGTAATCGGTAATACATCAGGTCAAGCTAATGCTATCAACGCAATTGATAACACTACTTACGAATTGGCTATCCAGTTCCGTGGTCGTCGTGCTCAAGAGTTCACTTCTACACAAGAGAATGGTTACCTGAGAGCTTCTATCACTACTCCTGACTTTACTGCTCTTTCTTACACAGCTGCTCAGAAAGTTGACTACATCGCTACTACTATTGCTTACGATATTAATCGTAACTCTAAAGCATTTGGTGTTACTAAGCGTTTCGCTGGTAACAATCCAGTTGTAGCTTTCTTAATCAACTCTACAGGTGCTGGTGTTACTGGTGTGAATATCGGTGGTGGTTCTCCAATCACTGCTGGTACTTCTGTACCTACATTCACTTACCAAGGACAAACACACAACATCGTATTGACTGATGCTATGGCAACTTCTATTAAGAATGCCGCTGTAGCTGCTGCAGGTGTTGCTATCGCTTCCTTGACTTGGGAAATCGTACCAGTTAATATTGCTAATGCAGGTATTAACTCTGAAGATATCGTAATGCTAGTTGCATTGGATGAAGTAGAAGCTTATGTTGATTTTATTCCTGAAATCAAAGTTGACATGGTAGTATCTCTTACTAGAGGATTTACTTCTGCTGTTAGAAATGCTAAATTGTCTTTCGCTGATGAAGGTCAGGGTCTTGCTCGTCAACTTGAACTGTTCTACGGAGCTACTCAGGCACAACGCGAGTACTCACTCCGTCACGACTTGGATCCATATGTACGCTATCCTAACTTGTTCGTAGAAAATGGAACATACGATGTGTACAACGTTCTTCACCAAAACAATCATGCAGTAGATATTGCTAGTGTTGTTGAATACCGTAAGCGTGCAATCATCTCAGTTCCTACTTCTTTGTCTGGAACATTGGGATCTACTTTGGACTCTTGGTTTACAACTATGCTTGGATTGTCTAACAATGGGGCAATGATTAATCTTTAATATATACAATGAGGGAAGAAGTTTTACACTTCTTCCCTTTTTTTATACCTATATACTATGCTTACTATAGAAAAAATAAAAACTTATGCCCTTCCATTAAATGCCTCTAGAAAAAATAACTTAAATGAATTTTTAGGAGGAGTTGCTGTATATAACGATTCCATTAATCTTTATGATGCTATAGTAACTGTTATGCAGAGTAGTGGAGGAGGGGGTATTACTAATCTATCATACACAGTAGCAGCTTCTAATGGTACTGTAGTTTCTGACACTGGAACTGATGCTGTAATACCAGAGGCTACTACACAGTATGCCGGGTTGTTATTACCTGCTGATAAAGCAAAATTAAACAATATAACTATTACTCAACCTGTTAATCTAGATACTTTAGAACTTCAAGTAGAAAATCTATTTACTCTAGCGGGTGTAGTTACTAATCATTTAGGATCTTTCACTGGTACTCTAATACCTGATAATCAATCTATTAAGTCTGCACTTCAATATCTCGAAACAGCAATTCAATCTACAGGAGGTAATTCTGAAAATGGCATTGTTGGTACGGGTACAGCCTCTGATAAATTTAGATTAGGTGGCAACTTAAACACTAATACTGTTATATCTGGTAGCTTTACTAATTATCTTGCACTAGCAGATGCTTCATTAATTTCATTAGAAGCTGATAATAATGTTTCTGGTAACGCTCGTAGTTTGTTATCATTAACTACTTCTACTTCATCTGGTGCTCTACTTAGATCTGAAATTAACGGCTCTGGTAATCAGTATGCTGAAGTTAGATTAGATCCGGATGATACTTTAACATATCTTCAAAGAGCTACTTCCGATTTAAAAGCTGGATTATTTATACCTAATAATCAAACAGCAGAATTAACTTCTACAGATACTATATCTACTAAGAAATTTAAAGTTAATCAAAATGGACATTTCTTAGAAGGTATTAAATCTGGATCAACTTCTAAAACACTGTTTATAGATGACACTACAGGTGAAGTTTATAAAGGTACAGTAGGTACAGGAACTTCTACACTATTTAGGTATTCAGCAGGATCTGATTGTATAGTAACTGCTACAGCAGAAGGAATAACATTTACAAAATCAGCAGGTGTAGGAACATTCAATATACCTACTGGTGTAACACTAATATCTGCACGGATTAATGGTGTTATGGAAGATCTAGCAGTAGGTAATCATTTTACTATTTCTATTCCTACATCTTTCATAGATGACTTCCCAACTGTTACTAAGATCAATAGAGGTAATGGATCAGCTCCTACTACATCTATTGCGTACAACTATGATATAGATAACTCTCCTTTAATTCAAGTAATAGAATCTACTACTTCTTCTACTAAGGTTAGAGTAATAAATCTAAACGCCTTTACTCACTGGGCACTAAAAGTAAATTTTTAAGATGAAAAGAATATTAACGTTACTTCTACTGTTAACCAGCTCACTACTATATTCTCAAGCTACTTTAACTGACTTGAATTTAGTATTTGACATCTTAGCTTCTAACAATGTTACTTCTAGTACTTTTGAAGTTGAAGGTGCAGTGTTTCATTCCACTACAGAATATTCAGGTTTAGATGTTCAAGTAGGTGATCTTGTTTATTTTCAGGATGGTCCTACTACTTACTCTCTACCTATTCAATCTATTACTACTCAGAATTATTCTTACATTAAAGTAGTGCTAGTTGATGAATCTTCTACAGTGAGTTATGTTCCTACTGGCAGGGCGGCAGTAGTATCAGTATCGGATCCTAACTTACTCCCTGTTCCACCCGATGGAATACCACAAGATTTAGCTACTGGCATATTAAACGATCTTAGATTAAAGATACAGATAGGCGTTAATAACGCTGAAGAAATAACTGATTACATAGGATCAGTAGATACTCCTCCTGCTTACTCAGCTTCATTACATAGTGGTGAAACTTGGAGAAACTCAGTAGGACAACTCTTCTACTCTAATGGTACACAATGGCTAACTGATAAAGAGATACTACTTACTAATACTTCTCTACTTAATCAACCTTCGTCTATTTATAAATTAGGAATAGACACATCAGGCGTCAATGATGTTTTATACGTATCTAATAATAACATATTTAAAAAGCTCGAAGTAGGCGGAACTCTTACTGGTGAAGTTATTACCGTAGCAGATACTACTCAGCTAGATACAGTTCATAGAGTTCAGTTTTATCAGTATCCTCTTCAATCAGGAGGTGAAAGAATCTTACGATGGAATGATACTGATGGTACACTAGACCTAGGACTTAAAGGAGGTAATGTTACTCTACAGCTAGGTCAAGAGCAAGTATCCCTCGTAAAGCATGCTGACAATTCTGGATTAGATAATGGTAAAGTAGTTTATCTTGTAGGATCTGATGGTCAGAATAAAACAGTACGATACGCACAAGCTAACTCTGAAGCTACATCAGCTGTTACTTTTGGTCTTATGACAGAGTCATCTACTGGCGGCAATAAAGCATTCACAACTACATTCGGCTTAGTACGGAATATCAACACTTCTAATCTTACTGAGGGTAAGGTAGTATGGTTATCTGC
>JBKDBI010000410.1:0-5960 GCA_046314695.1 Bacteroidota bacterium | reverse complement strand
ATTGCTTTCGTTGATGGGCATGAGGGCGGTCCGAGCAGTATCGTTGGCAGCATGCAGGGAGAGGGCCAGTTGCACGCCGGTGTTGTCATCGGCGAGGCGTTTGATCATTTTGGCGATGCCGGCTGTGGAAACGGTGATGCGCTGGGGAGACATACCGAGGCCAAGCGGTGAGGTTAGCAATTCCACGCTGCGCATTACTTCCTGGTAATTCAGTAGCGGTTCACCCATGCCCATGTAAACGATGTTGGAAAGGCCTTTTCCGGTGTGTTCCCTGGCCAAACGGTCGAGCATCCGCGCCTGATCCACGATTTCCGCGGCATCGAGGTTGCGTTGTCGATCGAGATAACCGGTAGCACAGAACTTACAGTTCAGGCTGCAACCCACTTGTGAAGAGACGCAGGCGGTGTTGCGACCACCGGATGGAATCATTACTCCTTCCACCTGATTTCCGTCGTGTAAACGGAAAGCGGTCTTGATGGTACCATCGCGGCTGATTTGTTTTGCCGATATCTGCGCCGGTTTGATTTCAAAAGTCGCGGCCAGCTGTTCTCTCAGTGCCAGCGGCAGATCGGTCATCTCACCAAACGCAAGCGCCCCTTTCTGCCAAAGCCAGGCATAAATTTGCCGGGCGCGGTAAGCCGGTATTCCGGCCTCGAGAGCCCAGGCATTCAATGCTTCGGGAGTATATTTCCGGATATCCTTCATCGTGCATTTCTCCATACATGTGCTTTGACACGCCAGGGCCAGGGGCAATGCCAAATATACTTCAGCCATTTCCATTCCTTCCACAAGGAGCGGGCATAGGGTTGAACAGCGATATGGTGGGCTAGGACTGTGTTGGCTACGGTCTGAAAATCATCGGCGAAGGGTTTGCCGCTTTCGCGGTACCAGCGGTTCAGGAATTCAATACGCTGTGCCAGATCCTCCAGCTGCGGCAGGGTCAGGGGGCCCGGAACTGCGGCCAGTGCGAGATGCGCCGTATCATCCTGAATCCCGCTGAACTTCTCCCAAAGCCGGAGGCGGAGTTCGTCTGTAAACTGCGCTTCTTCCGTTCTGCCGGCAGCATTCGGGTTGTAATGGTACTTCACCGTTACGCCCCGCATGGATGCAAAGATGTAACGGTCGGCAGCCCTGGCATAAAAATCGTAGTCTTCTGCACGCTTCAACGCAGGATCAAACCGGAGTCCTTCTTCAAACACCTTGCGGCGGAACATGATGGTCGGACTGTTGACGGGGTTGCGGAACATGAATGCAAAGCGGATCTGATTGGGTTCGCGGAACACCGGCGAGACGGGCCTTCCGTCGGCATAGACCATATCGGTTCCGAGGAAGTCAATTTCCGGATGTTTGCGGAAATGGTGCAGCTGGGCCGAAAGCCGACCGGGCATGGATACATCGTCGTCATCTGCCCAGGCTATGAACTTACCGGCTGCGGCGGCCATTCCGGTGTTGCGCGCTATGCTTCTTCCCATGTTTTCCTCTTGCCGGATCAGTTTCACCCGTTTGTCTGCGGTGAACAAGGTACCCCGGAGCGGGTCGCTGCAGCCATCGTCGACGATGATAAGTTCGAGCAGGCGGTGCGACTGGCGCAGGATGGACTCAACGGCGCGGCGCAAGGCATCCGGATCCGGTTCGTACACCGGCATAACGACAGAAACCAATACTCGGGAAGGGTTCAAGGCAGTGCTTTCTCTTCCTTGTATTTCTGTTTTTGGTCTCTCAGGTATTGGCCGCCGAAGTAAGCGCCGACCAGGATCAAAATGCCCAACATAAAACCTGCCAATGCGCCGATACCTCCCATAAAGACGGGCCGACCGGTAACACTCGACAAAGGAGAACGGGCGTCGTCGACAATGGAGATCAGCGGTTTGCGTTTCTCGTACTCGAACTTGGCGAGGTTGAATGCCGCCATTGCTTCTGCGTATTGGGCGCTCAGGAGCTCAATGTTGCGGGTATAGGTCAATTCAGGTACCATGGCACGGGTCATCACGGTACCGAAACTCGCATCGCGTAGGTTGGCAAGTCCGTATTCCTGTCCGAACAAGGCTGCCTTCAGGCTGTCTACTTTCCTTTTGCTGAAGGTGAGCATTGAGACTGCCTTTTCCATGCGTTTCTCGATATAAAAGGCGCTGATCTGACTGATATGTTCAGCTGCAAAAACCCTTGAAAACTCTTCGTTCCAGAAAGTAAAGCGATGTTCGATAAGGCCTGATTCTTTCACTTTTGCCGTGATATTCGGGCGAAGAGTCAGCGCAAGTTGGCGCAGCAGGAAATCGAAATCCGGGCGTTTGCCGTAGAGATAGGTGGAATCGAGGTTGAAACCCTTGTATTTCGGATCGGAGCGCAGCTGTTTTCCTTTACCGGTAAGTTCCAGGTAGTAATTGCCCAGGCTTTGCCATTTGCCATTGATCATGGCAGACCCAAGCAGGGTTTTTTCGAACAACTTGCTGCTGAGCGCAATTTCAACCATCACGGCTTTGTTGCTCGCCTTGCCCTGGCCTTGTAACATGGTGAGGATACCGCCACCGGCTGCTCCCTGTACATCGCCCATGATTTCGTCTTCGAGCATGAAGGTGTTGATGGCCGTGAACTGGGTGGGTATGCTGTTTTCACTGCGGAACAGCAAACCGCCGATCAGCAGGCCCAGCGCCAGCGGCAACCACCAGCGCCGGCGCACAAAACGCCATACCTTCTTTGCGATATCTGCTATCTCAAAGACGTTAACAGGTTTCGGTTGTCCAAGTGCTTCCATGCCTAGGTAACCGGGTTAGAATTGCGTTGCGATGCGATACATCCCTATGATACTTAAGAACGCTGTAGTGCGCACAATCATCTTATTCAGGATTTCGTCGAGGTTCACACGTTGTCCGGAACGCCCTCCCGCAACCCCGGGCTGGGTTTCCTTGGGAGGTACGCTTACGATGGCTCCTTTGGATAGCTTGGGATAAGTTTTAAAGACGACGAAGTTTCTGCTTTGTGAAACCCTGCCATTCTTGTGCATTACAGTCACCTTCCTGCGAAGTGCATTCTCGGTAAATCCGCCCGCGATATTCCGAATGTAATAACCAGCACGTTTTCCGGATATGTAATAAGAGGCCAGTCGTTCGTTGTTGGGCGTATTGATTTCACCGGTCAGTATAACCAGTTCTTCAGCATATGGGATGTCGATGATATCTCCGTTCTTCAATGTATAGTTGAAATCTGAACGCTTGCGCATCAGGGCTCTCCGCATGTCGATAACCACATTCATATATTTCCCTTCCTGGTCTTTCCGTTTGAAGGAAGCACCCGGCGAATAGGCTTCAGGGCGGAGGCCGCCGGCGCGCTTCACCACGGAGGAGATGCGTTCCCCGTTACCCATGAGGGTGTATTGACCCGGGAACATCACGGCGCCGTTCAGGGTAACTACCTGATTGGGCACGTATTCAGGGTTTGAGCGCACAAAAACCTGGTCGAAAGGAACGAGCTTGAATTTATCCGACTCTCGGTCGGCGATCAGATCGACCGGCACGGATGATGTGAATACGAGCGTCTTGGTCGGAATCCAGTATACCGGTTCGATTGGCGCACTGTGTCGCACGATTTCAATTTTGGCATTGGCAGCGGCGTAGGTGAATCCGCCGGCTATATAAATAAGGTCTTTCAGGCTGAGGTCGTCTGAGTAATCGTAATCACCTGGCTTGCGCACTTCACCCGATATAGATACTTTCAACTTGTCGCGCATTTCAAGTTTGTTGAAGATACGGAGCACATCGCGTGGCTGTAGGAATAAATCTTCTTCTGAACCAGGGTTCTCCATGATCTCGCGCAGGTTCAGCGATTTTGTGGTCTGAATCAGGTATATCGGATCAACGCGGATGAGCAGTGCCCTTTCCATGAATGCGCCTTCCAGCAGACCACCACCAAGGTACACCATATCCGAAATACGGACGTTCTCGGTGTAGTCAATGGTTACAGGTTTGCGCACGGCACCTTCAATTTTGCAAGTGAAGAAGTCCTGGTATTCTTTCCTTGAATAGATTTTCACCAGATCGCTCGGTTCGAGCACCGGATCTTTTTCAGAACCGGGGTAACTGAACGCTTCCTGGGGAGAGAAAGAAATCATTTTTTTGTTGTAGTTCTCATCTGTCCGCACGATAAAGCCTTTGCTGCGTTCGGCTTCTTCTGTGAAGCCACCGCCCATGAACAGCAGCTGGCTCATGCGCAAGCCATTGACATATTCAATTTCAAGTGGTTTGCGCACTTCACCGCCCAAGGTCACCGAGAACGAGTCGAGCAGTTCTCTGCGAGAGTAAACATTTACGATATCGCGTTCTTCCAGCACCATATCCTCTTCTGATCCAGGGTTTGCAAGTACATTTTTGGGAGAGAATGCGAGGAAAGAACGGGTCAGGTCTGCATTGGTGCGGATCAGGTACGCCTTTTCCGCATATGCAGTCGACATCAGCCCGTTGCACAACTTAAGAACTTTGCTGATTCTGTCGCCTTTGCGAATTTTATATTCACCGGGAATATTAACAGCACCAATTACTTTCACCAGGTAATTCTTGTCGTCTCGGATGGTTCTGAAGACCACCTCGTCGCCATTGCGGAGTTCAAAGTCTTTCCCTGCCTTCAGCAAGGAATCGTAATTGACGCTGATGCGTTCGAAATACTGATTGTCTGCGATGCGCGTTACCAGCACGTCGCGGGTATAGGTAATGGGCATGATACCACCGGCGAAGCGTATCAGGTCGCTGAGTTTTTCTTTTCCTTTCAGTTCATAGATTCCTGCTTTCTGGATTCCTCCGCTGATTTGGACAATTTTCTGCGCCGGTGCTACCACAATAGCATCCTGGTTTTGCAGATACAATTCACGGCCATCGGTCAGGTACTTGTAGACATCGAGCGAGTCGATTATCGAGCCACTGCGTTTAATGTAGATACTGCGTACGGTACCGATATTGGTTGGGCCGCCTGTTGCTGCGAGTATACCGAAGGCGGAATTCAGGGCAGTTACATTTACTGAGCCGGGATTAAAGACCTCTCCGAGCAGGTTTACGGTGATATTACGGGGTTTGTTTACTGTTACCAGATAACTGGTACTACCACCGGCACCGATGCGGCTTCCGATGATTTCCCGGGCTTGTTTGAGGGTGAGGCCTTTGACAAAGATTTTCTGGTAGCCACTGATATCGATGGAGCCCGATTCCCCTACAACATAGGATCCACTCCAGTATCGGAAACCCCAGACCTCAATATGCACCATATCGCCGGTACCCAGCACATAACCATCTGGCACATTGAGGTTTGAGCCTGCTTCGATCAGGCGGTCCGGACCTGTTCTGAAGTATTGCTGGCCATATACCGCTGCTTCCGGAAAATCGCGCGATACTGCACGGGCTGCGCTCAGTTCTTCGAGGAGGAGGAGGCGTTCCTTTTCATAGATGATTCTCAGGTTTTCATTCTTGATGGCGATGAGTTCCTTATCGAGGGAGGTAAGCGAATCTTTCCGTTTCAGCTCAGCGAGTTCTTTTTCGATTTTCCCTTTCCGTGCCTGGATTTCCAGTTTCTGAACTTCGCGTTCTGCCTGACGGATTTTCAGCACATCCGGATCTTCCGGTTTTTCTGCTGCCGTGTCTTTTTTGGCATTGTTCGACTGCAAAATCTGGAGGTTTCGGTTCACTTTGGGGGTATCTACCGGCAACATGAGGTTACCCAAACCACCCATTCCGCCCATTCCGGGCATCATGAATTGGGCCGATAACAATCTGCTGCCTGAAACCAATAACAGCAGCAAGGCTGTTCTGATCGGTATATGCATCATTTGACGAGATTCATTAAGTAGGTGCCATAACCACTTTTCAGCAGTGGCAGGGCGAGTTGTATTAGTTGTTCTTTTCCGATGAAGCCCATGCGCCAGGCGACTTCTTCGATGCACCCGATTTTAAGCCCCTGGCGTTCTTCTATTACTTGAACGA
>JBKDBI010000409.1:0-2840 GCA_046314695.1 Bacteroidota bacterium | reverse complement strand
ATCCAGCGTATCTACTCAGGGGCTGAGCTTTGATGACCTGGTAACCGATGCGCTTGCAGGTACGGCTTTTACAATCCGCTGGAGCAGCCAGTCAACCGGCGACCAGTACATGCAGTCCAGCGTATTGATTAGCGGCGTATCCGGCAGCGCGCCTAACAACGACGTGGCAACCTTCAGCTGCACAATGCAGATGACCGGTACAATTACCAAGGGCAACGTAGCATAACCGAAGCAATGGAACAGACCACACTCACAATAGGCGGCAAAGAATACCCGATACGTTACACCATGGCCGCAATCCAACGGGCGCTCAAGGTAATGAATGTCAAGCCGTCAGAGCTTGCCGCGAAAGCGGTCAGCCCGGATATGTCTGACATTATGGATTTCAGTTTGTCCGTAGAATGGGCCGGCCTAATGTCCGGTCATAAGTTGGAACACCCGGGCAAGCCGGCACCGTTTGCCGGGCCTGAAGAACTGGCCGAGGCTATCGAAAGCCTGCAGGAACTAAATCCAGCTATTGAGCTGTTCAGTGCCGCATGGCTGAAGTTTGTCGGAGCCGGTGAAGCTCAGGAGGGCAACGAGCCGGGGGAGGTTCAGACCGCGCCGGTGAACTGACGGCGGATAGCTTAGCGCGCATCGCGTTCGGCGAAATGCGGCTGAGCTTGTCGGAGTGGGAGGCGTGTGATCCGGAATGGTTCCGGCTGGCTATGGAGGGCATGGCACACCGGGAGCGCGAGCGGTACCGGGACGAATGGAACCGGGCGCGATGGATGACGGCACACCTGCTGAGTATCCACAGCCGGGGGACGGTCAAGCCTACCGACCTGTTTGAATGGCCTGAGGAAACGGCGGCGCGGCGGAATGAATTGAAAGAATTGAGCGCGGCGATGAATGCTGACCCGCGCTTCGCAAAGACTATCAAGATATGAACAAAGCAATTAAGGCAACCCACTACATAATGGCCAACACGGCGGGCATTACAAGCCTTGTGCCGGCATTGCGGATATTCCCGGTAAGGGCGCAGCAGGGCGCGGCATATCCGTACATCACGCATCAGCTGCTTACCAACAGGCCCGACAGCGATAAGGACGGCCCGTCCAACTTTGACTTTGCGCAGGTCATGGTCAGCATTTACAGCGAAAGCATTACCGATGCGCAGACGATTGCGGAGGCTATCCGCACCGGCATGGACAGGAAGACGCCGGGAACCTACGACGGTGTAGCTGTCGCGCAGATTGATTACGAAGGGGAGGCGCACCTGCCCGAGGATGACGCGGGCAATGACCAGATATATCTGATTCAGATGGAATTCACGGTTAATTACCACCGGTAAGAATGGGAGAGGGCGGCGGCATAAATAGCCTGAACATAAAGCTGACGGCTGATCCGGACGCCTTGAAAAAAGGGCTGGATACGGCCGTCAAAGCGCTGCAGACGGGCGGCGATAAGATGAAGCAGCAGACGGAAAAGATGACGTCTGCGATGGGCAAATGGAATAAGACGGCTACCGATGTAGGTCAGACTGCGAGCCGTCAAAGCCGCGCCCTGCAGAACCTCGCGAACAGTTACGCCGCAATGGGTGACGCGGGCACTGCAGGCCTGCGTGCAACGGCGGCTGAGGCAATCGAGCTGAAGCGCCGCATGGAAGACGTGCAGGGTATCATCGCCGCGTCCGACTTGGAAGGTAAGTTCAAAACCGGCGCGATAGCGATGGGCAAACTTACTCAGGGTGTTGCAGGGGCGCAGGGCGCTATGCACATGCTGGGTATAGATTCATCCAGTGCGACGGAAACCATGGCACGCCTGCAGTCCCTAATGGCAATGTCGCAGGCGCTGGAGGCTATCACCTCGTTGGATGGTGAGGTCATGGCCCTGGCTGGCAGCATCGACCTGGCAGCGGCCCGGCAAAAGATTCTGAACGTGGTAATGTCGCCGCTCGGTATCGGTGCTATTGTAGCGGGTATTGCCTTAGCTGTAACCGCTTACAGCCTGCTTTCTGAAAAGACATACGAAGTAAGCCAGTCGATGAAAATCCGCAACGAGATTGCGGATGACACGCGCGAAAAACTTAAAAGCGAATACGGGGAAAGCCTTGCGTTAGCGGCTGTATTGAAGGACGAAACGCAGAGCCGTGAGAATCGCACCGCCGCATTGAAAAAGCTGCAGGCGGATTACCCTGGTTACCTTTCGAACGTAGATTTAGAGAAGACTAAAACCGCCGACCTGCGTGCTGAAGTTCAAAAACTGACCAACAGCATTTACCTACAGGCAAAAGCTAAGGCGGCAATGGCAAAGCTGCAGGATATTGCAGCTAAGGAAATCGACCTTGAGATACAGCGGGACAAAGAGCTGGCAGCGGTGAAGACAGCATCCATGCGCTTTGCCGGTGAGTCTGCGAGCGTAGTCGAGGGTGCAACCACAAAGGAGCGTAACGCCTTAGCAGCTACTCAGGCCGAACTCAAGCGGGTGGCAGAGCAGCGGGCGGAGGTACTGCGACTGGTTAAGGAAACAGGTGCGGAGCTGGATAAGCAGGGTAATAAATCGGCGGCACCAAAAGCGGCTGCAGTAACCCAGCCTGGGGCAACCATTACACCACCGACGGCAAAACCGCCGGTAGTTGTGCCGGTACCGGAAACGCTGGCGCTTGCGCGGCAGAATATCGAAAAGGTAAATGAGGAATTGCGGGATATTACGCGCACTGAATTACCTCCGATTGATCAGGCGGCGTATCAGGCAAGCCTTGACGCCATTGCCAAAGATCAAAAATTAGAGGCTGCAATGGATCGCAAGTATGAGCGTGTTCAGGCGCAAACGGACGCGCTCAACAGCGGCATGCAGTC
>JBKDBI010000408.1:0-2605 GCA_046314695.1 Bacteroidota bacterium | reverse complement strand
TCATCGTCATCATCATCATAATCATCGTCGTCATTCGTCTGCTCCTGTCGTGCCCTGTCCGCCGGGCTCGCGTGTCGGGGTCATTCGCCCCGGCCCCATAAAGATACCCGACATTCACGCATCGGGCGACAAATCGGGGCTCGATTTCGTGGCGAAATTGCCAAATCCCCCATTTGCGGGGGTCGTACCCCGGTTATTCGTGCGATATCCGGGGGCGGGTCGGGGCGGGCGACGATGCCCCGCGACCGGCGACGATGCCCCGGGGCGGGCCGATGTGCGGGGCGACCCGCTGCACGCATCGGGATCGGGAGCGAGCCACGGCGAGTCGTCGGGCGGCAGGACGAGCCGTACTCCTGCCGCATCCTCAGCATCGAGCGTTTCGGCTCGCGTGAGCCTCACGCCGAGTTCGTGCGGATACCAGTGCCAGCCGCGAGCATCGCGCAAGGTCGGCCCGAGCGGCAAATCCATCCCGCTCGGCGTGTGGCCTTCGGGCACGCGACCCGTCGCGATCGCGGCGACGTTCAAGAATCGAAGCCACTGCATTTCCCGCCACGATGTCGGCGAGTCGCTATGGCTTTGCAGCGCAAACATCCCGACGGGCAGCCTCGCCGTCTCGATCGTCTGCCCGTCGGCATCGACGCGCGCGACGCGCAGCACTTGGGAGTCGTTGTCGGGCTGGGACTCGGTAACGATCATCGCCACGGCGAATCGCACGCCGTACTGGATCGGATGCACGAGCGGGATTCGTCGCCCGATCAACTTGCCGCGCGACTCGGCGACGGCTTGACGCTCGGCGGCGCTGGCGGCGACAGTATCGAAATCGCGATAGGCGGTCTGCTGCATGGTCATGCTCCTTGGGTGTGCGGAAAGATTCGTCAGCGAATCTGACGCTCATCGCGAGCGGCGGTGTCGGTCGCGTTCAGGATCAGCCCGGCAGCGAGCACGGACAACGCGAGCAAGCCGAACGCCACGCCAGCGACGACGAACGCGACGCGAGGCCCGTAGATCGCGAATGCGAGCAGCAGGGCAAGCGTCGCGCCAATGGCGAGGCCGACAACGGGATTTTGGATGCGAGCGGGACGAACGGGGCGGCGAAGTCGAATCCGTGCGATGCGATGGCTCATGGCCGATCTCCTGTGGCCCCTGTCCGCCGGGGCTCGCGTCTGCCCAATATACGAGCAATCCGCCGCGAGCGCGTCAGCACGCGCGGCGATTTCGTGGCGAAATCAGAGCGAGTCGTAGATATCGGCGACCGGGGCATCCTCGAAGCACGACGACGACCAAACCTTATCGGCGAAGGTGCGGGTCTGCTTCGCCATGTGATCGGAGCAACCGATTAGCATCGCGAAGATCGAAGCGCCGCGCGTAGCCCGTAGCGAGTTGAGGCGATCGATTGTGGACTTGCCGATCGGCCCTTCGCCGTCGGTCAGCATGAGCACGTCGGCGCGTTCGTACTTGGCCGAGGCGATCATGTCCGCCGCGCGGCAAAGCGGCGGGTCGAAGTTTGTCCCGCCGCCTGTACCCCGGCGAGCGAAGGCGGCAAGCGTCCGATCGGCGAGCGAGATACCCGCCGATCGCGTCGAAGCGTCGCGAGCGAGCACCGAAAATTCGGCAGTGACCGAACCTTGGAAGCACACGCACGCCCAGTCACGATTCTGACGCGCGGCGACATTCGCCAGCGCGAGCGAGATGGCCTTGGCCTTCGCCTCGTTCTGCCCGCTCATAGATCCCGACTCATCGAGCAGCACGATAATCGGCCCGCGACCTTGCGGCTCTTTGTGCTCAACTTCGTATGAAGCGGCAGCAGCATCGGCAAGGCGAGCCATTGCGAGCAATCGGCGCGGGCGAGACGGCGAGCAGAGTTCGACCAATTCCTCGTCAAGCAGTCGGGCGGGATCATCGCCCAGCGTGATATCGACGATGGCCCCGGCATCGTGCCGGCACTTCGCGGCCTGCTTGTCAAGCGCCGTCGAAGTCTCGCGCCCCAAGATTTCGAGCAGCCGCCGAAACTTCGGCCCGGCGTTCTTTACGGCATTGGCAAGTCGAATCTTCTCGGACACGGGCAGCCCGCCCATAGCCTCAGAGGAGCCGAGCCCGAACAATCGCGCGGCCTGCTTGACGGCCTGAGCATCGTCCACGGCCTTGCCCATCGCGCGATCGACTACCTTCGCCATGCTCGCGCCGTTCTCGCTGATCGCACGACCGAGATCGCTCGCGGCGGCGTTGGCACGGGCCTCAGCACGCTCGGCGTTTTCGCGCTGGTCGATGATGTCGCTCGGGTCCGCGTTTTCGTCGCTCGCCATCATCTCGGCAAGAGCCTTCGCATCATCGGCCTCGGCCTTCGCCTCGGCGGCGTTCTTCGCGGCCTTCTGCACTTCGTCGGGAGTCGCTTGGCACACTTCGCAAGCGATCGAAGCCACGCCGAGCGCTGCGGCGAGATCGTCGCCAACCGTGTGCTGGCGGAGCGTGTAGTACGTCAAAGTGTCTGCATCAAGCAGGCTGGAGCGCGTGTCGTGCTGGATGTTGCAGCAGCAGTTTTGCGGCCTTGCCGGCTCATGCGGAGTGCGATTCGGGAGTGCAGTCGACTGCTCGCGAGACTCAGTCG
>JBKDBI010000407.1:0-4209 GCA_046314695.1 Bacteroidota bacterium | reverse complement strand
CAATATAGCCGTCTTCGTCTGTGTTGATTAAACGCAGATGGTCTTTGCAGTCCTGCAAACTGATGTAAGCGGACGCGGGCTGAATTGTGTTGAAGATGCGGCGGTGCATGGGTATCGTTTGCGATGTGGCTTTGCGGTGGCGGTTTCGGCTTTTGGCTTTGCGGTGGCGGTTTCGGCTTTTGGTTTGGCGGTGGCGGTTTCGGCTTTTGGTTTGGCGGTGGCGGTTTCGGCTTTTGGTTTGGCGGTGGCGGTTTCGGGCGCGGCTTCGATTATTTCAATCGCTCCCACGCTTGCCAGCAGCTCGGCCTTCTTCTGCTCCATGTCGCACACATCGCCGATGCTATAGGCGTACATGAAGCCGGCCGGGTTGGATGTCCATTTGATTTTAACGGTCTGCATTTTGGGTAATTATTAAGCCTTGCGGCTGGCTCCCGGATGGAGCATTCAAGTCCTATCCGGGATTCCCAAACACAGGCGCGGCTGACTACCACACACCGCGCCGGTGTCGGGGGTTATTGGAGGGTTAGGAGAGGTTAGGCAGGGGTGGTAGCGTCGATGTCCTTACAAACCGCGAAGGCTTTCGGCTGAAGCACCAGAGCATCAACGAAATTGATGAAGTGGAAGCGGTTCAGGCCGTTTACCTTCTGAGTATAAGGGTCCATCTCGAGAATCGGGTTACCCCAGCTACCGAGGGCAAGCTGCGAAAAGTCGCCGAAAATCAGGGCGCTCAGGTCGGAGCTGGTGCCTTTGGTCAAGGTGCTGGGTACGTTGGTGCTTGCCAGCACTGGGAAACCGAGGGGCGATACGCCGGCCTGAGTTACTATGAAGTTGCCTTCAACACCGCTGGGCTGCTTGGGGCGGATCATCGCGTCGGCGTGTACCTGCGGGCTGGTGATGTAGGCGAGGTTCTGCATGGTGGCGTTGTTCACCATTGCCTGCTTGTACAGGTTCACCCAGTCTGCATACACCTGGTTTGCACCGTTGGCATTGGTCGCGTTGCTGGCCGCGTTGCCGGCAAAGGTCACGGTCACGTCGGTGTTGGCGATAATGCCGGTAGGCTCGTTAGAACCGCCGCCGTTAATCGCAGCACGCTCAAGGCTGGTGGCACCAGCGCGGAGCAGGTAGTCCATAACCCAAGCTTCAAGCGGGTTGCTTGACTGAAGCAGGATCTGGTCGGACACGTCGATGAAGGCACCGAGGCGCTTTGCGCTCAGGGTACGGTTAGCCCATGTCTGGCTGCTTTCAGCTGCTGCGTCAACTTCGCCCTCCCATGTGGCCACGGGTGCGGTAGTGTTTGCAGGGAAGCGGAGGTTTCCGACAAGGCCATCGAACATCTGCACGCCGAGCTGGCTGAGAATCATGTAAGACTCAAGCGCATTCAGGATGCCGCCCACGTTGGTGGCAACGTTTCCGCCGCCTTCGGTGATGCCGCTTCCACCGCTTACGGTGATGTCGCGTTTTTCAGATTTGGCAGCGCGGCGATTGATCAGCCACGCGGGCAGGGTTACGCCGGTTGTGCTGGCGGTCAATCCGGCACGCATATTCTGCTCGCGTGCTTCGTCGGCCAATTCCTTTTCCAGACCTGAAACCGCGCTGCGGCTGCTCAGCTCGGTCATGGTCTTAATCATGCTGAAGCGCTTGCTGAGTTTGTCCTGCTCGCGGGCTTCGCCGGTGCCGGTGGTGTGTACCACAGGTACGGCGGCAAGGCTGCGCTGGGTAGCTTCCAGGGTTGCGATCTCGCCGGCCAGCTTTTCAACGTCGCTGTTGATTTCCGCCATGCGGGTGATCTGTTCGTCGGTCAGGCTTTCGGCCTTAGACAGGGTCAGCAATTCACCGCGCAATGCGGCCAGTGCTTCCCGCTTTTCTTTCAATTGTTTCATCGTTTATTCTGTTGAATGTTTTTTACAAAGTTTTAGCAATGATGCCGGCAAGGTCGCGGCGGGCGTTGCGTTGTTTGGCCAGCTCAGCGGCGGCGGCTTCGGTCAGTGCTTCGCGTTCTGCGATAATCGCGTCGCGCTCCTGGCGGATAGCTTCAGCATCGCGGCTGCCTACCGATGTGCCGGAATAGGCCGGATAGGTTACCGGCGAAACGTCGTAAAGTTCCTTCATGCGCAGGATGCGGCGGGTGCCTTCCTGCCCGTACTTGTCCGACCATACCCACTGCACGCCGTTTGTGATAAACGCGAAGCTGCTTTGGGTGATGTCGCCGCGCTGGATTGAACGCACAACCGAAACGTGCTCAGGGTTTGACGGGTCGGGTACGAAGCTGTAGGCAAGGTGTCCTTCATCGTTTACCCATACTTTCGCGGTGCCGGCGGCGGTGCGTCCGAGGATGCGGTTAGGGTCGTGGTTGAACAGGGCGCGGATGTCGCTCAAGGCCAGGGCGTCATCAAATGCGCCGGGCGCAATTTCTTCCTCAAACCATCCGATGTCCGTGCGCTGGTTTACCACAGCTGCAATGCCGGTTACCTCGGTCGGGAAATCGGCGCCGTCCTGCATTCGCAATTCTACCGTTCCGGTAAATGTGCGGCGCTCTATATTGGTTTCAGTTGGTTTGCTCATGTCTTAATTGTTGCCGTCGGGGTTATTGGTTTGCGCCTCGGCTTGCGGGGCTGCGTCAATCTTCGATTGAATCCAGGGGCGCATCATGTCGGACGGTACAAGGTTAGATTCTGTGTAGGTCGTTTCGCCGCCGCTCATGGGGTTGAAGTCTTCCAGGCTGCGGGCTTCGTTGGGGCTGAGCCAGCCGCCGCGAATGCCCATGTTGTAGTATTCGGCCCGGCTCTTTGCGTCGGCCCTTAGCAGGCTGTTAAATACAAACTTGAAATAGTAGGTGCCTTTCTCGGCCTCGGTGGTAAGTTTCCGGCGCAGCTCCTGTTCCATCATGGTGACGGTTGGCAGGATGGTTTGTGTATAGAAATCTTGCGCTTGCTGTTCTACGGATGATTTTATGCCGCTGCTGTCTGCGCCGATCATGTACGCCGGCACGCCAAACATACGGGCGATATCTTCAGCGCCGTATTTCCGCGCTGCAATAAATTCGGCCTCCTGTGGTGAAAGGTTCAGTTGCTCAAGGTCGGTGCCGTCGGGCAGCACGGTAACCGGGTCGTTCCCTTGCAGAACATTTATAAACGTTTGCTAGGTTTTCTGAGCGGCTTCCACGGACGGCTGTTCGCCCTTCCACTTGAAAGCACATTTGAGAGAGGCGTTTTTACCGTAGAAACGGGCCGTGCTGCGTTCAGCGCCGATTGTGATTCCGAGGCTATTCGCGTGAAGCTGGATCGGGTTCAGACCTGTTGTCAGGTCGTCCGCCGTCATGCCGCGAAAATGTACCATGTCGATTCCGGCGATAGGTTCGTCGCGGCCTTCGATGTGGTACAGGATCCCGGTCGGGGTCAGCTGCGCCTTAACGCGCTTTGTCGGGATGGGGTTTAGCTCGACCGGGCGCTGGGTTGTGGGGTCGCGGGTTATGACCGCGTAGGCGTTGCCGGTCAGCTTGAGCTGCATGGCCATCCATTGAACGAACTCATAACGGGTCTGCGCCTCGTTGGGTTCGTTGATTAAGTAGGAAAGGGGGTGGGCGTTATCTACGAATTTGGAGCCGTCGGTATTGGTGCCGTAAAACCGCAGCGGCATGGATGCCACGGATTCTGCAATTACCCGGACACACGCATGTACCGCAGCCAGTGACAGCGCGGCTTGTTGGTTTACGCGTACACCCTCGCCGGTCCCACCCATGATGGAGCGTATAGCGTCGATAAGCCATTGCGTCGGGGCCGCAAGCGATGAGCGCCGCTCCTGAGTCAGGGCAGCAGCGCGGGTAATGTTTAGCCCCAGCAATCGCACGGGGCAATATTATTACACCCGTGTTTATCTTTATGTAAACAAAGTTTACTTTTTTAAATCTTCAGTCTGCTCTTCAATCCATTCAGTCAGGTCTTGAACCTCGGCAAAGTATTCGCCGTTCTTTGCCCAATGCCGGTCAAACGGGGTTGTGCGTTCGCTGTGTGAATAGCGGGCGATGGTGTATTTGCCGCGCAATGGGTTATCCCAAAATACAGCCCATTGGCCGGGCTGAAGGTCTGTGCGGATGTAGTCGTATTGGGTTTGCATCGTTTTCCTGATGTCGGGAAGATGATAAGAAACACATGGGAGATTTTTTGCAGCCTTCCAACGTAGCTGCTTTATGCTGGTGGCCAAATCCAGCGA